>JAFJUR010000197.1 GCA_017859995.1 Holophagaceae bacterium | reverse complement strand
ATCCTTGTCGACGAAGGCCACCCGGACGATGACCACGGCCTTCTGCCGGTTGGAGCTGGGATAGATCTCGCGCAGCCGGCCCTTCAGGATGGCCCGGCCACCCTGCCCTTCCAGCGCGTCCACGCGTACTTCGGCGGGCATGCCGCGCGTGAGCTTGGCGATGGAGGCCTCATTGACCTCCACCTCCACTTCCAGGGTGTCGAAATCGGCCATCACCAGGATGGCGTTGATGGCGTTGGCGCCGCCGGCGCTGCCGGGGGCCACGGTCTCGCCCACTTCGGACAGCTTCTGGGTGACCACGCCGCTGAAGGGCGCCTTCAGTTCCATGCTTTCGAGAAGCGCGTTCTGGTAAGCCAGCTGGGCCTCGAGGGTGAGTTTCTGGCTCCGCAGCTTGTCCACGGTGGCCGCATCCTGGATGCCCTGGGTCTGCAGCTTCACGGCGCGGTCCAGATCCACCTTGGCCTGGTCCAGCTGGGCCTTCACCTGGTCGCGGCTGGCAGCGAGATCGGGCGATTCAAGGCGGGCCAGGATCTGCCCCTTGTGCACGCGGCTGCCCTCCTGCACCCCCAGCCAGCTCACCCGGCCGAGCACCTTGCTGGACAGCGTGGCCCGGGTGCGGGCCACCAGGTAGCCGGAGGCCGTCACCAGCGGGTTGCGCTCGCCGGCCTTGAAGACGGTCGGGCCCAAGACGGAGACCGCCACGGGCGCGCCCTGGGCGGCCATCATCGCGCCGAGGGCCACCACCGCGACCACCCCGAGGACGACCCAGCCCCAGGGAAAGCGCTTCCGGATGACGGCGGATTTGCGGGCGGGGGACTCGCTCATCGGGGCTCCAAACATCAAGAGAAGGTCACCAGCCTACCGAAGGCTGTCGGCACCGGCAACCGGCCGTCGCGGAAACGAGGGCGCGAAGCGGGTGATGGCTAGGCGCGGCGGCGGGCCGGCGCCAGCCTCCTGAACACCTTGGCGAGAACCCAGGCGAGGAGGGCCGCGGGCAGCGGAACCACCAGCGCCCAGGCCACCGCCCCGTGCCAGAGGCTGGTCCAGAAGGTGCCCAGGGCGGTCCAGGCGGCCGCCTTCACCGCTTCCAGCAGCAGCGGCAGGGAAAGCGACAGCCGGGGCGCCCCGAAGAGGTATTCGCCGAGGCGGATGAACGGGATCAGGAGCGCAATCTGCAGCGGGTACGCCAGGTAGTTGGCCACCTGCATGGCGGGCTGGTTCAGCCGGAAGGCCAGGGCCGCGGCCACGCAGAGCGCGGTGGACGTTCCGAAGAAGGGGATGATGCCCAGCGCCAGCCCGACCGCCAGGCTGCAAGCGAGTCTCCCCGGCGTGAGGCCCTCCCGCAGGAGCCGAAGCAGGGGCTCCAGGATTCGGAGACGGAACCAGGTCATCTCGGGGCGGAGGCGGCCGGGAACGGCCGGAGGTCCCGCACGATCCGGATCCAGCTCAGCGCCTTCAGGGCGTAGTAGGTGGGATCCAGCTCCCACCAGCGGATGCCCTGGCGGCAGCTGGCCTGGTAGTGGTGATGGTTGTTGTGCCAGCCCTCCCCGAGGGTGATCAGGGCCAGCACCAGGTTGTTCCGGCTCTGGTCGGGCGTCGGGAAGCGCCGGGTGCCCCACACGTGGGTGAGCGAGTTGATGCAGAAGGTCCCGTGCCAGAGCAGGACGGTGGAGATGACGAAGCCCCAGACCAGGGCCTCCCAGCCACCGATCCCCGTCCAGATCCCGAAGGCGAAGGTGGCCGTGCCCAGCAGCCAGGGACAGATCCAGTGGTAGGTGTCGAGGAACCGCAACTCAGGGAAGCGGGCGAAATCCTCGATGGCCTTGGGGTCGTAGTGGTCGTGGGCGTCCGACAGGATCCAGCCCACGTGCGACCACCAGCCGGTGGTGGTGCCGGTGGTGGGCGGCCCACCACAGCACGCCCTTCTGGGCGGAGGTCTGCGCCACGAGGGCCATGGCGAACTGGGGCAGCCGGCCCATCCGGTAGCTGCGGTGGCTGAAGTAGCGGTGGTACCCCGCCGTGACGGCGAACATCCGGATCAGGTACATCGCCGCGCAGAGCGCCACCAGCTTCCAGGAGAAGGCGAGCCAGATGGCCGCCAGGCAGGCCACGTGCAGCAGCACGAACGACACGGAGGTCACGGTGATCGAGAAGGGCTTGCGCATGGACCACCTGGGGCGAGGCTCCAGGGTAGCCGAGGGGGGAAGCGGCCCAGGCGTCGACGCGAGGATTTCCCCTGGCCGTCACGGGCCCGTCGCTTCAGGCCTGGGTGGGAGGCCCGCGGCCCTCAGTTCTTCTTCTTGGCTTTCGCGATGACCTCGGCATTCTTCGCGGCGTCCGCGAAGGGCTGCCTGGCGACGACCCGCGCCTTCACCGCGTCGTAGTTCACCCCGGGAAGGACGTTGCGGGTCAGCAGGTGCGACTTGCTGCCGTAGGGGCGGCCCGCGATGATCTTGTCGGCGAGGGCTGCGTCGATGCTGGGAAGCGTCAGCAGCTCCGCCTTGGATGCGCCGTTGATGTCGACTAGCTTGACGTTTGCGGGGGCCTGCCGCTTGGCGGCCCTGGCGGCCCGGCCGGCCGGCTTCCGGCCTTCAGTCTGGGCCGCCTTGGGCGTCGTCTCGGCCATGACGGCGGTAGCACTGGCGAACAGCACGGCCAAGGCCAGGAAGGGGGTGCTGCACCGGAAACCCATCTGAGACTCCTCATCCAGCCCGCGCATCGAGGCCGGTCAACCACGGAACTGCCTTCTCGAGCCGGAGCCTCGCGGGCGTCGGGTCGAACCACCTACGATCATAGCGCAGAATGGCCTGGAAGCTGAGCTTCCAGGCCATTCGTGGGGTTTCGATCGGGGCCTCTGGACCGGGATCCAGGCCCCCTCGAAGGGGCTGTTGCGGGACTAGTACTGGTGGACGGTCTTGATGTCCGCGGTCTTGCCGGTGCCGTGGCAGGTCATGCAGGTCTCAGGGTTGGCGCCGGTGGTGGCGTTGGCCCCGAAGGCGCTGTAGATGACGCCGCCGTTCTGCCGCATGTGGGCCACGGCAGGAGCGCTGTCATGGCAACCGAAGCAGGAGGCGCTGATCGGGGAGATCACCAGGTTGTTGGCGCGGCCGGTGAAGTTCGCCGGGGTGCCCTTGGGGAGGACATAGGATTCCATCCACTTCGAGAGGCCGATGATGTCGCCCGTGTAGCCGGCGGGAATGGTCATGTCCGCCTTGGCAGCCGTGGACCAGAGCAGGTTGGGCAGGGCGTTCTTGCTGGCGGTGGCGCTGAAGTCGTAGCTGCCGGGAACGTGGCAGGCCTCGCAGTTGTTCAGGATCGCGGGGTAGGTGACTTCCTTGAATCCGTCGGGGTTGGCCGCGGAGGCCTCGTAGTTGAAGGGGTTGGTCCGCATGTGCGAGCCGTGGATGGCGTGGACCATATCCTTGGCGCTGATGGACCAGCCGCCGCCGTAGAAGTAGTTGGCGCCGGTGTGGCCGGTGGCGTTGCTGTTGGAGTAGTTGTGGCAGACCGCGCAGCTGGCGCCGTCATTGCGGGCACCGCCGTGGAAGGTGGGGTTCACGCCCAGCTGGCCGTGGCAGGCGTTGCACTTGGCGTTGCTGACAATGCTGCGGCGGGCGGTGAAGCCGGTGGCCAGCTTGGTCACAGCCTGGGGCTCGCGGAGGCGGAGACCGCCGGGGAACGCGGGGAGGTTCAGCTGAACGAAGCCGTTGTAGTTGTAGCCGAGGCCCGCAGTGACCATCTTGGCGCCGGCGGGGATGAGCTTGGCCAGGGTGGCGGTGTAGTAGCCGTTGGCGTCAGGCCCGGTCTGGGTTCCGGCGGCCGCCTTGCCGTCACGCAGGTCCATGACCGTCGCGTTGAAGTTGGCGGTCCAATCGGCGGGGGAGGCGACGCCATCCTGCGTCAGGGCATAGGCCACGTAGATAGCGGGGGTGCCGTCCACGTTGTCCATCAGGTACCCGGTCTTGTTGATGCCGAGGGTGCTGGAACCGGAAGCGTTGAAGGTGACGGGGGAGCCGTCCTTGAGGATGCGGTATTTCACCACGGCCTGGTTGGCGACGACATCGACGCTGCCGATCTCGAAGGCGATCTTGTAGGCGCCGGCCGGAGGGTTCTGCATGGAGGTGGCGTAGATGACGGGGCCGAAGCCGCTCTTGATGCCGACGGTGGGAACGTTGTCCGCGGTGTTCAGGGGGTAGCCCGCGCGGTCGCCGGCGGGGTTGCCCATCATGCCGTTGTGGTCATAGTCGCGGCTGATGGTCTGGTGGTAGGCCTTGATGTCGGCGGGGCCGTGGCAGGTCACGCAGCCGGAATCATCCGTGGCGACGCCGCCGGCATGCTTGCCGGTGGGCAGCGGGTAGTCCGCGGCCATCTTGGCGATGCCGTGGCAGGAACCGCACGCGAGGCGGCTGGGAGCCAGGTTCCAGTTGTCGGCCTGGGGCGTGTTGGCCGTCTTCTCGTGGCACTTGGAGCAGTTGGCCGTCGGCTGGGGATAGGTGACTTCGTCGAAGATCACGCCGCCGTAGTTGTAGTTCTTCTCGAAGAGGAACTCGCCGGAGTGGAGGCGGTGGACCAGGGCGGTGAAATCGCCCACAGCCTGGTCGTAGTAGCGGTAGGTGCTCGTGCCGGTGAAGGTCAGCGGCGCGGTGGCCGTGGTGGGGTTCTCGGCGCGGCCGAACTTGCGCTGGTCGGTGTGGCAGACCACGCAGTAGCGCACTTCGAACCGGGTGCCGCCGTGGAAGCCGGAACCGTTGAGCTTGGTGTGGCAGGTGTTGCAGCTGTCCAGCGTCACCAGTTCGCGGCCGCTGTCCTTCGCCTCGACGGCGGCGCCGGTCGAGGGGATGAAGTCGTAGATCAGGTTGATCGGGTTCGCCATGTTCACGGCCGGAACCGCGGTCACGCCATTGGCCGTGTTGCTGCCGGTGCCGCGGGCGGCGCCGGAGAACTGGATGGTGAGCCGGTGCACCAGGGTTGGCGCATAGCTGACGTCGCCCAGGTCAGCCTTGACGCTGGGGGCGGTGTAGGTCGCCGCATCCAGGGCCGCCTGCACCTTGGTGATGTCTCGGTAGAAGGTGTACGAATAGGTGCCGTTGCCGTTGTCGACCAGCGTGCCGGTGTTGTCGCTGGTGGGACGGGTAGGCGCCGAAGCCGCGGTGGTGCTCGGCGTGGAAGTCACGATGTAGCTCACCCACTTGCTGGGGGCCTTGGTCGTGGCGTTCTGGGGCACCAGCTTCGACATGGTGAAGGACAGGTTGGGGTAGCTGGTGAGGGTGGCGGTGGCGCTCTTGGCGGTGAATGCGCCGAGGCCCTTCACGCCGTAGCCGTTCGGGTCCGTGATCTTGAAGTTCACCACCGGCGCGCCGCCCATGGTGACGCTGGTGACGGTGACGGTGGGCTTCAGGGCGGCCCACTGTTCAGGCGTCAGCGTGGCGGCGTTCACCGTGAGGCTGGCGTTCTGGCCGTCCTGGCCGTTGGTCCCGTTGGTCCCGTTGGTCCCGTTGGTCCCGTTGAGACCGTTCGCACCGGACTTCCCGTTGCAGCCGATCAGCACGAGGGCGATGGCCGTGGTGGCGAGGAGCCCGCCCAGCTGTTTCAGGTATCGGTGCTGCATGGTTCGATCTCCTTGATGGTGGTGAAGCGACTGATGGGTAGGTTATGGAGGCGGAAGCGCGTTACCAGTGCATTGGGAGGCGAATGGCCCCGTGGAAAATTAAAACGACATAGATGTCGCCTTCCAAACGGACTATAGCCCTCCCCTTCTTGGTGGCTCAAGGGTCGAGGGGGCTGTCGATGACCGCGCGATATTCGTATATAACTTGATGATTGTTTGTGATCCTTTTATGACACACTTTCGGATGAATATTTAAATTTTGCAATAAATTGACTTTTGAATTCGTCTGATTCACTTGCGCCGCCCATTTTCGGGACACACTGTGACTTATCCGGAAATCCCCATGACAGAGTTGTGACCTAAGCCACTCCAGGGAGTGGCTCCCAGGGTCCCTCCCCGAAGGCCACGGGGCGGATCGCGTGCCCGGCCCAGCCCCGGGTAGCCGAAACCCGGGTTCCCGGGGTAAGATCAACCTCCGGCGGAATCCCGGCCGCGGGGGCACTTCCGCCATGAACCCCCGCACCATCAAGTAAATGCAGCACGAGTACCCGTAGCTCAGTTGGATAGAGCGTTGGCCTCCGAAGCCAAAGGTCGCTGGTTCGATTCCAGTCGGGTGCACCACTCAAACCATCGGAGCCGGGACCCCCTACCCTGGCTCCGATGCTCGTTAACGCGGGAATCGGACCAGCCCCCGCA
>JAFJUR010000196.1 GCA_017859995.1 Holophagaceae bacterium | reverse complement strand
GTCGTCCAGGAGCTGGCCCAGGAGGTTTTTCTCAAATGCCTCCAGCATTGTCAGCGTTTCGAAGAGGGTCGACCCGTGGCCGCCTGGCTTTTTACACTGGCGGCTAATGCGGCGACGGACCACCTGCGTAGAAGAGGGCGGGAGGTACCCCCTCCCGAGACCTTTGACGCACCGGATCCCCACCAACCCTCACCCTGGGAATCCGTGGACCAAAGTCGGAGAATCCAGGCCCTGCGAGGGGCTCTGGAAGGTCTGACCCCCCGCCAGCGGGCCATGGTCCTCGCCTATTACGTCCACGAGCATCCGGTCAAACGGATCGCCCAGGACCTGGGCTGCGCCGAGGGAACCGTGAAAGCCACCCTCTTCCAAAGCCTCCAGAAGCTCCGCAAAACCCTTGGACCCCAGCCATGACCTCCTCCCTCGACCCCCAGCGCCCCGATTCCCAGAGCTCCCCCATTGAGCCCATGGATGAGGCCCGCCGCTTCGACCTGCTCGACCAGCCCGAGCTCTGGCCGGAGGATCCCGCCGTCCAGGCCGAACTGGCCGCGCTGCTGGAGCTGCACCTGGCCCTCGGTTCCCACGGCCCCACCCTCGCCGGCGACCTGGCCGCTCCGGCCCGGTCCCGCTGGAACGGATCCTGGACCCTCGCCGCGGCAGCCGTCCTCCTCGTGGCCCTCGTCCCCGCGGCCTTCTCCATCCAGCGGACCCAGTCCCTGCGCGAGCAGGCCCGGGACACCGCCCGCCTCGAGCAGCTGGCCCAGAAGCGCACCCAGGATCGCGCCTGGATCGCCTTCTTCCGCCAGAGCACCACCCTGCTGCAGGACTTCGAGCAGAATCCCACCCTCTGCAAGAAGGGCGAGGAGGACCGCCGCCAGGAGCGCGAGATGGCCATGGCCCTGCTGGAGGCCAGCCACCAGCTCGCCGCGCAGGGTGCGCCCATCAAGGAAGCGGAGGCCATCCGCGCGAGCCTGCACTCCTGGCTCTCCGAGGTCGCCTTCGAGGACAACTGCCTGAGCGTGGAACGGGCCCAGGAGCTCCGCCAGTGGGCCGCGGCCCACAACCTTGAGACCCAGGCTGAGCGCATGGAACGCCGCCTCCGTGGAGACGGTGCATGACCCTGCTGCCCCTGCTGGCGCTGCCCGCGCTGCTGCTTCCCGCAGTCATCGAACCCGCCCTGCTCGTCGCCCCGGAAAGCCCGGCCGACGCCCTCTTCCGGCAGGGTCGAGACCTCCGCTACAACCAGCGCTGGTTCGAGGCCGCCCAGGCCTATCGATCGCTGGTGCGCGAGTTCCCCGGCTCCTCCCGCGCTGCCGACGCCCGCTACTGGCTGGCCTCCTGCCTGGAGCAGGACCAGCGCTGGGATGACGCGGCCGAGGCCTACACCGAATTTCTGGCCAAGCATCCCGACCAGCGCCTCCTCGGCAAGGAGGCCCGCCTCAACCGGGTGCGCTGTTGGGGCATCCGCCAGTGGGACAGCCCCGTCGCCGCCGCCGGACTGGCCCAGGCGCTGACGGACGAGCGAGAAGAAGTGCGCATCGCCGCCGCCCTCCAGCTGGCCAAGCGAAAGGACCACCGGGCCCTGCCCGTCCTGCAGGCCGGCCTCCGCCTCGACACCTCCTCCGAGGCCTGCCGCCTGGCGCTGCTCGGCATGGGCGTCCAGCCCCAGGCCGCAGGTCCCGCCCAGGGGCGGTTCCTCGTGGTGCGCGTGAAGGAACGGGCCAAGCCCGACGTGCTCACCGTGCGCCTGGCCCTGGGCCTCGCCCGGGCCGTGGGGGGCTACCTCTCCGATGAGCAGCTGCGCCAGGCCAAAAAGAAGGGCGTCGATATGGAGCGGCTCATGGACCAGGCCCTGAACGCCCCCAAGGGCACCGAGCTGTTCAGCCTGGACGACGGCAAGAGCACGGTCACGGTCACCGTCGAGTAGTCCGCGGCCGAGCTGTCCTGGGCCAAAGCAGTCCTGGGTTGGCGCCGGGTGAGAGCGGCTAAGCTGATCTCTGACCATGGCGCAGATCCTCCGCTTCTTCAGAGACCACCTCAAGCCCCACGCCCCCCTCATCGCGGGGGCTTCTGTCCTGCTGCTGCTGGCGGGCCTCTGCCAGGGCGCCCTCATCGCCTCCATCAAGTTCGTCTTCGATGACGGCAAGGCCCACGCCCTGCACGTTCCCCAGGCGGGCCTGTTCGGCCAGCTCGAGCAGCTTCGGGCCTGGGCCATGGCCCACCTGCCCGAGGCTTCCGCCCTGCGCGGCGGCCTCCTGGTGCCCCTGGTGCTGGTGCTCCTCTTCGCGCTGAAGGGCCTGTTCACCTATGCCGGGACCCTGCTCATGGTCCGCAGCGGCATCCGGGCCACTCAGGCGCTGCGGGAGCGGCTCTTCGCCCACCTGCTCATGCAGGAGCCGGCCTTCTTCCAGAAACACCCGGTGGGCGAGCTGCTCACCCGGAGCATCAGCGACGTGGGCGCCGTGCAAGGCATCGCCAGCAACCAGCTGGCCGAGGCCGTCCGGGAGATCTGCGTGGCCGTCACCATGCTCGCCACCGTGCTCTACATGGACTGGCAGCTGAGCCTCACCCTCTTCCTGGCGGGGCCCCTCGTGGTGATCCCCGTGAAGAAGCTCAGCCAGCGCATCCGACGGGTGAACCACCGGAACCAGGAGGCCTCCAGCCGCCTGCTCCAGCGCCTGAAGGAAGTCTTCAGCAACATCCGGGTGGTGCAGGCCTTCGCCCGGGAATCCTACGAAGTGAACCGATTCCGCACCCAGAACCAGGAACTCTATCGCCTGGGCATGAAGAGCGCCCGGGCCTCGGCGCTGTCGACGCCCATCATGGAGCTCGTCGGCGGCCTGCTGCTGGCGAGTCTCGCCGCCTACGCCTCCGGTCGCTTCAAGGCCGGAACCCTCACCACCGAGAACTTCCTCACCTACATCCTGGCCATCTACGCCCTCTACGATCCGCTGCGGCGCCTCACCAAGCTCAACAACGAGATCCAGGTGGCCTCGGCCAGCCTCGACCGCGTCTACAGCATGCTGGACCGCCAACCGGAGCTGCCCGAGAATCCTGCCCCGAAGCCCGTCCCCGCCCGCCCCGCCCTCCTGCGCTTCGAAGGCGTGGAATTCACCTACGACGCCAAGCATCCCGTGCTGCGGGGCATTGACCTGGAGGTGCACTCCGGCGAGACCGTGGCCCTCGTGGGCGGCAGCGGCGGTGGCAAGACCACGCTCGTGAACCTGGTTCCCCGCTTCTTCGACCCCACCGCGGGGCGAGTCACGCTGGACGGCATCGACCTCCGCGACTTCAATCCCCGCGAGCTGCGCAAGATCATCGGCATCGTGACCCAGGAGACCCAGCTCTTCATGGACACCGTGCACGACAACATCGCCTACGGCCTCTTCGCCAGCCGGGAGGAGGTCATCGTCGCCGCGAAGAAGGCCCACGCCCACGACTTCATCATGGGGCTGCCCAAAGGCTACGACACCCCCCTCGCCGAGACGGGATCGAGCGTGAGCGGCGGCCAGCGCCAGCGCCTCGCCATCGCCCGCGCCCTGCTGCAGGATCCGCCCATCCTCATCCTCGACGAGGCCACGAGCGCCCTGGACACCGAAAGCGAGCGGGCAGTCCAGGCGGCGCTGGAAACCCTCATGGAGAACCGCACCACCCTCGTGATCGCCCACCGCCTCAGCACCGTCCAGCGGGCCACCCGCATCTGCGCCCTCAAGCAGGGCCGCATCGTCGAGCAGGGCACCCACGACGAGCTGCTGGCGCGCCAGGGCGAGTACGCGCGCCTGCACAAGCTGCAGTTCGCCGAGGCCTGAGCCTGGATCATGCTCCGTTCCGATTTCCACTTCGACCTGCCGCTGGAGCTCATCGCCCAGCATCCCGCGCCGGACCGCGACGGCGCCCGCCTGCTCGTGGTGGACGCCCGGGCCGGGACCTGGTCGCATCGCGCCATTCGCGACCTTCCCGAGCTGGTGCCTGAAGGAAGCCTCTGCGTGCCGAACGACGTGCGGGTTCGCCACGCGCGCCTCTTCTTGCGGCGTGCGGGCGGGGGCGCGGGCGAGGCCCTGCTGCTGCGGAGCCTGGGCGCGGGCGTGTTCGAGGCCATGGTCAAGCCCGGCGCCCGGCTGAAGCCCGGCGGCGCCGCGATGGTGGTAGATCCCGTGTCCAAGGCGGAGCTGGCCCGGCTCGACGTGCTGGACACGCTGCCCGAAGGCCTGCGGGCCGTGCGGGTGCACGCGGAGCACGGGCTCGATTGGGACGAGATCGACCGCATCGGCCGCCTGCCCCTGCCGCCCTACATCGAGCATCTCGCCGACGGCGAGGACGAGACCCGCTACCAGACTGTGTTCTCCGCCGCGGAAGGCGAGGCCGTGGCGGCCCCCACCGCCGGCCTGCACTTCACGCCTGAACTCATCGACCGCCTCCGGGCGGATGGCTGCGGC
>JAFJUR010000010.1 GCA_017859995.1 Holophagaceae bacterium | reverse complement strand
CACCTGCCCGTCGCCCAGGCGGTCCTTGAGGCGCTCCAGGGCGTCCGAAAGCGCGTGGCCCCGGAGGTCGAGGGTGCCGTCCACGTCGATGGCCATGCCGGCGGCGAGCTGGAAGCGGGCGGGGAGGGCCTGGGTCGTCGCTGGCTCCGGTTCCGGGGCGACTGCCGCCGCGGGGGCTGGAAGGATGGGGGCGGTCTCAAGCGGGACCGTGGCTTGGGATTGGGCCCCGGGTTGGACCCTGGCCTCGGGTTGGACCCTGGACGCCGGCGCCGGCGCCTTCGGCTTGGCGGCGGCGCCCGGCAGGGCCTTGGCGAGGGGCTTGAGGCCTTTCAGGTCCTTGAGGGCGTCCTCGAACGTCTCCGGGGCCGGTGGCTCGGCCTGCGGCTCGACGGGCAAGGTCGTCTGGGCAGGTGTCGAGGTGAGCGCCGGGGCGGGCTCAGGCCGGGGCGGCCTGGCGGGCGCCGGCCGCAAGCCCATGGCGGACAGGAAGACCGCATCCTCCTCGTCCATGGAGGCCGGTTTGTCGGGCTTGGGCGCGGGCTTCGGGGCGGGCTTGGGAGCCGGAGCCTCGGGCCCCAGCTGCTGCTTCAGTTTCGCCAGATCCTGCTTCCACACCATGAACCGCCCTCGACCTGACCAGAGTAGGCCATCCGGCGCCGGGCCCAAAGCCCGCCGTTGCAATCCCGCACGCTTCCGAGGCAAAACGCCGCGAAGTCCGACCGCCTCAACCCGCGTCGCGCGGTGAACATCCAAGGTTTGACGCCCTTTGGCGTAACCTGGCATATCCTTCGCTCGTAGCATGCTTATCCAACCTGGAGGTTCCATGCGCCGCGCCGCATCCCTGCTCATGCTTCCCCTCATCCTGGCCTCGGGTTCCGCCCTGAAGGCCCAGAGCCCGCATGTGGGCTTCAGCCTCAACCTGCTGTTCCCCACCGGGGAGTTCGCCAACAAGACCTATCCGGCCTACTACAGCCCCTCGGCCGGGTACGTGATCCCGCCCCAGAAGGAGACCTACGACGTGGGCCTGGGCGGCAGCTTCACCGTCAGCTTCCCGGTGGATCGCAACCTGGCCATCCGCCTGAACCTGAGCGGTTCCGCCGAGAACGGCTCGAACCGGGCGCCTGGCGAGGCCACCATCAACCTGCGCCACTCCCAGTTCAACCTGGGCGGCGAGCTGCAGATCTTCCCGCAGGGCACGGCCTTCCGCCACCGGGGTCTCTACTTCCTGGCCGGCGTCTCCGCCGACTTCGAGCAGTTCGACCGCAGCTTCGGCGATATCAACTCGGGCTACTACTACAACAACTACGACGTGGACACCACGCGCAAGAGCCGCATGGGCGTCACTGGCGGCATTGGCCACAGCTTCGGCTACGACGCGGGCCTGCGCTTCACCTTGGAAGCCACCTTCCACAAGACCATCTCGGGCAACGACGTGAACGGCGGCGATCCCCCGAGCACCGACTTCGTGAAGATGGGCTTCGGCTTCGTGTTCTAGCCGCACCCGCGCCATGAAAAGCGGCCCCGTTCGGGGCCGCTTTTCATGTTTCCCGGCGGACCGTGGCCCTATTTCTTTGAAGCAGCCTTCTTCTTCCGGGCGGGCTTGGCGGGGGCCGGTTCCTCTTCCTTGCCCAGCAGGCCGTTCACGAGGCGGACCACATCCTTGTTCGAGGGGTCGAGCTTCTGCAGCCGCCGGGCGTAGGCGAGACGGTCCTGCCTGGGCCGGGCGTCGTCACCCTTCACCTGCTCGAGCTTCTCCGCGACGTACCGCGGCATGCCGCCCACTTCGGCGACCTCCGCCTTCTCGGCGGCGAGGAAGGCCTGCCAATCCGAGGTGGCCTTGGCGGTGGTTTCCTTGGCCTGCTTCAGGCGGACGAGGATGGCCTCAATGTCCTTCAGGGCGCGCTCGCTGTGGGCGATGGCGGCCCGCTGCTCATCCATGAAGATCTTCAGCTGCTGCCGGAGCTTCAGCTGGTCCTGGTTCAGGCCCGGGGCGTCGTCCAGCTCCTTGAGCCGGGGGGCCTGCTTCGCCATGGCATCCCGGAATTCCTTCAGCTTCAGTTCGTGCTCCATCCGGGTCTTGGCGAGGAGGGGCTCGGCGGTGGAGAGGTTCTCCTCCGCGGCGGACTGGGCCTTCTGGAAATGCGTGATGGCATCCTCCCAGCTGCCTTCCGACACGCAGGCCCGGGCGGCCAGGCTGCGCAGGGCCACCAGGGCGTGCATGTCGTTGTAGTCCGAGGGATTGACCGTCAGGCCCTCCCGGCCCAGCAAGGCTTCAACACCCTTGCGGACGGTGGGGGCTTCGCCCCGCTCGAGCTGGAGTTCCCAGGGGCCCCGGACCTCCTTGTAGCGGTCGGTGAGACTCTGGGCGCCCAGGCTGACGCTCAGGACGCAGGCAAGCAGGTATCCAAGGCGGGTCATGGTCGCTCCGTCAGCAGGCATCCGGTTGGATGTTAGGCCTTCTTCTTGCCGCCGGCCTTCTTCGCGGGCTTCGCCTCTTTGGCGAAGGCCTCCTTGCCGGCTCGGAGGTTCTCCAGGGCCTTGGTGGCGCCCGCGTTGCCGGGATCGAGCACCAGCATGCGGTTCAGGAAGGCCGCCTGGGCCTGGGGGGTGCCCAGCTTGGTGACGTTCTCGGGGTTGCGCAGCACCGCGTCCACCCAGTTCTTCTTGCCGACGATCTTCACCTTCTTCATCACCTGGCTGGTGTTGAACTGGGTGATCTCATCGTTCTGGTCGGCCACGGCCTTCTTCGCCTTCGCGATGGCCTCGTCGGCGGCCTTCACCATGCCGTCGACCTCCTTGCGGTTGTCCGCCAGCATCTTGGTCACCTTGGGCGCGTTGGCCAGGTTCTGCTTGTGGACGGGCAGGGCGGCGTTGATCTGGTCGAGTTCGGGGCCGTCGATCTTGTTGGCCTGGTCGCCCCGGGCCTGCAGGGCGGCGCGCTCCTTGGCATCGAGCTTCTTGGTGCCGGCCTTCACCGCGGCGAACTCCTCCTCCACGGCCTTCAGGCTGGCCTGGAGTTCCTTCTGGCGGGCGGTGTTCTTGGCCACGTAGTCGCCGGAATCCTGGACGACCTTCTTCCACTGGGCGGCGATGGGGGCCTGGGCCTTGTCCAGGTCCGCGAGGGTGGCGCGGGCAGCGGCGGCGCGCTTCTCCTGGATCTCGACCGCCTGCTCCCAGAGGCCCGCCTCGGAGGCGACGTTGGCGTAGAGGCGGTAGAGGGACATCAGGCCCTGGGCGTTGTCGAGGCTCTGGCCGAAGGCCTTGGGGGTGGAGGCGTCGAAGGCTGGCCGCTCGGCGGGGATCAGGCTCTTGACCTTGGCCAGGGCGTCCTGGGTCTTCAGTTCCTTGAGCATCAGGTTGATGCCGGGGAGCTCGGAATTGAACCGCTGGGCGAGATCGAGGTTGGTGCTGGGGGCCTGGGCGACCAGGGCCACCGCGGGGAAGAGCATGAGGGACGTCGGGCGCATGGGCACTCCAGAAAAGGTCAGGCTCCAGGGTAGCGAAAAGGCCAGCCTGGGGCTTCCCCAGGGGTGAAGTTGTGACGAGGTCAGGCGCCGGAGCGCTTCTCCTCCAGCTCCAGCCACTCCATTTCCAGGACTTCCAGATCCGCCTGGGTGGCCTCCCGGTCCTTCATGGCCTGGTGGCCGGGGCTGTCCGGCTTCAGGAAGGCGGCGGGATCCGCCAGGCCCGCATCGAGCTCCGCGAGCCGCCGGTGCAGGCCGTCGAGGGCCTGCTCCACCTCGGCCAGGCGACGCTGTTCCTTCTGGGACAGTCCGGGCTTCCTGGCCTTGGGCGCGTCCGCGCGCGGCGCGGCGCGGGTGGGCTCCGCCTTGATGGGCGCCTGGGCGGCGGCGCGGGCCTCCCGCAGGCTGCGCACGGTGGAGGGCGGGCCCTCGTAGAGCTCCCACCGCGGCTCGCTGGTGCCATTCCAGGCCAGGGTGTGGGTGGCCACCTGGTCGAGGAAGAACCGGTCGTGGCTCACGACCAGCAGCGTGCCTTCGAACTCGAGGAGGGCGTCCTCCAGGTTCTGGAGCGTGGGGATGTCCAGGTCGTTGGTGGGCTCGTCCAGCACCAGCAGGTCGGCCGGGTTGAGCATGGCCTTGGCCAGCAGCAGGCGGTTCCGCTCGCCGCCGCTGAGCGTGGCGGCGGGCCGGGCCTGCTGGTCCACGGGAAAGCCGAAGCGGGTGAGGTAGACGTGGGCCAGCAGCGAGCCGCTGCCGGTGTCCACCACCGAGGCCCGGTCCGCCAGGTTGTCCAGGATGCTGCGGCCGTGGTCGAGCTCGCCCCGGCCCTGGGAGATGGCGGTGATGGCCAGCTTGGGATGACGGGCCACGTCGCCGGCGGTGGGCTGCAGTTCGCCAAGCAGGACCTTCAGGAGGGTGGATTTCCCGCTGCCGTTGGGCCCCAGGAGCGCGATGCGCATGCCCCGCTGCAAGCTGAGGTCGAGGCCTCCGAGCAGGTCGGCTCCCCCGGGGTAGGCGAACCGGATGGCCTCCGCCCGGATGAGCGCGTCGCTGCAGTTGCCCCCCTTGGCGAAAGCGAGCCCCGTGCGGATCTCCTGCCGCGTGCGGTCCTCCACGGTGCCCTTGAGGTCGAGCACCTCCTGGATGCGCAGCTTGGATTTGCGGGTGCGGGCCTTGGCCCCCCGGCGCAGCCAGGCCATCTCGCGGCGGAGGCGGTTTTGCATGTGCTCGGTGAGGCGGGCCTCGCGGAACTCCCGGTCGGATTTCTCGAGCAGGTAGTCGCTGTAGCCGCCCTCGTAGCTCCGCACCGCGCCCTCGTCCAGCTCGAGCATGCGGGTCACCACCCCGTCGAGCAGGTGGCGGTCGTGGGTGATGAGGAGCAGGGCGCCCCCGTAGCCCTGGAGCCAGGCCTCGAGCTTTTCCACTTGATCGGGATCCAGGTGGTTGGTGGGCTCGTCGAGGACCAGCACATCGGGTTCCTTCAGCCAGGCCTGGGCCAGGGCCACGCGCTTCCGCCAGCCGCCGGAGAGGGCCTCCACCTCCACCTCGAGGTCGTCCAGGCCCCAGGTGGTGGCGGCGGCCTTCAGCCTCGGCAGGAGGTCCCAGCCCCAGTGGTCCAGCTTGTGCTCGATGGTTTGCAATTCGTCAAAGAGGCGGGCTTCCGCCTCAGGAGCCGCTCCGTGGAGGATGTCGTGGATCTCCTGGTGGCGCGCGAGCAGCACCGCGTGATCGGCCAGGGCGGCCTCCAGGGCCTGGCGGACCGTGGCGCCGGGTGCGAAATGGGGCTCCTGGCTGAGGCGGGCGATGCGCATGCCCTGGGTGATGACCACCTCGCCCGTATCGGGGGTCTCGTCCCCGGAGAGCAGGCGGAAGAGCGTGCTCTTTCCCGCGCCGTTGCGGCCGATGAGGCCCACCTTCTCGTCCTGGAAGAGACCGAAACTCAATCCGTCCAGAATGGCTGTCGCGCCATATCGTTTCGTGACATTGATCAAACTCAGGGCGATGGATGGCAAGAAGGGCTCCTACGACCTTTCAGAATCCCATGGATGGGTTGATCCTTGGCCCCAAAGTTACGCGAGGACGCCATGACCCTCCAAGAAGAACTCCAGCTCTCCAAGCTTCCCGCCCCGGGCGTGCAGCTGATGCTCCAGCTCATGCTCACCCGCGAGGCCATCGTCCGCGTGCAGGAGCGGCTGTTCGAGACCCACGGGCTGACCATCCAGCAGTTCAACGTCCTCCGCATCGTGCGGGGCGGGCCCACCAAAGGGCATCCGATCTACGAGATCGAGCGGCGCATGATCTACCGTTTCGCCAACGTGACCCGCCTGGTGGACCGCCTCGAGCTGCAGGGCCTCCTCAAGCGGGTGGCGGATCCCAAGGATCGCCGGGTGAGCCGCGTGGTGATCACGCCGAAGGGCCGGCGCCTCATGGAGCGCCTGGATGAACCCGTGCAGGCCCTGGCGGCCCGCCTGACCAGCTGCTGCGACGAGGCGGAGTGCCTGTCCCTGGCGAACCACCTGGAGCGGCTGCGCGAGCATTGCGCGCTGCAGGAGGGAGCTCAGGACGAGCTGGTCGGCGCCAGCAGCTGATCCAGCAGGCGGAACGCCTCGGCTTCCGCGACGCCGTCGAGCTGGAGCCAGCGGCCCCGGCCCAGGTCCATCCACAGCCTCCGTTGGGCAGGATCCCACCAGCCCTGCCGGAGGGTCGTCGCCCCCGCCAGCCGCCGCAGGCTCCGGAGTTGGGCCTCGGGGGGCCGCGTCACGGCCTGGACGGGCCAGGCGCTGCCCTGGCCTGAGCGCAGCGTCAGCGCTCCCTGCCGCAGGGACCATGCCCCGCCGGGCAGGCGCAGCCGGAAGCCGTCGGAAGCGGTGACCTGATCCCCCTGGAGGGCGGTGTCCGCGCCCCAGGGCCGGGAGGCCGACTGCTGCGGCACCCAGCGCACGCCCGAAAAGGCGAAGGCTGCGCCCTCCCAGCCCACGCCGCCCAGGTCCGCCAGGTCCGTGTCTCCCAGCTTGATGCGCAGGGCGGAGGCCGGGGCCTCGTCGAAGGTCGGATCCACGGGCACCCAGCGGTCCTTCAGCCGCACCTCCACCCAGAAGTGCAGGCCCAGGGTCTCGCCCAGGCCCACCCAGCCGGTGACGCCGCGGGCGGGGACCCCCAGGCGGCGCAGCAGGGCCACCGCCAGCACGCCGTGCTCGGTGCAATCGCCCTTGGCCTGTCGGCAGACCTCCGCCGCCGACGCGAAGCCCACGGAGAAATCCTTGTCGACGATCCACTCGAAGACGAAGCCGGTCACCCGCCGAGCGAGCTCCCAGCGGGACAGGCGGGGCGGCAGGGCCATGCGGCGCAGGAGGCCGTCGAAGGCCGGGTCGCGGAAGGAGACCAGGGAGCTGGGAGCCAGGTACCGTGCCTCCTGGGCGTCGGGCGATCCCGTGACCGGGGGCTGTGCCGCCTCGGCGACGCTGGGGGCGGCGGCCCGCCGGAGGCGCCAGGTGTCCTTGCCGAGGCGGGTCTGCTGGGCGTCCTCCGGAAGGTCCGGGGGGGCGCCTTCCGCCTTCAGCGTCAGCTCGGGCAGCCAGGGCAGGAAGGGGTGGGGCGGGAGCTTCTGCAGGGTGCGCTCGAAGAATCCTTCGCTGGCCGTGCCGGCCGTGGGCGAGGGCAGTTCGGCGCGCTGGCTGAGCACCTCCATGCCTCCCAGGTCGGACCGGTGGCGCAGCTCGCCGGCGGTGGGCGACACCCAGACTTCCACCGGGGCGACGGCCTGCCCCTGTTGTTCCTCGCCGGTGAACCGGACCGCGTCGGGAAAACCGGGCAGGGGGGCCGGCCCTTTGGGCTCCAGGCGGAGGCGGCTCCACTGCTGCACGGGAAAGGAGAACGTCACGGCCTGGAGGGCCTGTCCGGTGCGGGCCGCGTCCTTGAGTCGGGCCTCCAGATCTTCGGGCCAGAGGACCGCGCCGGCGGGGACGTCCTTCTTCACCACGGGGCCGCCCGCCGGGTAGAGAGTGAGGACCCTGGGCTCCCGGGGCGACCACTCGGCCCGTCCGAGGAAGGGCTCTGCCGACAGCTGCAGCCGCCAGGTGAAGGCCAGGTCGCCGGTGGCGCTCCGGCGGGCCGTCTGCTCCAGGTCCTGGCGGATCTCCTGGCCCAGCCGGGACAGCACCAGCCACTCGCGGGAGGTCCACTGGCGGGCGCCGCCCTCCTGCTTCACCACCAGGGAGGAACCGCCCACTTCCTGGCCGCCCAGCCACTGGCGGAAGGCGAGGGGGGGCGCTTCCTGGCCGAGCAGGCTGAGGGCCGTGACGGCCCAGACGAGAAGGGGGGATGCGCGCATCCCCCCAGTCTACCGGTCCCAGGGCCCGGGCCGGCCGGGCCTCAGCCCATCATGCCAAGCGGGCCGCGACCCTGGCCGCGGTGGCCCCGCATCCGCTCCCGCGCCATGCCGCGCAGCTCCGCCGCCTTCTCCCGCTGTTCGGGGGTGAGCACCGCCTGCACTTCCTGGTGGATGGCGCGCCGGGCCAGCATCATGTCGAACCGGGCGGCGGAGGCCTTGTCGTGGAGGGCCCGGAGCTGGGCCTCGGGGGTGGCCGCGTCGCGCAGCGCCGCCTGGAGGGCCACCTGGGCCTGCCGCGCAGCTTCCCTGCGCTGGGCCATCTCCGGCTGGTGCTTGTCGCGGATGCCCCGGATGGCGGTCTTCTGGGCGTCCGTCAGGTTCAGGGCCCGGGCCAGGCGCTCGACGCGCGGGCTCTGCGGCCGCCCGGGCTGGGCAGCCAGCGGGCCCGCGACGAGCAGGAGGATCAGGGCGGATCGGAGCAGGGCTGGCATGGGCATCTCCTTGGAGGCAGGGAGGACGGCTGCCTCGTCATGTGAGACCCGGCCCCGGGGCGGAGGTTGAATTCCGGGCAGACTGGATGGGTGATCCGGACCCTGGCCGCCATCGTGCTGAAAGCCGTGCCCTATGCCGAGGGCGGGGCGGTGGTGTCCTTTCTTTCGGAGCACGGAGAGCGGCTCTCCGGGGTGGCGAAGGGCGTGAAGAAGCCCACCGCCAAGTGGGTGGCGGCCTTCGAGCCGCTGGGCATGGTGAAGGTGAGCTTCTTCGGGAAGGAGCAGACCGACCTGAAGCGGGTCACCCGCTGCGAGCTGGCCTTCAGCCCCCTGACCCTGGGCCATCTGGAATCCAGCCTGGTGATGGCATGCCTGGCAGACCTCTTCGACCGCGTGGCCCGGGAGGGCGTGGAAGACGATCGCCTCTACCGCCTGCTCAGCGCCTGCGGCCGGGCCCTGAAGGCCGACCCGGACAACGCCCTGGGCATCCTGGCCTACGCCGAGCACTGGCTCCTCCACTGCATGGGCCTCCTGCCCCACCCCCGGCTCTGCGGCCGCTGCGGGAACGACACGGCGGCCCTGGTGCTGCTCAGCCCGGACCAGGGTTGGTGCTGTGCCGCCTGCACGCCGGTGGATCCGGTGGAGGCGCTCCCCCCCGGCACCCGGGAGTTCCTCCGGCGCCTGAGGACCGGCGGGGCGGAGACGGCGCCCCGGGTGCAGCCAGAGGACGAGGCCCAACGGGCCGTCACGGCCCTCCTCCGGGCCCGCCTGCTCCAGGAGCTGGGCGGGGGGCTGCGCAGCTACGAGGTCCTCTGGCGGACCGTCTGATTCTTGCCTCCCGGGGGGGACTGGCCGATGGGGTTCCATGGCCGACGAACAGGACATGGGGAAGCGCAGCGACTTCTGGCATTGGATCCGGAACTTCCGGGTGGGACTGGACCTGGCGACCCTCCTGGGAGTGGGAGCCGCCACCTACTTTCTGCTCCTCACCCCTGGAGGGATCCGGCCCCTGGAGGGCGCCTTCCTGGTGATGGCGGCGGCGGGCCTGGTCACCCTGGGCCGCTGGTGGTGGGACTGGCAGCGACGCCTGGTCCATGAGGGCTGGCTGGACGACTGGGCCCGCCGGATTATCGACGGAGAGCGGCAGCCCATGGCGGCGCCGCCCGGCCACGACAGCCGGGATCGGCGGATCTTCGCTGCCCTGAACACCGTGATGGACGAGGCGCGACAGCACGAGGAGGACCAAGTCCGGCTCCGCGAGGCCATCACCCGCGAATGGAAGGATCTGGATGGCCTGCTTGAGTCCATCGAGCAGAGGCACGCGATGGACCTGGAGGTGACCACGCACGGAATGGCCCGGCTCCAGTCCCTCGGCCGGGACCTCAAGGGCGCCCTGGAAGACACCCTCCAGCTGGAACAACTGGAGTTGAATCATCGCCTGCAGGCGGATCAGCACCGGCTTCAAGGCCACGCGTTCCGGGCGGTTCTGGGCCAGATGCATGCTGGACTGGAGCAGCTCGACGAGCTGATCCGGGAACTTCAGGACACGTTCCCCAGGCTGCGGCGCGAGGAGGATGCCCTGGGCCGCCTGGCGGACGCCGGAGTCCGCCAGGGCGCGCGGCTCTCTCTGTCCGTGAAGGGGCTCGTGGCGCACACGCCCCGGCTGGTGGAGGAGACCCAAACCCGCCTCGAGTGGCTGCAGCGGTTCCGGCTCTCCGCCGATGGCGTGCGGGATCAGACAGAAGCCCTGGCCCGCCGCATCGAATCCTTCCGCGATGACGCGCAGAATCGCATCCGGTCTTTCGCAGGCGCCCAGGGCACCCTGAAGGGGCTCGACCGCATCGCGCAGCAGACCAGCCTGCTGGCGGTGAACGCCGCCATCCTGGCCCAGCAGGAAGGCGGCAGCGCCGGCATGGCGGCCATCGGCGGGAAGCTGCGCTCCCTGGCGGACCAGACCGCCGAGGGGGCCTCGGAGCTGGAGCGCTCCCTGAACCACCACCAGCAAGGTCTCGAACGGGAGACCACGGGGCTGTGGGACCTCCAGGAAGCGGCGGGCCGGTTGATCTCGGGCACCCACGAACTGCTTCGCATGGCTGGGCACCTCGATCAGCACAGCCATGACCTGGAGCGGGCCCTGGAGACCCACCTCGGCCTGGTGGATCTGGTCCGGCAGGCCTCGGAGCGGGCCGAGCTCTCCCTTCATGAAGTGGGGGAGCGCGCCCTCGGCCTGGAGGCGGCCCACGGCCGCCAGTGGGGCGTGGAGGCCAAGCTCGTTCCCGAACGTGAACGCCTCGTGCGCGTGAGCGCGCGCATGGACGAGGTGGGCGAGGGGCTGGCCCGCACCAGCCAGCGGAGCATCGACGAAGTGTGGGATCTCCTCACCCGGCACCAGGAGATCCGCCGCACGGAGGCCTACCAGGTGATCGCCTCCCAGGGTGCCGCGCCACTCTTCCCGTTCACGGCGGATGCCGGGATGGCCTGGAACCAGATCGGCTGGATGCGTGCCCAGCGTCGGGTGCGGCTGGCCTCGGCCCAGCGCGCCATCCATCCCCTGCACGTGGTGGAGCCGGACGGGACAGAAGGGCTGGCCCTGATTGGGCAGGATGCCCTGGCCCTTCCCGAACCCTCTGCCCTCGAATCCTGGACGTGTGATTCCACGGGCCGCGTGTGGCGGCTTCACCTGATCGAATCCCTGCGCACCGAGGAATACCGGCTCGCGCTGCTGGAGACCCTCCGGGAGAGCCCGCTTCCGGCTTGTCTGCCGGGCCTGGAGATGAGGATCCTGGCCGAGGGCGTGGAACTGACACTGCCCGCGCCCTATCCGGGCTTCCCCGGGTTCCTCGCGGGCCTTCAGCTGAAGCTGCCCGTGGCGGCGGGCACCTGGGAAGGGTGCACGCGACCCTGGGCGTTTGCGGCCAAGACGGTGCAGCGGCTGCTCTGGATCGGCCCTGGCGCGGGAGGCAACCGCCAGCACGTCTGTCTGAGGCTGGTCCACAACTGGCTCCGGGACGAACCGGGCCACGAGGCCTTCCTGCCGACGATGCCCTACACGGGCCACCGGCCGCCCTGTCCCATGGTCGAGGATCACGATGTCCCCACCCGGCTGGAGGAGCCGATGCCGTTGCGGCTGCTCGGCCTCGACGCGGACGTGGCAGACCTCCTCCTGCTGCGGGACCGCCTGAGGGAGGCCGGCGCGGTGGAAGGCCATGGGGACGGTGTGATCCTCTGCGCCATCGGTCTCGGGTTCGTCCATCCCGAGGCCCTGCTCCTCCGGCTCTTCCAGCCGGACGCCGGCATGGCGGGCGCCTTCCACCCCGAGCTGGTGCCTTACCAGGCGCGGCTGCGCGACGAGGTGCTGAGCGGCGCCTCGCCGGATGGCTACCGCGCCGCCTGGACGCTGCTGGAGGATCTCCAGCGCGAGGGCTGGGTGATGCCCCTGCCCGCGGAGTGAGGCTCCGCGTGAGACAACCGTGACATAACTTTCCTATCCAGGTGGGTTGACAGGTCATTCACCACGCCGATACCTGTTTCAAGCGATCTTTGGACCTCCCCCAGACGGTGTGTGATCCAGGGCCCGGGACCGCCACCAACCAGCCTCCACCTCTGTGGCGGCGGGACTGTGGAAGGCCACAGGCGCCACCCACAGGAGATCCCATGTTCCATGTCGCGTTCCCGCGCGGCCAGGGGCCCGTCTACGAGGACCTGCCGCCCACCCTGCAACCCTGCGCCGTTGCCCACGCGGCGCCCCACGCCGACCACGTCCGCACCGCGGCGCTGTCAGGCCTGATCTACGTCCTGCTCGGCGGCGGCCTCGCCATCGTGGCCTCCCTCGCGCCGCCCGCGGCGCTGGTGCCGGCCCCTCCGATCACCCACGGCGGGACCATCACGTTCGACGGCCCCGTGACGCCACCCCTTATCCAGCGCGTCCTGCCCCAGACCGGCGGAGGCAGCGCCTCGACGGCCTCTCCCACATCCACCGCGAACCCCGCGCCCCAGCAGCCCGATCCCTCCTCCGCGCCCGGCGGCCTGCCCACGGAGGACCATCACAACGATGCGCCAGCCGGAGGCGGCCTGCAGAACGGCCCGCAGCCGCCCGCCATCGGGCAGGGCCCTGCCACGGGTCCAGCCGGCCCCACGGCCCGCGAGTACGCGACGACGAGCCTGGCCGTGCTCCACCAGGTGGATCCCGTCTACCCGGCCTTCGCCCGGGCGGCCCGCATCCAGGGTCCCGTGGTGCTGAAGATGACGGTGGACGAGCGCGGTCAGCCCATCCAGGTGGAGGTCCTGGAAGGCCACCCCGCCTTCCACGAGGCGGCGCGACAGGCGGCGCGGCAATGGCGCTTCGAGCCGGCGCGGATGGACGGGCAGCCCGTCATCGCCACCTTCAAGCTCACGCTCAAGTTCTCGCTCCGGTGAGGCTCCCATGGCCACCCGCCTCCGCTCCGACATCAACGTCGCGCCCCTCGTGGACATCGTCCTGGTCCTGCTCATCGTCTTCATGACGCTGGTGCCGGCCCTGCCGCGGGTGCTCTCCGCGGCCCTGCCTCGGCAGGGACGATCCGGCCCGCCCCTGCCCCTGCTGCGCCTCACGCTCAACCGTGCGGGGCACCTCGACGTGGGCGACCGCCTGGGGGAAACCCTGGCCGCGGCCCTGGCCCGTCAGCCAGACCGGATCGTGCTGCGGGTGCATCCTGACCTTCCCTTCAGCGCCCCCACCCGGGTGCTGGACGAGATCGAAGGGCTGCGTCCGGGCACGAAGGTGGCCGTGGTGGCCTGGGCCGGCTAGGGCTCGTGCTACGCTGGCCCCCGTGGATCAGGGCGTCGCTGCTCGCGAGGGCAGAGGAAAGTCCGGGCTCCACAGGGTACTGGGCCTGGTAACACCAGGGCGGGGTGACCCGACGGAAAGTGCAACAGAGAACAAACCGCCGATGGCCACGCAAGTGGATCAGGCAAGGGTGAAACGGTGGGGTAAGAGCCCACCGCCGGACTGGCAACAGCACGGGCATGGCAAACCCCCCAGGGAGCAAGACCAAATAGGCCAGCGCACCGCGCAAGCGGCGAGGGTTGACCCGACCGAGCTGGCGGGTAGGTCGCACGAGGTGGCTGGTGACATCCATCCCAGAGGAATGACGCTCCACGACAGAACCCGGCTTACCGATCCACCACAGCCTCCGTTAGGGGGCTGTGCTTTTGTTCAGCAGCAGCCTCGGCTAGCCTGGAGGCTGTTCTCCGAGTAGGCCTCTGACTTCCCTCCGACAGCCCCGAACCTCCGCGCCTGGACTTGGCGGGAGAGCCGCGCGCCTCGGCTGACCTTCCGGCGCGAAGTCCCACGGGCCGCCCATCTGCGGTCCGCACGGGTTCAGTGTTTTTCGGAGTTCACCCATGTCACAGGATTTCCAGGCCCTGGTGCGCCGCCTCGAGCGCGCCCAGGCCATGCAGAACGAACGTTTCAACCAGGCCGGCGGCGGCCAGAGCCTGCCCCTTGGCGGCGGCTTCGCCCATTTCCGTGGCGTGGGCCATCCCTTGAACCAGGCCCTGGGCCTGCTTGAACCCATGGCGGAGGCCGACCTCGACGCCGTCGAGGCCTTCCTTGGCCAGCCCACGGTGCTGGAGCTGAGCCCGGGCGCCGATCCGGAACTGTGGGCGCAGCTGGCCCGCCGCGGCTACCGCCTGCATCAGTTCCAGCAGCTGTGGACGCGCGCGCTCGAGCCACAGGATTCCCTCACGCCGGCCCCGGGCATCCGCCTGGCCGACCCGAGCGAATCCGACGTTTTCAATCAAGTCGTCTGCGCGGGGTTTCTCGAGCGGGACGACTGGCGCGACCTGACGCCGCCCTTCGAGGTGTCGCTGGACACCCCGGGCGCCTGGGGTTTTCTCGCCTTCCTGGAGGGCCAGCCCGCGGGGGGCGCCATGCTCGGGATCGTGGATGGCGTGGCGCTGCTCTCGGGTGACGGCGTGATCCCAAGCTGCCGTGGCCGGGGCCTGCAGAAGGCGCTCATCCGGGCCCGGCTGGCCTTCGCCCGGGACCGGGGCTGCGACGTGGCCTGCGCGTCCACCGCCCCGGGCACCGCCAGCCAGCGATCCTACGAGGCCTCCGGGTTCCATGCGGCCTACCCCAAGGTGGAGATGGCCCGGGGCTGATGCCGACTTGAGGGCCCGGGGGATGAAGACCGGGGCGGCGCGTGGTTCCATGGATCATGCGCCGCCCCGCTCCCCACACCGCCGCCCTCGTCGTGACGGCCCTCGCCTTCCACGTGGACATGCTCCTCTACTACCTGCTGGTGCCGCTGCTGCCGCGCTACGCCCGGGACCTGCACCTCAACCAGATGGAGGTGGGGATCCTCTTCGGCAGCTACGCCGTGGCGCTCCTCCTGGCGACGTTCCCCGTGGCCATCCTCACGGATCGGTACGGCCGGAAGGCGCCCATGCTCTGGGGATTGGCGGGCCTGGGGGTGGCCACGGTGGTCTTCGCGCTGTCGAAGCAGTACTGGCTGCTGGTGCTGGCCCGGTCCTTCCAGGGCGCGGCCGGAGCCGCCACCTGGCTGCCGGGCATGGCCCTCCTGGCGGACCACTACCCCGCCGAATCCCGCGGCAAGGCCATGGGCACGGCCTTCGCCGCCGCCAACCTCGGCGTGCTCATCGGTCCTCCACTCTCGGGCTTCCTCGATCAGCACTCGGGGCCCGCGACCCCCTTCCTGCTGGGGGCCGCGCTCGTGGCCCTCGATGCCGCCGGTCGGGCTTTCCTCCTGCCCGAGGTGGAACCGGAACGAGGCGCGCGCCTGCCCTTTCGACAGCTGCTGTCAAACCCTGCCATCCGCCTCTTCGCCGGGGCGATGGCTCTCGGCTCCTGTCTCTGGGCGCTCCTGGAATCCACCCTGCCGCTGGATCTGGACCGCCGGCTGGCCCTCAGCCCCGCCATGATCGGCCTGTGCTTCGCGGGCTCGGCGCTGGCCCACACCTTCACGTCGCCGCTCATGGGGCAGCTCTCCGACCGCATCGGCCGGGTGCGGGTGCTGCGCATGGGCCTGGTGAGCACGGCGGTGCTCCTGCCGCTGCCGGTGCTGCTGCCGCAGACCTGGATGGTGGTGCTGGCCATGATGGGGCTGGGCAGCACGGCGAGTTTCATCATGAGTCCCTGCAGCCCAGCGGTGGCGGATCAGGTGGAGCGCATGGGCAGCCAGAGCTTCGCCTCCGCCTTCTCCATCCTCAACCTGGCCTACTCCGTGGGCCTCATGGTCGGCCCGCTGGTGGGCGGCGCCCTGGTGCAGGCCTTCGGGTTGCCCTGGGCCATGACCCTCTGCGGTGTCGGCTTCGCCAGCTACCTGTTCGCGGCGGGCCGCTTCTCGGCGCGGTAGATCCAGCGATCGGCCGCTTCGTCCCAGGGCCGCCCGTCCAGGCCGCCGAAGGCGCGGACCACGGTGAAGCCCGCCTCGTCCAGGCAGGCCCGCACCTCGGCGTCGGTGGGGATCCAGATGTCATGGCAGAAGGTCTCGCCCTGGCAGAGGCGCTCGGTGATGATGCGTCGCCCGTCCTCGCTCCAGCGGGCCCGCTCCTGGTACCCGTCATCCACGAAATCCAGCCAGTAGCCTTCCACCTCGGCCAGCCCCGCCTCGAGCGAGGCCCGGCCGGCCAGGTCGAGGAGCAGGGTTCCACCGGGGCGCAGCACCCGCGCGAATTCGGTCAGCTGGCGCAGGTTCTCGGCCTCGGTGGCGAAGTAGCCCCAGCTCGTGAAGGCGCAGAAGACACCATCGGCGCAGTCCGCTCGAAAGGGCAGGGCACGGAAATCGAGGCGCGCGAGGGGGGCACCGAAGTGCTGTTGGTGTCTCGCGAGGTTCAGGGGGCTCAGGTCACCGCCCACGACGCGCAGGCCACGCTGACACAGGTAGGGATGGAGCCGCCCCCAGCCGCAGGGCAGGTCCAGCACCAGGCTTCCCGCCGGGAGATCCAGCAGGGCAACCAGGGAGGGCCCCTCCAGGGCCGCGTCCTTGGCCTTGTCCGCGTAGATGGTGAAGTAGGCGGGATGATCGAAATCCCGGATGAACCAGTCCATGAGCCGAGTGTGGCAGGGGGTGTGCGCGCAGCGCGACATCAGATCCCGGCGACGCATGCGCTGCTAGGGAGGTCCCCAGGAGAGCTTCCAGCGAGGCACGGCCCAGCCGGGCCAAGCGCGAGCGTGCGAGCGGGAGCACGCAAAGCGTGCGTCAGGCGGAGGCGCGCAAGCGCGACCCTAGATTCTTGCCAGCATGCGTGGCATAGAGAACCCCCGGGAGAGGATCCAGCGAGGCACGGCTCTGCCGGGCCGAGCACGGGGGCCCGGGGGTGTGCGCGCAAGCGCGGAACCCCCGGAGAACATCAATCCTCGTCGGTCTCAGCCTTCACCAGCTTCACGGGCGGGGTGCTCTGGGGGGCGTTCGCGATGCCCTTCCAGACATAGCGGGTGCCGCGCTTCTGGCCGCTCTTGACGATGAGCTTGGCGTCCTCCAGCTCGGTGAACAGGCGGCGCAGGGTGGCGGGGGCCCAGTCGCAGTCCTTCAGGTCCAGGGCTTCCTGGGCCTCGAAGCTGCTCAGGGACCCCCGATCCTGGAGGCTGTGCATGAGCAGGCCCTTCAAGTCCTCGAGTTCGGGTTTGGAACGCCGGGCCTTGGTCTTGAAGGCGGGGGCAGGCTCAGGCGCGGGCGCGGCGGGGGCCGCCGGCCGCGGCGCTGATGCGACGGGGGCGGGCGCCGTCACGGAAGGCTGTGCCTGCACCAGCAGGCCATCCAGGTAGATGTCGCCGCGCTCGGGAAGGAATTGAACGACCACGGACCCGGGGGCCAGACCTTCCTGCTGAAGGGTGGTGATGATCCGCTCGCCGATCCGAGTTTTCTGGTCCGCCGTGAGCTGGGGGGATTCGATAACGACAATGGCCATGTCTACTCCAGTATGTATACGCCAAGATCATAATAATCCCAGGACTGTGTGAATTTGTAAAATTCGATTCTGGACACAGATCATGTAGACTTCCCCCCGAGGAATCCCATGCGCAAGCCAAAGATCGATCGCCCGGAAGAACAGCAGCGGTTCGAGACGTTTCTCCGCTCCCGGCAGTTGAAGCTGACGGGTGAGCGTCTCGATCTGGTGGAAGAGGTGTTCGGTCAGCCTCACCACTTCGACGCAGACCAGCTGCACATGGCCCTCAAGCAGAAGGGCAAGGCCATCAGCCGCGCCACGGTGTACCGCACGCTGGACCTGCTGGTGCAGTGCGGCCTGGTGCGGAAGAGCAGCTTCGGCGATCAGCACGCGCACTACGAGGCGGTGCGCAGCGACGAGCACCACGACCACCTCATCTGCCTGAACTGCGATGCCATCATCGAGTTCTACCGCTCCGACCTTGAAGCGCTGCAGGAGGAGATCTGCCAGGGCTTCCATTTCAAGCCCATGCACCACAGCCACCAGATCTTCGGTCTCTGCCAGGATTGCCAGCGCAGCGCGATGGATGATTCGGCCCTAGCCCACCGGCTCAGCCAGCTCAATACCTGATGTTCTCCGGGGGTTCCGCGCTTCGCGCACACCCCCGGACCCCCTCGCTCGGCTCGGCGGAGCCGTGCCTCGCTGAATGTTCTCCGGGGGTTCTGCGCTTCGCGCACATCCCCGGACCCCCTCGCTCGGCCCGGCGGTGCCGTGCCTCGCTGGATGTTCTCCGGGGGGGCTAGGCTGCGCGGCGGATCCAGGCGATGGGGGGATCGCCTTTCGTAGCCCGGGGCGGCGCATGGCGCTAGGCTAGACCATGGCCAAACTGACCCTCCAAGACCTCCAACGCCTTCCCAAGACCGATCTGCATGTCCACCTGGACGGCAGCCTTCGGATTCCCACCATCCTCGACCTGGCCGAGCAGCAGAAGGTGAAGCTGCCGGCGGACAGCGTCGAGGGGTTGCGTCCCTTCGTCGAGGTGGGCGATGACTGCAAGTCGCTGGTGGAGTACCTCCGCGCCTTCGACGTGACGCTCTCGGTGATGCAGACCTACGAGAGCCTGGTCCGTACCTCCTTCGAGCTGGCGGAGGATGCCGCCAAGGAGAACGTGCGCTACCTGGAGGTGCGCTACAGCCCCATCCTCCACCAGCAGAAGGGCCTCACCCTGCACGCCATTGTACAGGCGGTGCTGGAGGGACTCGGCCAGGCCGAGCGCAAGTACAACATCAAGACCGGCGTGATCCTCTGCGGCATGCGCCACATCTCCCCGGACATCTCCCTGCGGCTGGCCGACCTCACGGTGGCGTTCAAGAACAAGGGCGTGGTGGGCTTCGACCTGGCCGGCGCCGAGGAGAACTTTCCCGCCAAGCGCCACAAGGACGCCTTTGGCCGCGTGCTGCAGAACAACATCAACTGCACCCTGCATGCGGGCGAGGCCTACGGTCCTGAGAGCATCCACCAGGCCATCCACCTCTGCGGGGCCCACCGCATCGGCCACGGCGTGCGCCTCATCGAGGATGGCGACCTGCTGAACTACGTGAACGATCACCGCATTCCGCTGGAGTGCTGCCCCTCGAGCAACGTGCAGACCAAGGCCGTGAAGAAGATGGCCGATCACCCCATCCGCCTCTTCTACGACCTGGGCCTGCGGGTCACCGTGAACACGGACAACCGCATGGTGACGGGGACCACCGTGAGCCGGGAATTCCAAGTCATCCACGAAGAGCTGGGCTTCAACCTCGAGGAGATCAAGGAAGTCATCATCATGGGCTTCAAGAGCGCCTTCCTGCCCTATGCCCTGAAGCGGGCCCTGCTGGCCGAGGTGGTGCACGAACTGAAGGCCTTCAAGCCCGGCAGCCTGGAAAGCAAAAAGGAACAACTGTAAGGTCCGTATGGCCCCATGCGCGACATCGCCAAGATCATTCGTCGCACGCACGCGAAGAACGCTTCCATCGAAGTGGAGATCGTGCGGGTGCCCCAGGCCGGGCAGGCCCATCGGGTGTTCTGGAGATTCACGCGGCCGCCGGACCCCCGGGTCATCCAGGTGGAGTCACCGGACGGAATGTGTCCCTTCATCCTTGGATCCAGCCAGGGCGACGCGCGCCTGGTCGGAACCTACATTCCGGAAGTCGTCGAAATCATCTGCAGCCTGCTGAAGCCCTAGCCAGGGCGGGCTTGGCCGCGTTCTCCCATCCGCTTGATCAACAGGCCTCCAACCATGCTGAATAGACGCTACCTGGGATGCCTCGTTCTGCTGGCCTTCATGGGGTGCGACGGATCCCTGGTCCCGCAGGAGACCCGGTTGAGGTCTGGGAGGATCGTCAAGAAGGTGTCGCTCAAGCGGGAAAAGCCCGACGACGAGCCCCAGGAGATCCTGGTGTTCGAGTGCGTCTGGTCGGTCAAGCCCATGGCGCCGGGGGTGCCACTGCTGGGCGACCTCGAGGAGCTGTCGAGCCTCATCGAGCGGGACGCGGAACGGGCCGGGCTCCGCAGGATCGACATCGTCATCTACGGCCCAGCGTACTTCGACCCCGTGCCGGTGAAGGACGCCCTGGTCCACCGTCTCCAGCGGAGGGCCGACGGGACCTGGGGTCCACCTGGGCCTGCCTAGCCGTCCATGGCGCATCCCAGCTCCGCGGGGCCGGCCCCGGCCTGTTATCCTGACTGTCGAGGTCAGGATTCATGCTGGATCGCTTTGCCGCCTTTCTCGACTGTCACGCCAAGGTGCTTCTCACCACCCATGAGAACCCGGATGGTGATGGGGTGGGGGCCGCCATCGCCCTCGCCGCCCACCTGCGGACCCGCGGCAAAGAGGCGCGCATCGTGGTCACGCCGGCCCTGCCGGAGAACCTGCGCTTCCTGGATCCCGAAGGGTGGATCGAGGCCTACGCGCCCGACGGCGCCCACCAGGACCTTGCCGCCTGGCCCGACGCCTGGCTGCTCATCGACGCGTCCGAGCCCCACCGCATGGGCGCCCTCTTCGGCGCCTTCGAGGGAACCAGGGCCGTGCGGGCCTGCCTGGATCACCACCTGAAGGATGCGCCGAAGGGGTTCGACGAGGAGTTCACCGATTCCACCGCCAGCGCCAGCACGGAGTTGGTCTACGACCTGGTGCGGCCCCGCGTCGGCGGCGACCTGCCGCCCGTCATGGCCCAGGCCCTCTATGCGGGGCTGGTGAGCGACACGGGCAACTTCCGGCATTCGAACACCACGCCGAAGGTCCACCACGCCGCGGCGGATCTCATCGCTCAGGGCGTGCATCCGGCCCGCACGTTCAATGCCCTCTACCAGACCGCCACGCCGGCCAAGCTGAAGCTCTTCGGCCGGGCCATGGGTGGCCTGCAGCTGCGAGACGGCGGCCGGTTCGCCTATGTCTCCGTCACCCGGGCAGATCTCTCCGCCTGCGGGGCCACCCACGAGGACCTGGACGACCTGGTGGAGGAGCCCCGCAAGCTGAAGGGGGTGGAGGTGGCGGCGCTGTTTTCCGAGACCGCCGACGGCCGCGCCAAGGTCAGCCTCCGCTCGCGGGAGCGGGTGGATGTGAACGCGGTCTGCCGCCAGTTCGGCGGCGGCGGGCATCGCCTCGCCTCCGGCGCCAAGGTGGCCCAGCCGCTGGACGCCTTCATGGCCCAAGTGGAAGCGGCGGTGGTCCTCCAGATGGCACGCGATATTGTCTAGATTATGAATTAGACGACCCCGGTTGCCCCTCCGGCCAGCAGAGGTCAGACTTCAGATTCCACCGAGCGGCATCCAAAGGCATGACCGACTCCCTCCCCCGGAACCCCATGGCACCCAAAGATCCCAGCAGCGCCCCGAAGCTCGAGCTCTTCTGCAAGCTCCAGGCAGAGAAGGTGCCCTTCATCGCCAAGGCCAACGTCCCTTCCATCTTCGGGAAGTTCACCGTCTACGGCTTCCTGGAGCACGCCACCGGCAAGGAGCACCTGGCCATCGTGAGCGGGGAGATCGACGCCCGGCGCCGCATCGCCGTGCGCATCCACTCCGAGTGCTGGACCGGCGACGTGCTGGGCAGCCTGAAGTGCGACTGCCGGCAGCAGCTGGAGGAGGCCCTGCGCCACGTGGCCGAGCATGGCGGCATGGTGCTCTACCTCCGCCAGGAGGGCCGCGGCATCGGCCTGCTGAACAAGCTCAAGGCCTACGCGCTGCAGGAGCAGGGGCTCGACACGGTGGAGGCCAACCACTCGCTCGGCTTCCCCGACGACCTGCGCACCTACGACTGCGCCGTGGAGATGCTGAAGTTCTTCGGCATCACCCAGGTGAAGCTGCTCACCAACAACCCGCGCAAGATCGGCGCGCTGGAATCCGCCGGCATCGAGGTGGAGCGCGAGCGCCACCAGCTGGCGTCGAACCCTCACAACCTGCGCTACCTGAAGACCAAGGCCCGCAAGAGCGGCCACATGCTGGATTTCGAGGAAGAGGCGCTGTAGCTCAAGGCCGGCCCCGCTTTTTTTGGTGACAGCCGACGGCGGATGCCCGATAGCTATAGGCATGCCCGCGCCCGTCTCCGACCAGACCATCTACGACATCTCCCACGTCATCCAGCTCTCCGTGGCGCCGGTCTTCCTGCTCACGTCCATCGGCACCATCCTGGGCGTGCTGTCCACGCGGCTGGCGCGCATCGTGGACCGGGCCCGGGCGCTGAACGAGCGGCTCGACTCCAATCCGCCGGCCGACCGGGTGGCGGCCATCCACGCAGAGATGCGCACGCTGGCGAGCCGGCGGCGCCTGGTGAACCTGGCCATCACCTTCGGCACCACCTCCGCGCTGCTGGTCTGCGTGAGCATCGCCACGGTGTTTCTCGGCGCGGTGATGAAGGCCAGCGTGGCCGGGGCGGTGGCCTCGCTGTTCATCCTGGCCATGGCGGCCTTCGTGGCCGCTTTGGTGTTCTTCCTGCGCGAAGTGCTGCTGGCGGTCCGAAGCCTTCATCTGGCCTGAGGGTCGGGCAGGACCTTTCTTGTGTGAGGTGGGCTGATGGCGCTGGCATTGGAAGGCAAGGTGGCCCTGGTGACCGCGGCCAGTCGCGGCTTGGGACGGGCCTCGGCGGAGGCGCTGGCGAAGGCCGGGTGCGACCTGGTGATCTGCAGCCGGGACCGGGCCTCGGTGGACCGCGCGGCGGACGAGATCCGCCGCGCCACGGGCCGCGAGGTGCTGGCGCGGGTCGCCGACCTCAGCCGGGCCCAGGATGTCCAGCAGGTGCTGGACGCGGCGCTCGCGGCCCACGGCCGCGTGGACGTGCTGGTCTCCAACACCGGCGGGCCGCCGCCCGGACCCTTCATGGGCTTCGATGATGCCGCCTGGCAGGGGGCGTTCGAGGCGCTGCTCATGCCCGCGGTGCGCCTGGCCCGGGGCGTGGTGCCCGGCATGCAGGCCCAGGGCTGGGGCCGCATCCTCTTCATCACCTCCAGCGCCGTGAAGCAGCCCATTCCCGCCCTGGTGCTATCCAACTCCCTGCGCGCCGCGGTCACGGCCATGGCCAAGACGCTGGCGGGGCAGGTGGCCCGCAACGGCATCACCGTGAACTGCGTGGCGCCCGGCCGCATCCTCACGGACCGGGTGAAGTTCCTGGATGGCGAAGCCGCCAAGGGCAGCGGCCGCAGCCTGGAGGACATTCAGGCCGAGCAGGCCCAGCGCATCCCCACGGGCCGCTACGGCGACCCGCGGGAATTCGGCGAGGCCGTCGCCTTCCTGGCCAGCCCGGGCGCCGCCTACATCACGGGCAGCACGCTGGCGGTGGACGGCGGGGCCATCGGCTCCCTTTTGTAGGGAATCACCGTGTGAGCTGGGGACGGCCTTCCGCGCTTTGGCCGATGGCTTCCTGGCCGGTCATGTCCCGGTCGGATGACTGCCCCAGGTCCCGGTGCCATTCCAGCCAGCCCATCGCGCAAAGCACCTGGTACACGAGATACAGGGCACTGGTGAGGTAGAGCCCCTTGTAGACCAGGAGACCGACCGAGAGGCAGTTGGCGGCGATCCACACCGGCCAGTTCTCGATCCACTTGCGGGTCATCATGACCTGCGCGACGAGGCTCAGCGCCGTGATGAGCGAATCCAGCACGGGCACGGTGCTGTTGGTGTGGTGCCGCAGCAGCCAGGTCAGCGCCGCCGTGATGGCCACCACCGACAGGACCAGCAGGACCGCCGCCGGCGCCTTCACCCGGCTGACGGCCAGGGCCCCGTGGTCCCGTCCCCCGTGGAGCCAGCTCCACCAACCGTAGATGGAAATAGCGATGTAGAAGCCCTGGAGGCCTACATCGGCGTAGAGTCCCGTCCGGTAGAACAGGACGATGAACACCAGGTTGTTGGCGATGCCCAGGGGCCAGGTCCAGATGCTCTGCCGCACCAGCAGCGCCACGCAACCGGCGCCGGTGAGGAAGCCGAAAACCTCCATCCAGCCGGGCATCAGTCCTCGTGCTTCAGGTTCGGGCTGCGCTTGAGGATGATGAGGACCAGCCGCTCGAGCTCATCCACCATGAGGAACCGGAGTCTCGGGTCGTCCTGGAGGGCACGGCCGGGATCGCCGCCGCCCCGCACCACGAAGAAGGGGCCCGAGCGCTCCAGGCGGGACACCTGCTTCCAGAGCAGCCGGCCCGCCCCCAGCTTCCGGGCCAGGGGCGCGGGCAGGGCGTTGTGCTCCACGGAGAGGCCCAACTCATCCACGAGCACCTGGGAGCCTTCCACCATCAGCACGCAGAACAGCGTGACCAGCAGCAGCACGCCGCCCGCCACCACGGCGCCCAGGGCGGCGGTGACTGCCACCCAGAACGACCAGGTGGGCTCGCCGGCGGCCTCGGCCACCTTGAGGGAAGCCCGCAGCACTGGCAGGCGCTCCATGATCTGGGCCAGGGCGCGCACCCCCACCAGCCAGGAGCCTGCGAAGAGCAGCATGGCCATCGCCCGCTGGGCGAAGGAGGGGCGGAAGACGAGCGGGGAGCCAGCCGACATCTAGGGTCTACCTTCAGAATGGATGCGGGTCGCGACGCCGGCCAGCCGCGCCCATGGCAAGGCGGGGGCCGAAGGGCGATGCGGGACATCGTTCGAGGCCGCCAACGCAGCCAGGGGTGCGGCTGGCCGACGTCCCGGAGGGCAAGGGGCGGCGCCCGGCGCGATGCCGCGTCAAGCTCCTCGTCAATGGTGCCGCTATTGCCATCGTCGCTTTCCTTGCCTCGCTTGGGCGGCGCCCCTTGCGCGGCCACACCCCATTCTGAAGGTAGACCCTACTGCATCTCGGCCACGATGGCCTCGGCGGCGGCGGCGGGATCCGCCGCGTGGGTGATCGGGCGGCCCACCACCAGCCAGGTGGCGCCCTGCTTCAGGGCCTGGGCCGGGGTCATGACGCGGGCCTGGTCCTGGACGGCGGCTCCCGAGGGCCGGATGCCCGGCGTGAGGCGGTGGAAACCTTCCCCGCAGGCCTCGCCGATGGCGGCGGCCTCCCAGGCCGAGCACACCACGCCGTCGCAGCCCGCCTGGTGGGCGAGCCTGGCGTAGGCCAGGGCCAGATCCTCGGGCGTCGCGGCGTGGCCCAGGGCCGCCAGGGCCTCGCGGTCGAGGCTGGTGAGCACGGTCACCGCCAGGAGGCCCGTCTGGCCGCCCCCGGCCCGGTGCGCGCGCACCGCCTCCACCGCCGCCTCCAGCATGGCCGGCCCGCCCTGGGCGTGGACGTTGACGAGCTTCGGATCCAGCTTCAGCACCGCGTCCAGCGCCCGGCGCACGGTGGTGGGGATGTCGTGCAGCTTGAGGTCGAGGAACACCGGCACCCGCGCCTGGAGCTCCCTCACGAAGGCGGGGCCCTCGGCGCAGAACAGCTCGAGGCCCACCTTGAGCATCCCCACCCGACCCGCCAGCCGGTCGGCGAGGGCCAGCGCCTCTCCCGCCGAGGGCACGTCCAGGGCCACCACGAGGCGCTCGCGGGCCGTGAGGGACACGTGGGGTGTTGTCAAGCGGACTCCCGTATGATGCGGAAGACCATTCTGACATCAAGGGATCCCGGATGCTGCTGCCCCTCCTGACCTCCGCCGCCCTGTTCGCACCGCCCGCCCAGGTCGCCCCCGCGCCTTCCAGCGCGCAGGCCGGGGTGACGCCCCAGCAAGCTGAGGCCGACCTGCTCGATGCCTACGATTGGGGTCGCCCGCTGCCGCCCGCCCCGGCCCTCGGCGGCGCGGCGGCCCGCGACCTCCGCTGGCTGAAGGCCGCCGCCACCTTCGACCCGGCGAAGGGCCGGCCGGCGAGCCCATTCACCGATCCGCGAGGACAGGCCGAGGCGGCGGCCCTCGGGCGCCTGCTGAAGGCCCCCGGAACTCAGCGGGCGGAGCTGCTGAGGGCCCTCCCCCTCCGGCGCTCTGGAACGGCCCTGGCCCTGTGGCGCTGGGGCCAGCGGCAGGCGCGCGCCGGCGCCTTCGACGTTCCGCTTCGCCAGGCATGGGAGGACCGCCTTCTGGCGGAGGGTCCGGCCCTCACCCGGGGCTACGCCTTGAGGCACGCCCTCTGCTGGGCCCTGGCGGAAAAGGACGAGGCCCGGTTCGCCGCCCTGCGCGTGAAACCCAACCCCGGCGCCGAGGTGACCCTGGCGGCCTTCCAGCGGCTCTTCGGGCTGCTCGGGGCGCCCTCGCCCCTGCTGCGCACCTGGTCCCTGCCGGGCCTGGCCTATCAGGACCTGCGGCTCGACCAGCTCGGCGGCAGCCGTGTCTGGATCTGCCCCCTGGAGGCGGGCCCGCTGCCAGCTTTGCCTGATGGCACTGCCTGGATCGTGCCCAGCGCCTCCGGCAGCCTCGACGACCGGGACGCCAGCCTCTCTGGCGACCTGCTCACCGAGGGGCAGGCCCTGGCCGCGCGGCTCCAGGCCGCGGGCCGCTCTGCTCATTTCGCCCCCAGCCGCAGCGCCTTTGAGCAGCTGGGCCTGGCCTGGTTCCCGATTCTCATCGCGCTGGATGCCCAGGGCGCTGTCGCCTCCGTCCGCATGGGCGACGCGGCCCCCCGGAAGCCCTGAGGGCCGCCGGATCAGCCGATCCCGCAGCCCTGCAGCCAGCCGGCCACGGCGCCCCAGGCCATCTGCGCCCAGTAGTGGAACCCCCGCCGCACGGGCTTCGGCGTGTAGCTCGCGTGGAGGCGGTCCTTCATCATCGGATAGTTGCCGTCGGGATCGAGGACCGCCGCGGCGACGGGAGAATCGAACTCGTAGGTGATCCAGCGGTCCTGACCGTCCCAGACGAGCCGCTGCTCCTCCCGGTTCTCCAGGCGGACCCACAGCGTGATGGGCACGCGGATGCCGCCCCGGCGCTCCAGGGTGATGGAGCCCACGCGGCCGGGCGTGGTGGGCTGCGGTGCCGCGAAGACCGGAGCCTTGTCCGGGGAGAAGAGCCAACCGCCCTGGGTGACGTCCCGGCTCTTCACGCCGCGGATGGCGTAGTCCAACACGTCGGTGCCCTCCACGAAGTCGCGCCAGAAGGAACCCAGGTCGTGGCCCGAGACCCGCTCGGCGATGCGCCGGAAGTCGTGGCGCGTGGGATGGCGGAAGGCCATCTCCTGGGTGTAGGCGCGCATCACCTGCTCCATCACCGGGCGACCCAACATCGCCTCAAGCTGGTCGAGCACGAGGGTGGCCTTGCCGTAGCTGGTGACGAAGTAGCTCTGGAGGTTGAGGGTCTTGAAACCGAAGCGGGTGAGGGGGTCGGCGCTGGGCAGGCTCCAGTACCCGGCCCATTCCAGGAAGTCGGTACCCATTTGGAACCGCCGCCCGCCCAGCAGCGAGTGGTAGCTGCGCTCCATGGCTTTGTGCGTGAACCAGCTGTTGAAGCCCTCGTCCAGCCAGGACTCCTCGAATTCGTTGCTGGCCAGCATGCCGTAGAAGAACTGGTGGCCGTATTCATGCATGGTTACCACTTCCGGCGCGAAGCGCTGCTGCAACGGGTCGAAGCCCACAGAGCCGGCCGTGATGAGCGTGGGGTATTCCATGCCGTCGGCCCCGCTCGCATCCTTCGGCGTATCGATGACCGTCAGGGTCGGGTAGGGGTATTTGAAGAACCACGCCTCGCTCCACCGCAGCGCGTTCTCCACGGCGCGGCGCTGCCGCTGGAAGTTCCCCCGGGTGCGGTCGTTGATGTAGTAGAAGACCTGCACGCCGCGGTACTCGTACATCGCGGGTTTCCGCCAGCTCTCCAGGGGCATCACGGCCCAGGCGAAATCGTGCACGTCCTCCGCGTGGAGGCGCCAGATCACGTTCAGGGCCCGCTTGGGGTCCTGCTCGATCTCCGTGACGAAGTTGGTCTGGGTGCCCGTATGGGCCAGGCCCAGCGCGTTGGGCAGGGAGAGCGCCACATCGTAGACGCCGAAATCGGCGAAGTACTCCGTGTTCGCATGGTAGGCGTGGCAGTTCCAGGTGTCGCCCTGGTAGACGCCCACCTTGGGGAACCACTGCCCGGACATGAGGAAGTTCTCCGACCAGCCGCTGCGGGCGAAGACCTTGGGGTAGCGGTTCTCCCAGGTGACCTCCACGTGGATGGTCTCGCCGGGCGCCACGGGCCGGGGCAGCCGCAGCCAGCGCACCGTCTCGTCCTCGCCGTCGTGGCCATCGAGGTCCCGGCCATCCATCTGGGCATTGATGAGGCGGCAGTAGCCCCAGGAGTCGGCTTCCGAGGGGCGGTCCAGGCGGTCACTGCGGAGGCGGCCGCCGCTTTCCTTCACGAAGAGGCTCTGGGGCCCCTTGAAGGCGTTGAGATAGAGATGCAGCGGCAGCTCCTGCGTCGGCGCCGTGCCCGTGTTGCGCCAGGAGATCGTCTCCTTGCCTTCCAGCGTCTTGTGCTCGAAGTCCAGCACCGCCTCGATGCGGTAGTTGGCGATCCGGGGCGACCTGGGCTTCTCGAACCACTTCTCCGGCGTCCAGGTCCGCGGCCCAGCCGTCAGCCCGACAGCCGCGCACATCACCAGCATGGCCACCCAACGCCGACCCATCGGACCTCCCGAACGTGGGACGAGCATACCAACACCCGTCCTGAGCACCCACCAGCCCTGTCCTTTCCATGTGTGCCCTTGCTGTTCCGCCGATCCCTGCTACACTCGAGTTCCTACCGCGGGGTGGAGCAGTCCGGTAGCTCGTTGGGCTCATAACCCAAAGGTCGTAGGTTCAAATCCTACCCCCGCTACCAAAATCAAGAGGGCCGGGACATCCCCGGCCCTCTTGGCTTATGTGCTCATCCAGGGTCTGGGGGTGCACATGCCTACAACCGCACTCATTCAAATCCCACGGGCTCTACCAACAAAAACGGCCGACTGCAGTCGGCCGTTTTTGTTGCCAGGTCGAGCATCGCAGGAAACCCGCTGGCCCCTAGGCCGAGAGCGGAATGACTGGACGCCGGCGGGGTGTCCGCTTGACCTGCAGCTCCCCACTTTCGCCCTCCTTCTGGGCCTGGTCCCTCCCGTTCTGAGAGGTATTTGGGCGAGATTCGGGGTCGGAATCGCAGGGTGGATTACGAATCGGAGAGGTTCTGCCCCAATCCCTCTCACCGGCCATGGCCGAGATCGCCTTGGCTTCCTGGTCCTTCCAGGTATCCAGCCGGGCCAACTTGAGTAGGGTATGGAAGCCCTTCCCATCATCCGTCCCGCCGAGGATGGCTTCCTGGATCTGCGGCGACAGGAAGGTCAACGCCACCAGCATCGATACACGGGCCTGGCTCACCCCCATATGCCGGGCAGCCTCGCTGAAGTCTCTCAGGTCACCGGCTTCGACAGCCTGGACGATGCGATGGGCCAGGGCCAGGGTCCGGGCCATGACCGGAACCTTCCCCTGGAAAGGTAGAGGCCGGTGGTCGGCGAACCTGACCTGCTTCCCCATCCGAACTCGGATCAGTGGCACCTCGAAGGTCAGCATGCGGCCTCCACCCGCGAATGGATCTCATCTAGATCCCGCAGCTGGACTGCCTGCTTTCCGGCCCGCTGATCCACCCGAACCTCGGCCACCAGCAGACGGATGAGCCGTTGCTTGTTGGGTAGAGTCAAGGCGGACCAAAGATCGGTGAGACGCCCTTCCGGTGCCTGGAGACCCAGCCGTTCGAGGTGCCCCGTCAATAGGGGCCGCATCCGAGGCTCCTCCAGAAGTTTCTGGACGCGCTCGACCACGAAGCCCTCGATCGCCTCGGCCGGCATCTGGACCGTTGGGCACACCGCCTTCCCCTGCTTGTCCCGGGTGCTGTAGCGGTAGTAGCGGTGCAGCCGGCCGCTGCGAAAGGTCGAGGCGCTGGTCATGCTCCGCCCACAGAGACCACATTTAAAGGCGCCCCGCACGAGATAGATGGGGTTCCGGCACTCCTGCCGCGTCCTCCGGACCTTCGGCTCCAGCATGTGCTGGGCCCTCTCGAAGGCTTCCGGGTCGATGAGCCCCGGGTGCTCGGCCACCAAGGTTCGGATCTCATGGCGTTCCTCCTCCTCGGCGATGGCCGGCAGGGAGAGCACCTCCCAATCGTCCTTCTCAAGCACGTGCCCCACGAGGTCATCCATGTGGAGCCGCTGCATGACGATGATGATCACGCCGGTCTTCTGGCTGTCGAGACACGAGTACAGGGTCCGATCAAACCAGTCGTTCACATGGGCGCGCTGGACATCTGACGCGGCCATGTTCGGGTCCAGGGGATCGTCCACGATGATGATGTCCCCGCCCCGGCCCATCAGGCCACCCTCAACCCCGAGCGATAGACGATAGCCCCCTTCGGTGGTCAGGAACTCGCCCACGGCATCGCGCTTGGCCGACATGCGGGTCAACGCCAGCCAGCCTGAACAATTGGGGACAGAGGAACTCGCTTCGTGGAGGCAGCCCCCCCATCCCCTAGTAGGGGATTCACCTCCCTAGGATGCACCTCAAATTCCCGGATCAGGAACTGAACTCGTGACTAGATCAGGCACCACACTTACTGGACTCCCCCCGTGGTTGGAGCAGGATTCACCACCCGGTCAATTGCCTCCAGGGCGGTGAGGATCTTGGTAACGACCTCCCGGTCGAACTCCCGGATGTTCTCCCATTCGTGGGTCCCAGTATTGAGGTAGGACCACTCCGCCTGAAGGCAGCTGAACCCTTCGATGAGGGACGCCTTTCTCTCATCAACAAGGGTTTCCCTCTGTAGGTTCTTGAGGACGGCATCCACCAGATTCCGTGCATCTGGCTTGGCCTTTGGTCCATCGAGGGTGAGCTTGATGGTTCCGTGACCTCGATTCCCCAGCCAGGTCCAGGCTCGCCTGCTCAGACTCTCTGCAGCTTTTCGCGCATCAGTTAGGGATTCTCGAGTCTCCCTGTTGGTGAACTTTTCTCTGGCTGCGACCAGGTAATTTCGAGAGGTCGGCTCGGAGTCAACCTG
>JAFJUR010000083.1 GCA_017859995.1 Holophagaceae bacterium | reverse complement strand
CCCCAGGTCCAGGTGAGCGCCCCCCAGACCATGCCCGACGGCCGCGACTACCTGGTGGCCACCATCACCTTCAACACCAAGGTCACCGAGACCTCGTACCTCCGCATCCGCACCGCCATCCTCGCCGCCTACCAGGAGGCTGTGAAGATGCGGGAGGTGGGGTTCAGCGCGGAGGGGGCAGAGGCGATGCCTGTTTCAACGGACGCGCCAGGTTCACCAACTGACATGCCACCGGTCGATGAGATGGATAAACATGGTTAGGCCGTAGATGAGCACCAACTCAAAAGGGGTAGTGATGGTAGAAGAAACTACAACCTACGACTGCGAGTTGCTGCCATACGACGACATCACGAAATTTCCTAATCTCGCGAACCGATGTTTGAGGAATCTTCTGTTTTTCCTCTTACATCCACTTGAAGCCTTGAATCGAATCCCTAATTCAAAAGCTGGTGGCGAATCATGGGATTTTTTGGTTGTGATTTTATGGCCCATTTATTTTGTAGAAGAATGCCTGAAATATGCTTCAGGTCACCTCTCTTGGCTCTGCGGTCACCATCCACATCGAGTTGAATCGACAACGTGGTTGGGGCTGGCCTTATCGTTAGCACTTTTTCCTGTTGGCGTCAGCATAGGCTTGTGGATAGGTGCATGGATGAATCATGCGTCCCTCTGGCTGTGGCGAGGCCTATACAATGGGTTTGATACCAGCTACACAGCTCGGCTTACCGGCTTCTCATACGTCGTATCGAGGGTCGTATTCTTGCCCTACACCATCGTCGCACTGCTTTTTCCTTCCGTTGGGAGCATTCCTTTTCTCGATTCAATCCTCTGGTTCGGATTTCAGTGCTATGTCGGAGTTGGGCTGGCAAGAACACATGGCATCTCCGTTTGGCGTGGTGTTGCGGCAAGCCTCAGCCTTCCCGCGCTATTCGCAGGCATCTATTCCTTGATCTCTCATCACTCGCTCCTTCAAATATTGCGTTAGTTCAGGGCCTGACCTTCCGCGCAAGCCGGACCCCGCCTGCATTGCCTTCCGACCTCTCTCAGCCTCTTACTTCCTCCACTCCGCTCAGCGCCCCGGTGCAGTTGGGGCCGCTCAGCTTCTTAGATTTGGCGCCCAGCCCGCGGGCTACGACCTGTCCGTTTTGGAACTCCGAAAAAAATGTCGGCTCGTGTCGATTTGCTTGGCGGTCATTCGTCTATCTATAGGTGGCATCAATCCACAGGAGGAACGACCATGCGATACATCATCACGGCCCAGGCTGGCACCGACCCATCGAAGGTAGGCACGGAGTCGGACTTCGACGAGACGCTCTTCGTCGCTTACATGAAGTTCAACGAAGAGATGCACAAGGCCGGCGTTCTCATCGCCTCCGAGGGATTGAACCCTGCGGCGCGGGGGGCCCGCGTCGAGGTGATCCGAGGCAAGCGGCACCTCGTGGACGGCCCTTTCGTCGAGTCGAAGGAATTGATCGGTGGCTTCTACATCATCGAGGTGGAATCGCTCGACGAAGCCATCCGATGGGCCTTGCGCGCCCCCTCAGGCATGGGCACCGACGATGTGCTGGACATTCGCCAGTTGACGGGCCCAGACGACCTCCCGCCCAGGCTTCTTGACCTGATCCGATCCGCCGCGCCCACCTGGAGCGCCTCGGTGTGGCAGGGCAAAGCGTAGGATATTCGGATCGGCTCAGGATGATGCGGTGGGCCTCTCCAGCGGGCGCCCAACCCTCGCCTCAATCCAGGCCTCGCCCACACCCTTCCACACGAATTCAACCTCCTGCCCTCGCGGATCCGTTCATCGTCCCAGCGAAGGTGTGGCCAGTTCGCTTCGGTCGTTTGGTAGAGAGAAGCCGATTCCAGGCAAGCCAATGGAAAGGAGGGTCCATGGAATTCCACCGTTTCTATCAGGAACTTCAGTGCAGCACGGAGATGATCCGCGCCTTGCTGGCCGGCGTCGAACCGGAGGCGGCCCGTCTCAAACCGGAGCCGGCGTCATGGTCTATGCTCGAAGTGGTGTGCCACTTGGTGGATACCGAACGCGAGGACTTCCGGGAGCATCTCGATTTCATCCTGCACCGCCGTCATGAAACCTGGCACGAGATCGACACCGAGGTTCTGGCCGTCGAGCGCAACTACAACGGACAGGACTTTGCCGAGATGCAGGCGACGTTCTTTGCGGAGCGCGAAAAGTCCTTCGCATGGCTCAGCGGGCTGCGCGATCCCCAATGGGAGAACACCACCACCACGAAGTACCGCACCATCAGCGCGGGAGAGATGTTCGCCTGCTGGGTCGCCCATGACAACCTCCACCTCCGCCAATTGGTGAAGCTTCGGCGCCTGAGGCTGGAACACATGACCAAGCCGTACCACCTCGATTACGCGGGCAAGTGGTAGCGGTCCAGGGATGAGCGGGGTTGGCGACCGGGTTCATCCTGGCTCATCAGCGGCCACCCACAGAGCTTCTCCGACCCGCACCCGTCCAGCCTCCCGCTATCCTGGAACCCCCGTCCGTGCGAGGGTTCAGGAATGACCATGACCCGATACCTCTCCCTCTGCCGTCCCCTGGTTCTGCTGGGCGGGGCGGCGGTGGGTTTCGTGGCCTTCGGCGCGGAGTCGGGTGCGCTTCCTTTCAAGCCCTCGCCCGTTCCCGGCGGTGTGGCGGTCGTTCCTGTTCCCGGCAAGGAGGCCCCCAAGGTCACCTACCACGGCGAGCCGGTGCTGGTGCGGCGCAGTGCCAGGGGCTGGGTGGCGGTGGTGGGGATCAAGCTCAGCGCGAAGCCGGGTGAGGATCACGTCGAGGTGGCTGGCCGCGAGGTGCCCTTCGCCATTCGGCCCAAGCGCTATCCCGAGCAGCGGGTCCAGCTGAAGGATGCGCGCAAGGTCACGCCCAACGCCGAGGACGAGGCCCGCATCGCGAAGGAGCAGCTGCTCATCGCGCCCGCCTGGAAGGCCTGGCCGGACGGGATCACCTTCCCCCTGACGTTCCAGAGGCCGACGCCCGGCGAGCTGACGGCCTCCTTCGGCATGCGCCGGATCTTCAACGGCCTCCCGCGCTCGCCCCATGCGGGCCTGGACATCCGGGCCCCCCAGGGCCAGGCCGTGCGGGCCCCCGCGGCGGGCACGGTGGTGCTGACGGGCGACTTCTTCTACAGCGGCAACGCCGTGTTCATCGCCCACGGCGAAGGCGTGGTGAGCCTGCTCTGCCACCTGTCGAAGATCACCGTGAAACAGGGCCAGACCGTCGCCGCCGGGGACCTGGTGGGCGAGGTGGGGCAGACGGGCCGCGCCTCCGGGCCGCACCTGCACTGGTCGCTGAGCCTCAACAACGCGCGGGTGGATCCCCGGATCTTCCTTCGGAGGGAACCATGATCCGAAAAGACGCCGACCTGGTGGGCGAGGTGAAGGCGAACATCCGCGGGGGCCTGGGCTCGGCCCTGGACACGAGCCTCCTGAAGGCGGGCGAGATGCACGGCGTCCTCAGCCTGGGCCGGGTCACGCTGGAACCGGGGGCCACCATCGGCGAGCACGCCCACCCCAACACCGAGGACCTCTACCTGATTCTCGAGGGCCACGGCATCGGCGTCCTGAACGGCGCGCGGTTTCCCGTGGGGCCCGGCGACCTGTTCCTGGTGAAGGCCGGCGGGAACCACGGTCTCATCAACGACTCGGACCAGCCCCTCACCTTCCTGGGCCTGCTCACGCGGTCGGAGGAACCGGCCTAGGTTCGGGCCTGGACCGCCCGGGCCGTGCCGCGGGTCTGCACCAGGATCACGCCGACGATGGCGATGGCGCCGCCCACGAAGGTGAGCAGGGCCGGGACCTCGCGCAGCCACACCCAGGCGATGGCGATGGCGATCACCGGCGACAGGTACAGGAAGCTGGAAAGCAGGGTGGCGGGCATCTTCGAGAGCGCGTGGTTCCACAGCACGTAGGCGATGGCGGCGGGGAAGATGCCGAGGTAGACCACGGCGACGGTGGCGGCCGGCGCGGCGTGGGGCGCCTGGCGGAGCAGGCCGGGCATGAAAATGAACAGGGGGATCGTGCCGGCCCAGATGGCGTAGCTGGTGAACTGGATGGCCGTGTAGCGGCCCAGGCTCTTCTTGGACAGGATGGAAAATCCGGCGGTGACCACCGCCGAGAGCAGGATGAGCAGGGAACCCGGCGTGAAGCGCAGGCCCTTGCCGCCGCTCACTGCGATCAATCCCACGCCGGCGAAGGCCAGCAGGATGCCGACCCAGCCGAGCCAGGTGAGGCGCTCGTGCAGGAGGAACGTCGAGAGGATGGCCACGAACACCGGCCCGGCCGAGATCAGCAGCGAGGCGGCGCCGGCCTGGACGGTGACCTCGCCGAAGTTGAGGGCCACGTGGTAGACGGTGATGCCGAGGAAGCCCGCGAGGGCGATTTTCGGCAGGTCCGCGCGGTCCGGCAGCTTCATGCGGGTGGCCAGGGCGAAGAGGATGAGCACCGCTGAGGCGGTGCCGAAGCGCAGCAGGGCCAGCTCCCCGGGGCCGTAGCCGTCGGGGCCGGGCGCGCCGCCGGGCGTGAGGCGCATGCCCGCGCGGATGCCCGCAAAGGCCGAGGCCCAGAGCAGCAGCACGCCGGCGATGGTCAGCCAGATTTTCGGATCACGTTTCCAGGTCATGGGGTCAGCCTATCAGTCGCATGGGGAGGGCTCAGTTTTTCGAGGACGCGAGGCGTTCCCGAAGCGCCGCGCAGGCCCGGGCCCGGTGGCTGAGGGTGTGCTTGGTTTCCGGAGGCAGCTCGCCGAAGGTGTGATCGTAGCCGTCGGGCATGAAGATGGGATCGTAGCCGAAGCCGCCGGCGCCGCGGTGGTCAAAGGCCAGGGTGCCCTCCACGGCACCGCCGACGGTGAAGGGATGGCCCTTCATGGGCGCGAAGGCCAGCACGCAGACGAACCGGGCGCCGCGGTCCGCGCCTTCCGGCAGCATGGCGAGGAGACGGTGGTTCTTGTCGCGGTAGTCGGGAAGGTCCGGCGCGAAGCGCGCGCTCAGCACGCCGGGGCCGCCCCAGAGCGCGTCCACGCAGAGGCCCGAATCATCGGCCAGCACGGCGTCCACGGGTTCGGTGCCGTGCTCCCGCCACCAGGCCAGGGCCCCTTCGGCCTTCTGCAGGGCGTTGTCCTGGAAGAAGGCACCGGTCTCGGGCAGCTCCGGCGCCTCCGCGGGCCACAGCACGAGCCGCAGGTCGGGAAGCAGGACGGAGAATTCACGGAGCTTGCCGGCGTTGCGGGAGGCGAGGAGGACGTTCAGCATGGGGCGATCACCTTCGTGAAACTGAATATGAAACCGCAGACGACGCAGATGGACGCAGATGAAAAGCAGGAAAGCCGGGTGACACCCATCTGCGTCATCTGCGGTTCAACTTTCTGTCTCAGCACCCGACGACTTCCGTGTACCAGCTCCGGGCCCGTTCGGGGGTCATGGGGCCGTGCACCAGGGCGCGGCCGTCGGCGAAGAGGGTGATCTCGTCGGCACCGTCGCGGCCCTTCAGCATCAGGCCGGCCTGCTTCCAGGGGCTGTGGGTGCGGCTTTCCAGGCGTTCCTTCAGGGCTGGCAGGTCGAGCCTTCCGGGTGGATTCACGCGGATCTGCACGCCCTCCAGCCCGCAGAGGGCGCTGGCCTTGAGGCTCCAGCGGGCATCCAGGAACTCGGTGATTTTTTCGGTGCAGTAGCGGCAACGCGACTTCGGCGCCTTCAGAAACTGGCGCTCGTCATTCCAGAAATCGAAGCGAACCAGGTCCGCATGGGGCTCCCGGCCCGTAAGCACCTTGAGGGCCTCCAGGGCCGCCCAGCTGGCGATGACGCCGACCGCGGGGCCCAGGACGCCGGCGCTGTCGCAGGTATCCACGTCGCCGCCGGCCGGAGGCTCCTCAAGGAGGCAGCGCAGGCACGGGGTGCGGGGCGGGTTCAGGGGCCAGACCACGCCTTCGCCGCCGATGGCTCCGGCATAGATCCAGGGCGTCCCGGTGAGGATGGCCACGTCGTTGATGAGGAAGCGGGCCTCGAAGTTGTCGGTGCCATCGCAGATGAGGTCGTAGCCCGTGAGCAGCTCCCGGGCGTTGCCGCTGGTGAGGTCGGCGACCACGGGGTTCAGCGCGATGGTGGCGTTGGCCTCCGCCAGCCGTTCGGCCGCCACCTCGGCCTTGGGGCGGCCCAGGTCGGATTCACCGTAGAGCAGCTGGCGCTGGAGGTTCGAGGCCTCCACCAGGTCGCGGTCAATGAGCGTGAGGTGCCCCACCCCGGCCCGGGCGAGCCAAGGTGCGATGACGGAACCCAGGGCCCCGAGGCCTAGGACGGCCACGCGCTTGGAACGCAGGGAGGCATCGGCCTCGCGGCCGAGGAATATTCGTTGCTTGGCGTAGCGGTCGGACACGGCCGTCTCCTTCGTCCAGTCTAAAAGCAACGGCGCCCGTGTGGGCGCCGTTGCGAGAGAACCGGTGAGACGCTTAGTTGCCGGCCTGGCCGGACTCGGCCATGGCCTTCTCGTACTCGGCCTGGAGACGGCTGGCGTCGGAGATGGCGAACTTGTAGACGTACTCAAAGCGGTCGGCGCCCTTGGTGAGGGCGATGATCACTTCATAGACGCCCTCGCCGCTCACCTCGAAGGGGCTGGCGATGACGTTGAAGGTGCCTTCCTTGGCGCCGTCGGGGATCTGCACGTCGCTGTCGCGGATCACGTCCTTGCGGTCGCCGGTGGGGCTCACGATGGAGAAACCGAACTTGAACTGGCCGTCCATGCGGGAGAAGCGGGTGTAGAAGCACACCTTGGGCAGGGTGAAGGGGACCTGGGGCACCACGATGTGGTGGTCGTAGAGGCCCATCAGCGAGGTCTTGCCGCCCATCTCCTGGCGGATGTCGTCGCAAAGCAGCGTGAATTCGTGCTTGGGGGCCTTGATCTGGACTTCTTGCATGAGGGCTCCGAAAGAGGGGGCATCCTTGGGTGAAGGGAAAGTTTACCCTTGAAGTCGGCCCCATCCAACCCTGGGTTGGCGGGGGCACCGGGAGGCTGCATGCGGCATTGGTTCTGGATCCTGTTCACCGCGCTGTGCCTCCATGCACAAGAGGCCCGGATTCAGATTCTTGGCACCACGGACGTGCACGGTCACATCTTGGCCGAGGACACCTTCAGCCTCCGCCCCGCGAACCACGGCTGGGCCAAGGTCGCCACGCTCATCCGTCGCCAGAAGGCCCTGAATCCGAACACCATCGTGGTGGATTGCGGCGACACCCTGCAGGGCGAGCCGGTCAACTACCTGCGGAACCTCCTGCGGCGGGATCTCCCCGAGCCCAGCGTCGCGATCATGAATGCCCTGGGCTATTCGGCCATGGCCGTGGGGAACCACGACTATGATTTCGGCCTTGAGGTGCTCCGCGAGGTCGAGAAGCAGGCGCGGTTCCCCTTCCTTTCAGCCAACACCTTGGCCGCCAAGGGCCGGCCAGCCTTCCAGACCCACACCCTGCTGACGGTGGCCGGGGTGCGGGTGGCCCTGGTGGGCTTCACCACGCCGAAGGTTCCCTCCATGACGGAACCGGGGAACTACGCGGGCCTCTCCTTCCGCGACATCGTCGCCGCGGCCCGCGAGTGGGTGCCCCGGATCCGCGAGCAGGAGAAGGCGGACGTGGTCATCGCCCTCCTGCATTCGGGGCTCGGAGCGGTGGACGGCGGCGAGGGAGACGAGAACGCCGCGCTGCGCCTGGCGGACCAGGTGCCCGGCCTCGACGCGATCTTCACCGGTCACACCCATCAGCCCGTCCAGGCTCAGCACAAGGGCGTCCCCATCCTCCAGGCCCAGTGCTTCGGCCAGGCCCTGGCGGTGGTGGACCTGCAGCTGCGCCAGGAGCAGGGCCGCTGGCGGGTCATGGCGAGTTCCGGCCGCCTGCTGAAGGTGGATGCCGACACCGCCTCCGACCCGGAGGTGCAGAGCCTCACGGCGGAGCTCCGCGCCGCCACGGACCGCTACCTGGACACGCCCGCCACGAACCTGCTGGTGGACCTGGACAGCCGCTGGGCCCGGATGGAGGACACGCCGATCATGCAGCTCATTCACCAGGTGCAGCGCCAGGCAGCCGGGGCCCAGCTGTCGGCGGCGGCGAGCCCCGGCACGCGGCTCTTCATTCCCAAAGGGCCCACCAGCGTCCGGCAGTTCTACGCCCTCGCCCCCTACGAGAACCAGGTCGCGCGCATCCGCATCACCGGCGACCAGCTGAAGCGCTACCTCGAGCATGGCGCCCGACACTACGTCCAGAGCTGGGAGCCGGAGCTGTACAACCGCGAGGTGCCCTTCTACAACTTCGACATGGTGGACGGCGTGGCTTACGCCTTGGACCTGGGACAGCCCGTGGGAAGCCGCGTGCGGAACCTCAGCTTCCAGGGCCAGCCAGTGAGACCTGACCAGACCTTCACCCTGGCGCTCAGCACCTACCGCCTGCGGGGTGGAGGCGGCTACATGGCCGCCATTGGGTTCAATGGCGCGCCGGAACTGGTCACCCGCGCCTCGCTGCGCAACCTCCTGCTCGAGTACGTGCTGAGCCGTCCCGCGCTGAACCCGACGCCCACCAGCACCTGGCGCACCATCCCCTACCTGGACCGCGAGCGCGTGTTCAGCCTGGCTCGCTAGGGTCTACTTCACCTTCACCAGCATCAGGCCGCCCCGGGGGCTGACGAACACGGCATCGGCATCGAGCACGCCGACCAGCAGGTGGCCCTCGTCCAGGCCGGTGGGGATGAATTCCAGGCGGGACTGCACCAGATCCAGCCGGGCCAGCACCAGGCCCTGGAAGGTCTCCCGGAGGGCGGCGGGGATCTGGCTGGCCTTCACTGCGGCGAAGACCACGCCTTTGCCCGGCCAGATGGCCAGGGCATCCCGCTCAAGGGCGGAACCTTCCAGCAGCGGGGCGGGCTGGCCTCCGGGAAGGCGGAAGTTGGTTTCTGAAAGCTTGCGGCCTGTCTCTCCGTCGAGGATCGAAAGGTTCAGGGTATTGCCATCGGCCATCAGGATCTTGCCGGAGTCGTCCATGACGATGGTCCGCCGGTTCTGGGGCGCAGGGCCGTCGCCCTTGGCGGGCTTGGCGCCGAAGGTCCATAGCACCGAGCCCTTGAAGTCGCGTTTCTCCAGGTAGGGCTCCGAGGCCCGGTAGGAGAGCACGAGGCCCTTGGGATCCCAGCAGATGTCGCCCACTTCGGCCGGCAGACGGCTGCTGGTCACGTTCCGGCCGTTGCGATCCAGCTGGGTGAGGTCGGTGCCGTGGGCGATCCAGGCGTTGTTGCGGGGATCAATGGCCCAGCGCTCAGGGGGCCCGTCGATCTTCGCGGTGGGAATGCTGGCGAGGATGCCGCCGTCGCGGGACCAGGTGTGAAGCGTCCGCGTGGCGGGGTCGAAGAAGGTGAAGGAGTCATCCTTGTCCTGCTTCGCCCAGCTCCGGGCCTGGCGGGCCGCATCCCAGCCCTGGGCGGTCAGGGCCAGGGTCGACAGCCCGAGCAAGGCGCTCAGAACGGATACGCGGATTGGGAGCATCCTCACGGAATCCTCGGGGAAAGGTCCACAGGCGTTTATGGGTTGGGACCAACCATAGGAATTTCCAGGAGTTTCTGCAAGGTTTTACTTACAGGGCGCGCGCGAAATCCCGAATCCGCGTTTCCAGCATCGGGAGACTCAGGCCCTCTTCTTCAAGCAACCGCTTGGGATCCCCATGGTGGACCAAATGGTCAGGAACGGCGCAGCGCAGGAGGGGCCGGAGCAGGCCCCCGTCCGCCAGGGCCTCGGCCACCGCCCCGCTGAACCCGCCGGGGGCGCAGCCCTCCTCGAGGGTGACCACGCCCCGACAACGGCTGGCCCACTCGAGGATGAGTGGCGCATCAAGGGGCTTGACGAAACGGGCGTTGATGACGGCGCAGGAGAGGCCCTCCCCCGCGAGCTTGTCCGCCAGCTTCAGGGCCGGATCCACCATGGAACCGAGGGCGCAGAGCAGGAGGCCGTCGCCTTCGCGGAGCAGCTCGCCCTTGCCCACGGGCAGCGCGGTGAGGGGATCTTCCATGACCACGCCGAGGCCGTTGCCGCGCGGATAGCGCAGCGCCGCAGGATGGCCGCAGTAGAGGGCGGTCATGAGCATCCGGCGCAGCTCGTTCTCGTCCTTCGGGGCCATCAGCACGATGTTGGGCAGGCAGCGCAGGTAGGCCAGGTCGTAGAGGCCGTGGTGCGTGGGGCCGTCGGCGCCCACGATGCCGGCGCGATCGAGGGCGAAGGTCACGGGCAGATCCTGGATGCAGACGTCGTGGGCCACCTGGTCGAAGCCCCGCTGCAGGAAGGTGCTGTAGATGGCCGCCACGGGGCGCATGCCCTGGGCGGCGAGTCCGGCGGCGAAGGTGACCGCGTGCTGCTCGGCGATGCCCACATCAAAGCAGCGGTCGGGGAAGGCCTTCTTGAAGAGGTTCATGCCCGTGCCGTCCAGCATGGCGGCGGTGATGCCCACGATCTTCTCGTCGGTCTTCGCCAGCTCGACGAGCGTTTTGCCGAAGACGCTGGTGTAGCTGGGCGGGGCGGGCTTGGCGGGATCGCCCTGCACCTTGATGATCTCGCCGGCCTCGGCATCGAAGGCGGTGACGCCGTGCCATTTCAGCGGATCCTGCACCGCGGGCTCGTAGCCGTAGCCTTTCTTGGTCTGCACGTGCAGCAGCACCGGGCCGTCCTTCATTTTCTCCCTGGCCTCGAGCAGGGCCTTGGAGGTGGCGTTCACGTCGTGGCCGTTCACGGGGCCCATGTAGCGGAAGCCGAGATCCTCGAAGAGCAGGCCCGGCACCATGAGGCGCTTGAAGCTCTCTTCGCTCCACTTGGCGGCCTTGGCCACACCCTTGCTGAGGCCCTCCAGCGGAATGGCCTTGATGGCGTGCTCGATGCGGTCGCGCCACCGGTGGTAGTACTGGCCCGACATGATCTGGTTGAGGTAGCCCTGGAGCGAACCCACGTTGGGGTTGATGCTCATGTCGTTGTCGTTGAGGATCACCAGGAAGTTCTTCGTCTCCAGGTAGCCGGCCTGGTTCAGCGCCTCGAAGGCCATGCCGGCGGTCATGGAGCCGTCGCCGATGACGGCGATGCAGGCGTGTTCCTGTTTCTGGAGGTCCCGCGCCATGGCCATGCCCAGCACCGCGGAGATGCTGGTGCTGGCGTGGCCCGCGCCGAAGTGGTCGTAGGGGCTCTCGTCGCGCTTGAGGAACCCCGAGAGGCCGTGGTGCATGCGCAGGGTGGGAAAGCGGTCCTTCCGGCCCGTGAGGATCTTGTGGGGATAGGCCTGGTGGCCCACGTCCCAGACGATGCGGTCCTTCAGGAAGTCGAAGTGGTGGAAGAGGGCCACCGTCAGCTCGACGGTGCCGAGGTTCGAGCTGAAGTGGCCGCCCGTCTCGGAGACGGAGGCGATGAGGAAGGCGCGCACCTCCGCGGCCAGCTGCTCCAGCTGGACGGGGGAGAAATGGCGGATCTGCTGGGGCGCCGAGAGGGAGTCCAGCAGGGGATAGGGGCTTTCGGGCTTGTTCACGCGGCTTCCTACTTGGCCCGCAGCGCCAGGTATCGCGCCCAGGCTGCCAAGGAATTCCGGTTGGGAAGGGATGCTAGATGACATAGGGCGGTCTC
>JAFJUR010000195.1 GCA_017859995.1 Holophagaceae bacterium | reverse complement strand
TTCATCCTCTCCACCCGCACCCGCCGGCGGCCCGCCGCCCTGGGCCTGGGCGAGGAGGCCGTCATCGAGGTGACGGCGGCCGTGGACGAGGGGCCAGCCGGCACGCCGGCCCAGACCTCCTCCGTGCTCCCGGGCCCCGCCAATGGCACGTCGCTCACCTACGGCCTCCGCCCCTCCCTGGCCACGCCGCCCCCCCCTCCGGTTCCCCGCGCCCACCGGGAGCCGGCCCCGCCGGCGCCTCCCATGGACCTGCAGCCCCTCCGCCGCGAGCTGCTGGAGATCAAGGGCGCCGTGGCCGCGCTCAAGGACAATGACCTGCGCAACGCGTCGATCCTGAAGGAACTGGATCAGATGAAGGCGCTGCTCAGCCGCATCCAGCGCCAGGGCATGCCCCCCGCCCAGCTGCACCTGCCCCCGAGCCTGCTGGAGCTCTACGGCGACCTCGTGGCCAACGACGTGGAGCCCCTCATCGCGCTGCGCCTCTGCGAATACGCCCAGCGGGCCCTCACCGACCAGGACGGCGACGCCGCCGCCGGGGCCGTGGATGCGGAGCGGGCTCGGCTCTTCCTGCGCCGCGTCATCGCCGACTTCATCCCCGTGGCGCCGCCCATCCAGCTCGACCCCGGCAAGATGCGGGTGGCCGCCCTGGTGGGCCCCACGGGCGTGGGCAAGACCACCACCCTGGCCAAGCTTGCGGCCTATGCCCAGCTGCACCTTAAGCAGAAGGTCGCGCTCCTCACCCTGGACACCTACCGCATGGCGGCGGTGGACCAGCTGCAGCAGTACGCCCAGATCCTCCAGGTGCCCCTGCACGTGGCCCTCACGGTGGAGGACCTGCGCAGCGCCCTGCGCTTCTACCAGGACCGCGCCCTGGTGCTCATCGACACGCCCGGCCACAGCCCCAAAGACACCGAGACCCTGGCGCAGCTGCGGAACCTGCTGGACGAGCTGCCCGAGGTGGAGACGCACCTGGTGTTGTCGGCCACCACCAAGCCCCGCGACCTCACCGAGATCGCCGCCCGCTACGAGCCCCTGCACCCCACGCGCCTCCTCTTCACCAAGCTCGACGAGACCTCCACCTACGGCCCCATCCTCAGCACCCTGGTACGGGTCAAGCGCCCCCTCAGCTACCTGGGCACCGGCCAGGAAGTGCCCGAGGCCCTCGAACTGGCCACCAGCCGCCGCGTGGCGGACCTCATCCTCCCCGTTCCAACGAGTGCCTAACCAAACCCCGACGAGGTCGCGATGAAACCAGGCTGGATGCACCGCAGATTTCAGTTTGTCTCGTGTATCGCCGCAGGCGATACCGAGAAGGAAGGGCCCGCAGAGCGATGCGGGACATCGTTCAAGGGCCCTGACGCCGCGGGGCGCCAGCCTGGCTTCATCCCTCCGGGCAAGGGTCGGCGGGCGTCGCGAGGCTGCGTCAGGCTCGTCGCGCGTAGTACCCGCTACGCGTCTCCTCGCCTTCCTCGCCTCACTCGCCCGGCGGCCCTTGCGCGACCCCGTGGGGGTTTGGTTAGGCACTCTCAGGAGGCCGAATGAGCAGCGACCAGGCATCCCGGCTCCGCACCATGGCCCAGGGGCAGCGCCCCGAGGCGCCCCTCTTCGCCGCCCGCGTCATGGCCATCACCTCCGGCAAGGGCGGCGTCGGCAAGACCAACGTGGTGGCGGGCCTCGCCCTCGCCCTCGCCCAGCTGGGCCAGCGGGTGGTGGTCATGGACGCCGACTTCGGCCTCGCCAACCTCGACATCCTGCTGGGCCTCTCGCCGAAGTTCACCCTGGAGCACGTGCTGCGGGGCGAGAAGGTGCTGGAGGAAATCCTCCTCGACGGCCCCATGGGCATCCGCATCATTCCCGCCAGCAGCGGCATCCAGGAGCTCACCCGCCTCGACACCATGAGCGAGCTGCGGCTCGTGCAGGGCCTGCAGCGGGTGGCGGAGACCGCGGACTGGCTGCTCATCGACACCGCCGCCGGCATCCACGACTCGGTGCTGAAGCTGCTCATGGCCGCCCAGGAGGTCATCCTCGTCACCACGCCCGAGCCCACGAGCCTGGTGGACGCCTACGCCATGGTGAAGGTGCTCCACCTGCGGGAGGCCACCAAGCCGCTCTGGCTCCTGGTGAACAACGGACAGAGCGCCGACGAGGCCCAGGAGACGGTGGACCAGCTGCAGGCGGCCACGGAGCGCTTCCTCGGCAAGCAGCTCCAGGTGCTGGGCATGATCCCCAACGACGCGCACATCCTGCAGGCCGTGCGCCAGCAGCACAGCGTGGTCGAGCTCTTCCCCCACAGTCCCGCCACCCAGGCCTTCCAGGCCCTGGCCCGCCAACTGCTGGGGCAGGTATCCTTGCAGCCCGACGGCTTTGCGTCATTCTGGAGGCAGCTCACCTCCGAAGACCCCCAGTAGGACGCCGCATGTCTCCGACTCCGGACCAGCCCGCAGACCCCGGCCTGCCCCTCACCGGCGAGGCCCTCCGGGCCGTGGCCGCGGCCCCCGCCGCGCTCCGCCCCTGGGCCGCCCTGGCCGCCGCGAAGGCCTACGGCCAGGCCACGCCGCCCGCCGCGCCTCCTGTGCCGGCCAACCAGGTGCCCGCGGCGGCCAGCCAGGCAGCCCCGGCCGAGGCTGCCGAGGCCCCCGAGCCCTTCGACCGCAACAACCGCGAGCAGATCATCAAGGACTATGTGCCTCTGGTGAAGTTCGTGGCCCACCGCGTGGCCTCCCGCCTGCCCTCCCACGTGGAGCTGGATGACCTCATCAACAGCGGCATCCTCGGGCTGATGGATGCCATCGAGAAGTTCGAGCCGGCCCGCAACATCAAGTTCAAGACCTACGCCGAGCTGCGCATCAAGGGCGCCATCCTGGACGGCCTGCGGGACCTGGATTGGGTGCCCCGCAGCCTCCGCCGCAAGAAGAAGGACATCGAGTCCGCCTACCACATGCTGGAGCAGCAGATGGGCCGGGCCGCCACGGACGAGGAAGTGGCGCGGCACCTGGGCATCCCCCTCGAAGAGCTGCATAAGAACCTGGACGAGCTGAAGGGCGTCACCCTCGGCACCTTCGTCGAGGTGGGCGAGGACGGCGAAGGCGAAAGCCTCATCAGCTTCGTGCCCGATCCCGACGCCGAGGACCCCCACCAGACCTTCCAGGCCTCCGAGATCAAGGAGATCCTCCGGGACGCCATGGAGGTGCTGCCCAAGAAGGAGAAGTTCGTGGTCCAGCTCTACTACTTCGACGAGCTGACCATGAAGGAAATCGGGACGCTGCTGAACATCACCGAATCCCGGGTATCCCAATTGCATACCAAGGCCATGCTGCGGCTCCGGGGCAAGCTCCTGGAAAAGCACATCGAAGGGTAATCCATGGCCAAGATTCTAAGCCAAGAGGAAGTGGACGCACTACTTAAGTCCCACACCAAGCCGGCCGGAAAGGCCGCGGCGGGGGGGGGACAGGAGCGGGGTGCGGCCCCGGCCCAGGCAAAAAAGGCCCAGGTCCAGCGCAAGGTCACCCTCTACAACTTCCGGCGCCCCGACCGGGTGAGCCGGGAGCAGATGCGCTCCCTGCACTTCATGCACGACCGCTTCGCCCGGAACTTCTCCAGTTCCCTCAGCGCCTACCTGCGGACCATTACGGAAGTGAACCTGGTGAGCGTCGAGCAGCTCAGCTACCAGGAATTCCTCCTCTCGGTGCCCGACCCCACCTGCTTCAACGCCATCTCCATCAAGCCCCTCGAAGGCGCGCTGGCCCTGGAGGTGAACCCCACCCTGGTGTTCCCCATCATCGACAAGATGCTGGGCGGCCCCGGCGAGCCGCTAAAGCAGCTGCGCACCATGACCGACATCGAGCAGAGCATCTTCGACGGGGTGCTGAAGCTGGTGCTGGAGGACCTCCGCGAGGCCTGGCGCGGCATCGTGGATCTGGATTTCCGCATCCAGGCCCGGGAGACCAGCCCCCAGCTCATCCAGATCGTCGCTCCCAACGAAGTGGTGCTGCTCGTGGTCTTCGAGGTGAAGATGGGCCCGGTCAGCGGCATGATCAACCTGGCCATTCCGAGCATCATCCTCGAGCCCATCTCCACCAAGTTCGACCAGGAGATGTTCACGGGCTACAAGAAGTCCTCCACCTTCGAGGAGGCGCGCCTGCTCATGGCCAGCCTGAAGCGGTGCCCCATGGAGGCCGCAGCCGAGATCCGCGGCACCAGCCTGAGCATGGAGGAGGTCCTCCAGCTGAAGGCCGGCGACCTGATCCCGCTCACCAAGCGCTTCGACGCGGAGCTGGACCTCTGCGTGGACAGCATCCCCCGCTTCAAGGGGCTGGTGGCCCTGAATCCCAACGGAAAACGCGTATTCCAAGTGACCGGCAGCCGGTCGGAAGGGTGAGCGATGGAAGCCCGAGACACTGAATTCTTCCAGAAGGTCGGCGGCGCCTTCGCCGAGAGCATGGCCTCCGTGTTCTCCATGCTCACGGGCCGCGA
>JAFJUR010000082.1 GCA_017859995.1 Holophagaceae bacterium | reverse complement strand
GCCGATCTCGCGGCGGCCGGGCCCGCGGTTGGGCTTGCACTCGCCCACGCTGTAGCCGGGGAAGTTGTAGTGGAGGTAGAACTTCTTCTTGTACTCCTCTTCCAGGCCGTCAATGATCTGGGTGTTCTGGATGGTGCCCAGGGTGGCGGTGACCAGCGCCTGCGTTTCACCGCGGGTGAAGAGGCAGCTGCCGTGGGCCGCGGGCAGCACGCCCACTTCGATGTTCAGGGGGCGGATCTGGTCGAACTTGCGGCCGTCCAGACGCACACCCTGCTTGAGGATGGCGTTGCGGAAGAGGGTCTCCTTCAGCTCGTCGAAGCAGGCGACCAGGTCCTTCTTCAGCTCCGGCTTCTCGGCGCAGAACTGGGCGATGGCTTCCTTCTTGAGGAGGTCGATGGTCTTGTAGCTCTCGATCTTCACCTTCATGGTCAGCGCAGCGAAGAGCTTCTCGGCGAAGGCGGCGGCCACTTCCTTGTAGAGGGATTCGTTCCGCTCGGCCTTGGCGGCGGCGACCTTGGGCTTGCCCACCTTGGCCTGCAGGTCCTTCTGCAGCTTCACCAGGGTCTTGATCTGCTCATGGCCGAAGGCGAGGGCCTTGACCATGTCGGCTTCCAGCACTTCCTTGGCGCCGCACTCCACCATCACCAGGGCGTCGGCGGTGCCGGCCACCAGCAAGTCGATGTCGCTGTCGGCGCGCTGGTCCACCGTGGGGTTCACGATCAGCTGGCCGTTGACGCGGCCCACGCGGACGCCGCCCACGGGGTTCACGAAGGGGATCTCGCTGATGATGAGGGCCGCGGAGGCGCCGACCATGGCGAGGGTCTCGGGGGCGTGCTGGCCGTCGTAGCTGAGCACCTGGGCGGTGATCATGGTGTCGCCGTTGTAGCCCTCTTCGAAGAGGGGGCGCAGCGGGCGGTCGATGAGGCGGCTGGTGAGGGTTTCCTTGGTGGTGGGACGGCCCTCGCGCTTGAACCAGCCGCCAGGGATCTTGCCCGCGGCCAGCACGGGCTCGCGGTAGTCCACGGTGAGGGGGAAGAAGTCGATGCCTTCCCGGGGGGTGCCGTAGCACACCGCCACGAGGACCATGGTGTCGCCCTGGCGGACAACGACGGCGCCGTGGGCCTGCTTGGCGATGCGGCCGGTCTCGAGGCTGATGGGCGTGCCGCCCAGGTCCACCGAGACGGTGGTGGGGTTGAATTTCAAAGCGTTCATGAACTCTCCGGGGCCCTCGGGCCCGCGTGGCTCCCCCAGATCCTGGGCACCGGCCCGGGTCTCCTGCGATCGCTCCATGAAACCCGTCCGCCGAGTCCTGGATCAGGAGGGGGAGGTGGGCTTCCTGCAGAGGTCGCCGCCGAAGGAGAGCAGATAAAATCGGCAGCGTCAGGATAACAGGAGTCTTGCCGCGAAGGCGGGTTCGTTGGACGACCGTTCGGGGGACGAAAACGACCGTTCACCGCTTCAGCTTGAGGTTCCCGAGGCGGCTGTGCGATCAATGACCATCGATGCTCGTCCCGCTCTTTCCAAATGCCGTATCGCTCCCGCATGAAAGATTCTGCTGCGCTTGCCGTGTCTGGTTCGCTCGGCGCTCTCCATCCCTGGGCCGGGTCGTGGGTCGGCTTCTTGTGACAGGGATCTCTTTTCAATTCAATCAAAGAATAGGTATCTCCGGTGGAATCAGCTTCAAGGGTGACGTGATTTGCAAGGTATTTGCTTGGTTGTGGCTGGGTTTGCTGGGAAGATGGTCGTCTTGGCAATGATTCAGCCCCAGATGCTTCCGGCGTCGATCTCGCTTTGAACCAACACTGAGGGGAATGTGCTTTCGGATTGGACCCAGGTAATCATCGGTTGTGCCGGGGGCCTCGCGCTTTCCTGGGGGTTGATCCGCTGGGTGGCGCCCCTTGGGTTCATGGACCGCCCGGATGCCACGAGAAAGCGCCATGTTCGCCCGACCCCGCGGACCGGGGGGCTGGCCCTCTGGATTGCCCTTGTCCTGGTCCAGCTGACGGGCACGTTCCCCATCCACCTGCACCCCGTGGATTGGTTCGCCATCCACATCATGGCGTTGACCGGCCTGCTGGATGATCGCTTCAACCTCCGGGCCCGGTACAAGGCCCTGGTCGGCTTGGGCGTTGCTGTCGCCTTGGCCCTCCATGTGACCCATTCTTTGGGCCAAGCCGCGGAACAGGTGACGTTCCTTGGAATGACCCTACCCAATCATCCAGTCCTCATCGTCCCCCTCCTCATGTGCTGGTTCTGGGCCGTCCCTCAGGCCTACAACCTCATTGACGGCATCAATGGACTCTCGCTTGGATTCGCATCCCTGCTGCTCGGAGTTCTCGGGTGGAACCTGGGTCTCCGGGTTCCACTCCTCTGGGGCGTGCTGGCGGCCGTCATCCTTTTGAATTTCCCGAAGGCCAGGCATTTCCTGGGCGATTGTGGCGCTCTGATGATGGGCACCCTGTTCGCGATTCTGGGAGTCAAGGCCTTCGCGCTGACCAATCCTGATCTTCTGCTCTGGGTATTCGCGTACCCGATCGTGGATGTCAGCCTGGTCGTGGGGATTCGCCGATGGAAGGGACTGCCGCTGGGCGAAGCGGACCGCAGTCACCTTCACCACTGGATGATGGACCGGGTCAAGGGGCGCTCCTGGATCGCCACGCCCATCCTGCTTTCCTTGGCGGCCCTGCCCATGCTGCGGGCCACGGCCGTTCCGGGCCATGCCGAAGCCTCCACACTGGGAATCGGAATCCTGGCCCTCCTGGCCTTCAAGGCCTTCAAGGACCGTGTAACCAAGTCCGCGCTGAAGGCAGTGCCGGCCCAGGTGCGCCGCGAGATCCCCTTCATGATGTCCGGGGCAGTCCGCGAGCCCTCCGGGTCTCACCCCAAGCTCTAGGGGGCACGGGCACGGGGCCTCTGGTTCCATGGGCGATACCTCGAGGCTGAGGCATACTCGATGGAAGTCGGTTCCGCCTCCGATGCGAATCAGATCTGAGTCCGGGGGCCCTCATCACATAGGACAGTCACCATGCGTGTTCCCCGCTTTCTCATTTCCCTGATGGCTGTGACGGCCGCGTTCGCCCAGTTGCCTCAGGGGCTTGATCTCCAGGCGCTGAAGCAGGCCGCAGCCGCCCAGGGCGTTGGCACCGCGGGAGCCGACGCGGTTCCTTCGAAGGGCTCCGCGACAGCCCAGGCGACCGCCTCCGCCGAAGACACCGCCCGGAACCGTGGCGAGGATGAGAAACTGGACGAAGAGATCCGAGCCATGAAGCGCCGTGAGAAGGGCGTGAAGCGGTTCGCCGCGGATCTCTTCCTGATGCGTCAGCGGGGGTCGGCCGCGACTGAGGGGGGGATTGCCGAAGACTATGTGCTGGGCACGGGGGACCGGTTGAACCTCAATGTGTTCGGCAGCGCCACCTTCGACCTCCCGGTCCAGGTGGATGGCCGGGGCGAAATCGTGATTCCCAAGGTGGGTACCGCCAAGGTGGGCGGACTCACGCTGGGGAAGGCCAAGACCGTGGTTCAGGGCCTGGTGGGGCGGAACTTCTCCCGCTCCACGGTGGACCTGCAGGTGATCAAGCTCCGCGAGGTCCGGGTCTTTGTCATGGGCGAGGTCTACAAGCCCGGCAGCTACCTGGTGTCGAGCCTGAGCTCCCTGGTGAACGTGCTCAGCCTGGCCGGGGGGCCCACCGCCGCAGGCAGCTACCGCGACATCCGTGTGATGCGGGGCGGCCGGCAGGTTGCCGGCCTGGACCTCTACCCGCTGCGTGCCGAGGGCCTGGGCAATCCCAATGTGGCCTTGCAGAGCGGTGATACCGTGTTCGTCCCGTTGGCGCAGTCACAGGTGCTTCTGGAGGGAGCCTTCCAGCGGGTGGTGGCGCAGCCGGCCGAAGCTCCGAAAAAGGGAGACCAAACCGATGCCCTTGCCAGTGACCTGGATCCCCTGAAAGAACAGCGAGAGCGGTTCCAGCGGGAAATCAGAGCCATCGAGGCTCAGTTGGCCTCTGGCCAGGAATCCAAGGTTGAGGAAACTCCGGAGCAGGGTGGCTTGGCGCCTGCCCGAACGGTCAAAGCGCCCGTAGACCTCAGCTTGACCGAGCGATCCTCCCTCGAAGACCGGCTCTTCTTTCTGAAGCGGCAGCTGGTGGCCCTCAAGGATGCGCCTGCGGGAGATTACCGGATCCGGCTCAACCCGGAGACGAACCTGCCCATCCTTCAATCCAACTCCAGCCGGCAACCAGAGTGGCTCCAGCGCTGGGAGCAGACAGGGCGAGCGCCCGCCATGCAGTTCGAAATGAAGCCTGGAGAGACCGTGGCAGACGCCTTGCGGTTCGCGGGCGGTCTGGCCATGGAGGCCGGCGAGGGGACCCTCAACCTGCGGCAGCGCGATGTCTCCGGCATCATCCGAGGACAGGACGTGGCCCTGGCCGAAGCCGGGCGGATCGTCGTCCACCGTGGCGACGTGCTGTCCGCGCCGGTGCGCCGGGAGCGGACGGGGCCAGTGGTCGAGCTTGCGGGATGGGCTCGCGTGCCCGGCTTCTATGCCCGGCAGGAGGGCATGCGGGTGGCGGACCTCCTGAAGCGGCAGGAGCAGGTGTTGCCTGACACCTACCGGGCTCGGGGCGAGGTGGTCCACACCGCCCTGGATGGCACCACTCGCTTCCAGACCTTTGACGTGGATAAGGCGTTGGCGGGTGACCCTGCGAACAACATCCTGCTGGAAGACCGCGATCGAATCGAGCTGTTTCGCTTGGAAGACCTGCGCCTGCCCCGCCTGGTCACGGTGATCGGGCCGGTGGCCCGGCCCGGCACCTATGCCTTCCATGCCGGCATGCGAGCCTCTGACCTGATCTTCAGGGCTGGCGTGCCCGCCAAATGGGCGGATCGCCTGGTGGCAGAATTGGCCCACAGCCGTGAGGGCCGACCCAGCGAGGTGATTCGCCTGGACCTCACGAAGCTCCTCTCCTCAGAAGCGGGGAGTCCCTTGAGCCTCCTGGACGATGCGGTGAATCCCCGCATCGAGGCGGACGATCAATTGAGCCTGTTCGAAAAGCCAGATTACAAGGTGCATCGCACGGTCCGGATCACGGGCCAGGTGCTCCGGCCAGGTTCCTACACGCTTGATTCGGATCGCCCCCGACTGTCGGAATTGATCCGGCGCGCCGGGGGGTTCACTCCCGACGCCATGCCGCAGGCAGGCATCTTCCTTCGGCGGATGAATGCCCAGGATCCGTCGCTTCAGCGGGCCGCGGAGGAATCGGGTCTGGCGGGGAAGGATCCTACGGCGAAGGGCATCAACGAAATCCTCGAGCGGCTGAATGAGACCAAGCGGCAGCCCCTGTCGGGCCAGCTCCAGAAGAACCCCCTCCTCCACGGCCTTCTGGCCGGAAGCCTGAATCGGATGGTGGTGGATTTCCGCGGTGTGATGAAGGGCGATCCACAATCGGACGTGGACATGGAGGACGGGGACGAGATCGTCATCCCCCGCACCACCGAGGCCGCCTACGTCGTGGGCGAGACCGCCAGTCCCTTCGCCACCTACAAAGTGGGCAAGGGCGCCAAGGTCTCTGACCTCTTGAAACTGGCGGGCGGGCCCACCCGCAATGCCGACATGTCCAACCTTCGCCTGCTCAAGGCCGACGGGCGCATCCTGGACAGCTGGGTGGAAGGCAAGGCGGTGGAGCCGGGCGACACGGTCCTGGTGCCCCAGCGCATCCGCCGCGACACCAACTGGCAGGAGAACCTCCAGGCCCTGACCCATCAAGTAGGCTGCCGCCTGCTGGTAGAATGAAGGGCCCCGTTCCCGCGGGGCCTTTTCTTCGTGAGTGCCATGATCCTGCGCAAAGAATACTGGTTTGAAGCCGCCCACTTCATCTACAACCATCCGGGCAAGTGCCGGAACCTGCATGGCCACAGCTACAAGCTCTTCGTGCTGCTGGAAGGCACCGTGAACCCCGAGACGGGCATGATCATCGACTTCGACGACCTCTCCAAGGTGGTGGTCGAGCAGGTGATCTCCAAGCTGGACCACCGCTTCCTGAATGACCTCATCCCCCTCTCCACCGCGGAGAACATCTCCGTGTGGATCTGGGGGCAGCTGAAGCCGCTGCTCCCCCAGCTGTGCCAGATCGAGGTGTTCGAGACCACCGACAACTGCGTGATCTACCGCGGAGCCTGAGATGAGACGCCTCTGGGCCCTGCCCGCGCTGGTGCTCCTGGTCGGCTGCGAGGCCATCAACCCCGCCCTGCGGTACGAGGAGGCGGCCCGGCAACTGCGCTTCACCCTCGATCGGGTCGAGCCGCGCCTCGAGCTGGCCTTTCCTCTGGAGCAGTCGCGGCTGCGCATCCGGCTCGACGTGGGCGTGGACAATCCGTCGGACCAGCGGCTGCGCACCCGCCGGGTGGCGGGGGACCTGCGGCTGACCGCCCAGGACGCCGACCACGCCATCGGAGCCGTGAGCTTTCCTGAAGGCGCGGACCTCGCCCCGAAAGGCCGCAGCGTCCTGAAAGTGGAGGTGGCGTTGGGTTATGGCGATCTCAAGGAGGCCTGGGGCCCCCTGTCCGGCGCGATCCTCCGCCGCGAGCCTGCCACCTGGAACCTCGCCGGCGAGGCCCGGTTCGAGGTGCTTGGCATCGAGTTCGGTGTGCCCTTCCGCACCCGCAAGGACAGTGGGCGATGAGGCGATCGAAGCCATGATCCGGGCCGTCGTCTTCGACCTCTGGAACACGTTGGTGTTCAGTCCCGCGGGTAGCCCCTTCCAGCGGATGCGGGATTTGCTGCGCCCGGAGCAGGCCCACCTCTTCAAGACAGTGGTGCGGGATGGAATGGCTCGGCCCCATGCCTCGGTGCGGAGCTTCCTGGAAGCCTGGCAGGATCCGGTGGGGCTCGACGCCCAACAGGTGGAGGCCATGGTGCAGGCCTTCCAGGAGGCTGGCGCCCAGGCCGAGTGCTTCGCCGGGGCGCCCGAGGCTGTGGGCGCGGTGCGGGATCTGGCGCGGGTGGCACTCCTCTCCAACACCCAGACCTTCGGCCTGGAGCTGCTCGACCGCCTGGGCATCAGCGAACGGATCCGCACCCGGATGCTGAGCGCCGAGATCGGGGCCCTCAAGCCCGAGGCCGCCGCCTTCGAGGCCGTCCAGCGCAAGCTGGGGGCCTTTCCAGGAAACCTCGTGATGGTGGGCGACAGCTGGACGGATGACGTGGAAGGCGCCATCGCCGTTGGCTGGACGGCGGTCTGGGTGAACCGGGATGGCGCTCCGCGGCCGCCCCATGATTCGGATGCGCCCATCTACGAGGTGCGCAACCTCTCTCGCCTCCCGGAGTTGATCCAGGGATTGCAAGACGGCTTGCGCTGCCCGACCTGCCTGGGCTGAGGGCCGCGTCGAGAGGGGGTCGAACCTAGGCGCTGGCGGTGGCCTGGCCTGGCATCTGGAGATCCAGGACCACGGCGTAGCGGGGTGTGTCGGCGCGCTCGATCCACTGGACGCGGGCGCCGAGCAGGCGGGCGAGCTGGAGCAGGCCTTCGCGGGCTTCCTGGTGGAGGGCGGCGGCCAGTTCCGGATGCAGGGTCAGGCGCACGTCCGCGCCCCGCAGGCGCTCGCCCAGGCGGACCATTTCGCGGTAGGCCTTGAGCAGGGAGGTCTCGGGGTTCTGGGTGCGGCCGGCGCCGTTGCAGGTGGGGCAGGGCTGGGTGAGCTGCCGCTCCAGGGAAGGGCCCGTGCGCTTGCGGGTGAGTTCCACCAGGCCGAATTCGGAGATGCCCCCGGCGCGAGCGTGGTTCCGGTCGCGCTTGAGCTCGTCCTGCAGCCGGGTGAGCACCTCGTCCCGGTGCGACGGATCCACCATGTCGATGAAGTCGATCACCACGATGCCGCCCAGGTTGCGCAGGCGGAGCTGTCGCACGATCTCGGGGATGGCTTCGAGGTTGGTGAGGTAGACGGTTTCCTCCAGATCCTTCTTGCCCACGAACTTGCCCGTGTTCACGTCCACGCTGACGAGGGCTTCCGTCTGGTTCAGCACGATGGAGCCGCCGTGCTTGAGGAACACCTTGGGCTGGCGGGCGGCGTCGATCTCAGCCTCGATGCCGAAGGCCTCGAAGATGGGCAGGTCCGAGGTGAAGTGCTTCACCCGGTTGGCCCATTCGGGATGCAGCTTCTCCACGAAGGCGAGCACCTCCTGGTGGGCGGTGCTGTCATCCACCCAGAAGGTGGAAACTTCTTCGCGGAAGATGTCGCGCATGACCTTCTGGAGCAGGCGCAGATCCTGCCACACCAGCCCCGGCGCGGGTACGACCTCGGCCTTGGCGCGGATCTCCTGCCACATCTGGCGCAGGAAGACCACGTCGCCGATCAGGTCCTCATCCTTTTCGCCGATGGCCGCCGTGCGGACGATGAAGCCCTCACCGGGCTGGACGTGGCTGCGGATCAGCTCTCGGAGGCGCTCCCGTTCCTCGGGGTCGGTGATCTTCCGGGAGATGCCGATGTGGTCGATGCCGGGCATGAAGACCAGGAAACGGCCCGGGAAGCTCAAGTGCCGGGACAGCCGGGGACCCTTGGAACCGATGGGATCTTTGACAACCTGAACGAGGGTCTCCTCCCCTTCCTTGAGGGGAGGGAGGGGCGGCGGAGGCGGGGGCAGGTCCTCCGAGGCGGTCTCGTCGCCCTCCTCCTCGGCCGAGAGGTCAGCGCCCAGACGCTGGGCGACGGGGTCATCCAGGTAGAGGAAGCCATCCTTGACGCCGCCGATGTTGACGAAGGCGCTCTGCATGCCGGGAAGCAGCTTGGCCACCCGACCCTTGTAGACATCCCCCACCTGGCTCTTGTTCATCGTCCGCTCGAGGAACAGCTCGCAGAGCTGCCCGTTCTCAAGCAGGGCGATGCGCGTCTCCAGGGGGGTCGAATTGACCACCAGGGACTTGCGTACTTCCATGGAACCAACCTTTCAGAACTTTGCAGGTGGGCGCCTTGCCACCCCCGCGGGCCCCGGGGTCGTACCAGACCGAAGGGTGATCCATTTCTACCATGACCCTTGGATGCCGCGCCAACGGTCAAAGGTTCCTGGATGAGATTCTATTCCTGAAAAAACAGGAGCCAGGACAGGACTGGCAGGATTAAAGGACGGATTAACAAGGGTTAAGGTCTTGGCGAGGTGCCTTGATCTGGCGGAACCAGGCCCGAATCTTGTCAATCCTGCTTTCAATCCTGTGAATCCTGCCAACGCCTTCAGTCCGTGAAGGCGGCCACGCAGAGGGGGGTCCGTTCCTGAGTCCGGCGCTCGGTGATGCGGTTGCGCTCGTCCACGAAAACCACCTTCGGAGCCACGGTCTCGGCCTCCTCCGGGGTCATCCAGCCGTAGGCGGCGATGATCACCAGGTCACCGGCGTTCACCAGATGAGCCGCCGCGCCATTGATGCCTACCTCACCGGAGCCCGCCACGCCCGGAATGACGTAGGTCGACAGGCGCGAACCGTTGGTCACGTCGTAGATGTCGATCTTCTCGTTCTCCATGAAGCCGGCGGCTTCGATGAGCAGCGGATCCAGGGTGATGGATCCCACATAGTCCAGATCGGCCCTCGTCACGGTGGCGCGATGGATCTTTCCGAGCAGGAAGTGGCGCAGCATGCATCCTCCGGTCCAGGCTCCCTCCGGAGTCCCGGCCAACGCATAAGGATGGGCCCAGGACTACCCTGGGTCCAGCCTCGATTTTTACCCAAGCCTAGTTGAAGAGGACCACATGCAGGTCCACGCCGATCCGTGGCGGCGCCACGGGGGGTGGGGCCACGGGCAGGCGGAAGGCCCCCTCGAGGTCCAGGCGGGCGCGGGGATCGCGGACCTGCCGCAACACCCACCGGCCCTCCAGGAAGACGTACATCCGGGACGGGTCGCCGGGTACCAGGGCCACGTAGCGGCGGTGCTCCTCGGGGCGCCAGTAACCGTTCATCCAGGGCGGCGGAACGTGGTGGCCGTGCCGCCGGTCGTCCTCGTAGCGGTGGCGCTCGTACTTCCGGGCCTCTTTGTCCCTATCCTTCCAGTACTTGCGCTCCGCCTTGTCGTGTTCCTTCCAGTGGCGGCGGTCTTCGCGGTCGTCGCGCCGATCCTCTCGGCGGTCATCACGACGCTCGTCCCGGCGCTCATCTCGGCGGTAGTCCCGGTCCGGGCGATCCGGCGAGGCGGCGGCGGACAGGGTGGCGAGGGCGATCAGCGAACTGGCCAGCAGGGTGCGGAACATGTCGGACTCCTAGTTGAACAGCACGACGTGGAGGTCCATCCCGACCCGCGGCAGGGGAACGGGTGGCGGCGCGGCGGGCAGGCGGAGGGTGTCGCGGACCTCCGCCTGCAGGCCCACGCTGAAGCCCTGGCGAAGCTCCCAGCGCCCCTCGATGAGGAACCAGGCCCGGTCGGTGTAGCGGGGGTCCACGGCGATGTAGGGACGCTCGGGAAGGCGGGGGCCGAATTTCTTGGCGAGGCCTGGCGGCAGGCCGCCCTTCTTGGCCAGGCCGGGGGGAACGCCCTTGCGGCCATGTCCCGGCGGGCCGTCATGGTCCCGCTTGTCGTGGCCGCGCCCCTGGGGCAGGGCCAGCAGGCTGGTGGCGATCAGGACTTGGAGGAGCATGGGACCCCCTGACACCCCCCGGTCAGCGGCATGGCCTGTGGGGGGATGCATCCATTCTAGACGCTCTGGGGGCTGAGGCTCACATTCAGGACCGCATCCAGGGGGGACGGGGCCAGGACGACGTTGTCGATGAGGCGGGTGCTGCCCACGTAGGCCGCCACGCATAGGGCGACGGCGCGGTCCACTTCGCCCTGGAAGGGCTCCAGGTTCTGGGCGTCCACCAGCTCGAGGTATTGGACCGAATCCACCCCGGAGAGGGGGGCCCTGGCCAGCTCGAGCAGCTTGGCGGCGTTCCGCTCGCCCCCCTCGAAGGCGGCCTTGGCGGCCAGCAGGCCCTCACTGATGCTGAGCGCCCGGCGGCGGGCCTCCTCGTCGAGGTAGGTGTTGCGGCTGCTGAGGGCCAGGCCATCGGCTTCGCGGATGGTGGGCACCACCACCACGTCCACCGGAAGGTTCAGGTCCCGGGCCATGCGCCGGACAACCACAGTCTGCTGGAAGTCCTTCTGGCCGAAGAAGGCCAGGTCCGGCTGCACGATGTTGAAGAGCTTCGCCACCACCGTGGCCACGCCTCGGAAGTGGCCCGGACGGAAGCGCCCGCAGAGGGGTTCGGCCAGACGGCCGGGCTCGATGTGGGTCTGGAACCCCGTGGGGTAGATTTCCGCCACTTCTGGGAGGAAGAGCACGGTGGCGCCGGCATCGAGGCAGAGGTTCTGGTCCCGTTCCAGGTCCCGGGGGTAGTTGGCCAGGTCTTCGCTGGGGCCGAACTGGGTGGGATTGACGAAGATCGAGACCACGGTGGCATCACAGCGGGCCGCGCTCTGGCGGATCAGGGCCCCGTGGCCCTCGTGCAGGAATCCCATGGTGGGGACGAAGCCGATCCGCTTGCCTTCCTCTCTCAAGGGACGAAGAACGGCACGCAGATCGGCGATGGTACGTACAACTCGCATGGACAAAAGCGGGATCCTTCCGAAGGTGCCTGCCAGCTTACCAAGGGCAGCCTCAGGGGTGCCACTGGGTCAAAGCCGGACGAACGGCTTCTGGAAGGGTATAAGATTCCCGGCCATCCGGGAACCCTCCGGCCCTCACATCCTCGGCCCAGGCGGCCAGCGCGGTGCGTAGGTCTTCGAATCCTTCGGCATAGCGCCGGACGAACTTGGGAGAGGTTCCCGGCAGCAGTCCGAGGATGTCATGGAAGACCAGCACCTGGCCCGAGCAGTGGGGCCCGGCCCCGATGCCGATGGTGGGGATCTCGATGGTTTCGGTGACCTTCGCGGCCAGGTCGGCGGGGATGCCCTCCAGCACGATGCTGAAGCAGCCCGCGTCCTGGAGCTTCTGAGCGTCCTCCAGCAGCCGCAGGGCATCGCCCTTGTGCCGGCCCTGCACCTTGAAGCCCCCCATGGGGTTCACGCTCTGGGGCGTGAGGCCCAGGTGGCCCATGACCGGGATCTCGGCATCCAACAGGGCATGGATCATGGGTAGCCGCTTGGCCCCGCCCTCCAGCTTCACCGCCTGGGCGCCCCGCTGGAGGAACCCCCCGGCGTTCCTCAGGGTGTCCTCCACGCTCAGGTGGAAGCTCAGGTAGGGCATGTCCGCCACCAGCATGGCGGCGGGCTGGGTGCGGGCCACGGCCTCCAGGTGGTGGTTCATCATGGCCATGCTGACGGGCAGCGTGTTCTCGAAGCCCAGGCAGACGTTCCCGACGCTGTCCCCCACGAGGATGATGTCAACGCCGGCCGCGTCGGCAATGCGCGCGGTCACCGCATCGTAGGCGGTGGTCATGACCAGCTTCCGGCCCGCGTGGTGCCAGGTGTGCAGCTGGGGCAGGGTGACGTGGGCGCGCGTGTCGGCGGGCAGGTGGCTCATGGGGTCTCCGCTGGAAGGTCGAAGCCGTGGGCTCCCATGAGAACACCGATGGGGGTTCCCCGTCACTCCGGATCGGGGAAGGCCGGCAGGTTCATCTGGGTGGGCGTCCAGTCCACCAGCGGATCCGCGCGCTCCGGCTGGATGAACTTCAGGCCCACGGCCTCCACCATCCGGCGGAAGCGGTGCAGGTCCTCCCGCCCGAGGAAGGTCGATTCCTGGCCTTCCGGCAGCCGCGTCCAGAGCTGCTGGAAGCTGGGGAAGGCATCCTGCATCCGCGCCCGGGCCCCCAGCTTCTCGCCGCGCTGGAGCAGCAGCTGCGCCCCTTCGGAGCTCGCCTCCAGGACCAGCGCGGGGAACTGCATGTCCCGGGCCGCCGCCTGCACCTGGCCCCAGGCCTCCAGCGCCTCCTGGACCACGGCCTCGGTGGCGGGCACCGTCGACAGCAGCAGGGCATGGGCCCGGTGCCACTCCAGATCGAGCCAGCGGGAGCCGGACCCTTCGACCGGGCCTTTCAGGTTTTCCAGCACGGCCCAGCCCTGCTCCGGGGCCTCCAGGCTGGACTGCCTGGCCTCGCGGGCCACGGCCTGGCTGAAGCGGAGCAGGGCCAGCCGCTGGCGCCACAGCAGCCCCGTGCGCTCGTAGTGGTCCGCCGCGTTTCGGAAGAGGCGGACTCCGTCCCGCCAGGCGCTGCGGAACCGGGCCACCTCGCCCTGCAGGAAGAGGTGGTCGCCTTGCTCCTCGGGGGAGAGGAGGGCGGGCTGATCGGCCAGGGCCTGGAACTGGGCATGGTCGGCGGACACCGTGTCGCCGAGGGCGGCGAAGGTGCGGGCCCGCCAGGTCTGGATGAGGAAGACCTGGGCGGTGTCGCCCAGCCGCTGGGCCCGGGAGAGGGCCCGGTCGAGGTGGGAGAGGGCCGGCCCCAGGAACTGCTGGAGGCTCCGGACCATGCCCAGGGCGAGGTGCCCCTGGGCCTGGAGCGCGAGGTCCCCCTGCATCCGCGCCGTCTGCAGGGCTTCCCTCAGAAGCAGCACGCTGGTGTCGGACTGGCCCTGGGCCAGGCGCACCTCGGCCAGGGCGATCTGGACCGGAACCAGGCTGCGGAAGCCCTGGCCGTGCTCCAGCATCCGCTGGGCGGACTGAAGCATGGCGGCCGCGCGGAGGAACTGGGACTGCCCTGCCAGGGCCCGGCCGAGCACGAGCATGAGGGCAGCCTGGTCCTGCGGCAGGGGCTTGAAGCCGCCCTGGGGCTGCAAGCCTTCCTCCAAGGCCCGAATGCCCTTGGTGAGGTGCCCCTGGAGGAGGTGCAGCTGCCCGAGGGCCAGCCGCAGGCGGGGCTGCTCGGGGTGCAGGGGGTGGTCCATCAGCCGCCTGGCGGCCGCCTGGAGGGCCTCCTGGGCTTCGGCGGGGCGGCGCAGGTGGAGGTGGAGCATGGCCCGTTTCCGGTAGAGTCGGGCCTCGACGAGTTCGGTCCCCTCGCCGCGGGTGACCCGGGCCAGGGCGTTCAGGGCCCCAGTCAGGGCCTCCAGGGCCTCCTCGCCGGGCGGGCGTTCCTGGATGGATTCCGGCGCGTGGACCCCCGAGGCCCAGGCATCCGCCAGGTGCTCGAGCAGGCGGGCCTCGTCAGCCGGGGCGGGCTTCAGCTGGAGGGCCTGGTCCACCAGGCGCCGGGTTTCCCCGGGCGGGCCGGGGGGGGCCTTGTCCAGGGAGGCGAGCACCGCCGCGAGCGCGGTGGCCTCGTCCGAGGCGAGCGACTGGAGGGTGAGGGGGCTGGACCAGCCCTGTTCCTGGAAGGCGGACACCAGGGCCCGGGCCAGCCGTTTGAGCTCTGGCTGGGGTGTATGAGCCAGCACCAGCTCGCGCCAGCGCGGCTCCGGAATCCGGGCCAGGCCCCGCTGGAACTGCACCAGCCGCGATCCTTCAGCCAGGTGGAGCGCGTCCTCCAGGGCGTCGCCCTGCAGGCCGAGCACCCGGCCCAGTGCGGCCGCGGGCAGGGGCCGCTCCGCGAGGGCCAGCAGCCGCACCACGGCGGCGGAGGCGGCCGTGAGGCGCTGCAGGCGGCCCAGGAAGATCTGCCGCATGAGGTCGTCCTCGGCCTTCAGCGCGGCGTGCTGGCCCGGCGCCAGGATCCACCGGTCCCGCTCCCAGGTGATGGTGCCGGACTGCTGGGCCAGTTCCAGGAAGTTCTGGAGCAGGCCTGGGTTGCCGAGGCTCTGGGTGATCAGCTCGGTGCGGAACGCCTCGGGGAGCTCATGCGTCCCGAGCAGGTCCTCCAGGACCAGTCGCAGGTCCTCGTCCTCCAGCCGGTTCACCCCCACCAGGGCCGCGGCGGGTTCTCCGCGCAACTGGGTGAGGAGGGGCTTCAGGCCCGCGCCCTGGGCGCCGGAGGTGAGGGAGAGGAGCCAGGGCAGGTGGGAGGCATGCACCAGCTCCCGGATTAGTCCGAGCACCCCCGGGGTGGCCCGGTCCAGGCCGGAGAGGTGGATCAGCCGGTGGTGTTGCAGGCCCGCGAAGTCCATGGCTTCGAGGGCGGCCCGGATCTCCTCGGGCTCGGGGCCCAGCTCTTGGCCGTTGAGGTGGCGGCCCCCCGTCAGGAAGGCGAAGGCCTGCAGGCGCAGGGACAGGGCCTTGGCAGCGTGGGGTTTCTCCGCGTAGAAGTCGACCTCGCTGCCCAGCAGCAGGGATTCCAGAAGGCGGCCGAGAAACCGGCCGGGAGGCTCCTCCGAGGACGCGGCCAGATCGTGTACCCAGATGCCCTCGCCCTCGGCCACCGCGCAGGCCCAGGCGGCCAGGTGTTCCTTGCCCACGCCCTCCTCTCCCTGGAGCAGGACGATGCGTTCCATGGGAATGGGGGCGCTGAGGCCCAGCATGAGGGACTTGAGGTACGGCAGCTCCTGGCCGCGTCCCCGCAGGGGCCGGGCGACGGTTTCGGAGAGGTCCCGGGCCTGGGTCCAGGGCAGATCCTCGGAGAGGGCCGGCGCTGGCGCCGTGGGGGTGAGAAAGAGCGGAATGGCCTCAGGCCCCCAGGGTGGGGTCCCGATGAGCCTCGGGATCTGGGTGAGGCCGGGCCGGAAGGTGATCACCTCCGGATGGAGGAACCGGGGATGGGGATCCCCCTGCAGCTGGGCGGCCAGATGGTCGCGCAGGGCGCTCCGCTGCCTGTCGCCCCAGCCGGCCCAGAGCCGGGAAAGCGGCGTGCCCTGGAGGGCCTGGAGGCACCAGGCCTGCTCATGGTCGAAGCCGATGTGGCCGGCCACGGGGTCCAGAGGGGCGGCATCCAGGAAGCGGGCCAGGAAGGTGTCGCGGATCTGGTCGAGGTCGCGGTCGGTGGGCAGCGGCGACCAGATCTGGGCGAGGAAGCGCGCCCCGTCCAGCTCCCGCCGCATGAGGTGCCACGCGCAGCCCTCCGCCCGCCCGAGCTCCATGAGCCAGGCGAAGCGGTGGGTGCCGAAGAAGCGCGTCACGTCCATGGACGCATTCCCGGATGGTTCGCGCGGGGCTGAAGGGGCATGGGGGAGAGTATGAACCACTCTCCGATGCTCCGGCAGGGCCCTGGCAGGGCGCCATCAGCCGGGAGGGCGGGTCGGATCAGGCCTTGGTTGCGATGCAGGCCAGCGCCTGGTCGAGGTCGGCGAGAATGTCCTCCAGGTCCTCGATGCCGACGGAGAGACGGACCAGCCCATCGGTGATGCCGGCGGCGATACGGTTCTCCCGGGGCATGCTGGCGTGGGTCATGGAGGCCGGGTGGCTGACGAGGGTTTCGACGCCGCCCAGCGACACGGCCAGGCCGGCGAGGTGCACGTTGTCCATGACCACGCGGCCTGCTTCGACGCCGCCCTTCAGTTCGAAGGCGATCATGGAGCCGAAGCCGGTCATCTGCTGCTTGGCGAGGTCATGCTGGGGGTGGCTGGGCAGCCCGATGTAGCGCACCCAGGCCACCTGAGGATGAGCTTCCAGCCAGGGCGCGACGCGGCGGGCGTTCTCCTCGGCGCGCTCGACGCGCAGGGCCAGCGTCTTGAGGCCGCGGCTCACCATGTAGGCCTGGTGGGGATCCATGTTGGCGCCGAGGTTCACGAGCATGGCGCGAATCTGCTTGTGGAGGGCCTGGGTCTTGGCCACCACGATGCCGCCCACGATGTCGGCGTGGCCGTTGATGAACTTGGTCACGGAATGCAGGACCAGATCCGCGCCTAGATCCAGGGGTTTCTGGAGATGAGGACTGGCGAAGGTGTTGTCCACCACGAGCAGGGCGCCCGCCGCATGGGCGATCTCGGCGGCGGCCCGGATGTCGGTCACGGACATGGCGGGGTTGGAGGGCGACTCGATGTAGACGACCTTGGTGTTGGGCTTCATGGCCCGGCGGAGGTTCTCGATGTCGGAGGTGTCCACGTAGGAACTCTCCACGCCGAACCGGCTCATGTGCTTCTCCATGAGGCCGCGGCTGGGACCGTACACGGAGTCGGTGCTCACCATGTGGTCGCCGGAACTCAGCAGGGCCAGGTAGACGGTCGTGACGGCGCCCATGCCGCTGGCCATGGCTGTGGCCCCGAAGCCGTTCTCAAGCTGGGCCACGTTCTCCTCCAGGGCGGAGGTGGTGGGGTTGCCGATGCGGGTGTAGATGTAGCCGTCCTCAGTGCCCGCGAACCGGTTGGCGCCTTGCTGGGCGTTGCGGAAGGCGAAGGTCGAGGTCTGGTAGATGGGGGTCACCACGCTGCCGTGCGCGTCCTCCGGAATGCCCGCGTGGACGAGCTTGGTGTTGAAGCCTTTGGTGCGGGTGTCCATGGAGGATCCTTGGTCGGAGTTGCCGGGGCCCATTTGGAGGAGTTTCCGTCGGTGCCAGGCAGAAACCTGGGCCCGGATCGGGCCCAGGGGGGAGAAGCGGCGGAGCGGGGCTACTTGGCGGCCTTGCGAAGGGCGTCGACCTTGTCGGTCTTCTCCCAGCTGAACTCGGGGCGCCCGAAGTGGCCGTAGGCCGCCGTGGCGCGGTAG
>JAFJUR010000194.1 GCA_017859995.1 Holophagaceae bacterium | reverse complement strand
AAGGTCATGAACCGGTGCTGGACGGCCTCCTTGCCCCCGCCCCGAGCCTGGAATGCGGCCTGGGATGCGGCCTGAGTCGGGGCCTGATTCAGAGGCGCGGCGCCAAGGCTCACACAGCCTCCTGGACCGCCAGCTGGAGGAGTTCGGCCGGATCCAGAATCAACACCACGCCGCCATCGCCCATGATGGAGGCTCCGCTGATGCCGGGCAGGCTGGCGAGGTAGGGCGCCAGGGGCTTGATCACCACTTCCTGGCGGCGCACGAAGGTATCCACGATGATCCCCAGGCGGCGCCCGGCCGCCGAGACGACCACCACGGAGAGGCCGTCCGCCTCGTCCGCCGGGTTCGTCGGCGTATCCGATTTCAGGAGGTGCTTCAACCGGCAGACGCCCAGCACCTCGCCCCGCAGGTTGATGGCCTGGCGGCTGGTGAGGTGGGAGATGCTCTCCGGCGGCACGATCAGGGTCTCCTCCACGGCAGTGCCGGGGAGCGCGAAGACCTGTCCGCCGCTCTTGACCAGCAGCGCGTCGATGATGGCGAGGGTCAGCGGCAGTTTGATGGTGAAGATGGATCCCTTGCCCACGGTGGACCGGACGCCGACGCGGCCGTTCAGCTTGCGCACATTGGAGCGCACCACGTCCATGCCCACGCCGCGGCCCGAGATGTCGGTCACCTTGGCGGCGGTGCTGAAGCCCGGCGCGAAGATCAGCTCGATCACCTCGTCGTCGGCCATGGCGTCCGCGCGGTCCTGGGTCATCAGGCCCTTCTCCACCGCCTTGGCGCGGATGACCGCCGGGTCGATGCCCTTGCCGTCGTCCTCGATCTCGACGATGACGCTGTCGCCTTCGTGGCGCGCCCGGAGGATCACGGTGCCCACTTCCGATTTGCCCGCCTTCAGGCGCGCTTCGGGCGACTCGATGCCATGGTCCGCGCTGTTGCGGATGAGGTGGATCATGGGATCGCCGAGCTCCTCGATGATGCTCTTGTCGATCTCGGTGTCCTCCCCGGCCATCTGCAGGTCGATCTTCTTCCCGCTGGCCTTGGCCAGGTCGCGGAGCATGCGGGGGAACTTGGAGAAGATGGTTTTCACCGGCACCATGCGGATGCCCAGCACCGAGGCCTGGATCTCCTTGCTGACGTGGTCGAGGTAGACGGAAGCGTGGGCCAGCTCCTTGGCCACGGCCGCCGCCGGGTGGCCGTTGACCTGGGGCACGAGGCGCTCCACCAGGTGGCTGATCATGGTCTTGCTGATGATCAGCTCGGCCACGATGTTCATGAACTGCTCGAGCTTGGCCTGGCTCACGCGGATGGTGTCGGAGGCGCCCTTGTCGTCGGAGTTGCGGCGCCCGGCCTTGCGGCGATCCTCGGCGGCGGGCGCGCCGTCGCCGGCACCCTCCGCAGGGGCCGAGCCCAGGCTCAGGGGATGGAAGGTGATGGTGGCGTGGGTCACCGCGCCGAACACCTTGCGGATCTCCTCGATGGGCTCGGTGGCCTCGATGACCATCACCAGGTCGAGGTGGAATGTCCTGGGGTCGAAGCTGTCGAGGGTCACCAGGGGTTCCCGGGGGACCATCTGCCGATAGAGCAACCGACCCACGAGATCCACCATCTGGAACATGGAGAAGGGGTTGAACGCGGTACCAAAGATGGCGCCGGCCAGCTCAGCGTGGATGGCGAGGACGCTCTTGCCCTCCGCCAGGCTCGCCTCGGCCGCCTTCCGGCCCGCCTCATGCAGCCCGGTCAGGAGCGCAGGCAGGTGCAGTTCGCCGCCGGCAGCCGCCGCCTTGGGAGCCGCTGCGGCCGCGCCGCCCTTCTTGAGGGATTCGAGGTTGCGGATCAGCTCGCTGGGATCGGGATCCTCAGGCTCGCCCTGCTTGCGCACCTGGATGCGCACGTCGTCCACCAGGATCTTGAGCATGTCCACGGTCTCGAACAGGAGCTCCATGACCCGGTCGTTGAGCTCCATGCGGGATTTGCGGAGGTCGTCCAGCACGTTCTCGCCGATGTGGGCGAGGGAGAGGACCTTCTGCAATCCCAGGAAGCCGGCGGCGCCCTTGATGGTGTGGACGCTGCGGAAGATGGCGTTCAGCAGATCCAGGTCGCCCGGTGCCTCTTCAAGGGCCAGGAAGTTGGCCTCGATCTGTTCGAAGTGTTCCTGCGCTTCGACGAGGAAATCCTCGTAGAAACTGGGGTCGTCGAGGGCGAAATCGCTCATGGCTCACCCATCCTGTTGGCCGCGCCCCGCCGCCCCTGGAGGCCCTGGAGCTGCTCGGTCTCGGCGTCGGTCAGGAGCTGCTGCAGCTCGAGAAGGAAGATCATGCCGTTGTCCAGCCGCGCCACCTTCTCGATGTAGCGGTTGGCGCCCACGGCGGTGACGGCCGGGGGCGGACCGAAACGGTTCAATTCCACCGGGCGGACCTCGTCCACCGCGTCCACCACGAGGCCCGTGAAGACCCCGCCGATGCTCGTGATGAGGATGCGGGAGATGGACGTGGGCTCGACGCGCTCCAGGCCGAAGCGGGTGCGCAGATCCACCACGGGCATCACCTCGCCCCGGAGGTTCAGCACACCGTCGACGAAGTGGGGGGCGCGGGGCACCGGCGTGATCTGGCCCACCATGATGATCTCGCGCACTTCGTGGAGGCGCAGGCCGTAGCTTTCGGGGCCGAGGCGGAACACCACCAGCTCGAGGCTCGGAATGGTTTCCTGGGCGCGGGTGTCGGCGAGGCCGAGGCCCTGGCCCATGGCGGCGATCTTCTCCTGGTCGTCGCCGGTGATGATCTTCAGCACATTGATGAGGCTGACCATCCGGCCGGGGAGGAGGAGGATGCCCTCCAGGTGCTCGCGCTCGGCTTCGGAGAGGGTCTGGGGCGGCGGCAGGGTCTGGCCGTCCTGGACGCGGAGGATCTCCTGGATCTCGTCGACCACCACGCCGATCCGGGCCGTGCCGAAGGACAGCAGCACCACCATGTCGCGCTTGCGCTCGGCATCGCCCTGCTGGATGGAGAGGATCTCCGAGAGATCCACCAGGGGCATGACCTGATCACGGAGGCAGATGACACCCAGCACGTAGTCCGGGGCGTCGGGCACCTTGGTGACCGGCGGCAGTTCGACGATCTCCTCCACCTCGTGGAGGGCGATGCCGAAGGATTCCGCGCCCAGACGGAAGGTCACGAAGGGCCGGCCATCCTCCTCGACTTCCTCTTCAGTGGCCTCGCCCGAGCCGATGGTCCCGGCCATGCCGAGATCCTCCAGCTCCGCCCGGCGGGAGAGCTCGGAGCTGTCCAGCAGCTTCTCCAGGTGGATGAGGGTGATGAGGCGGTTTCCGACCGTGACCATGCCGGCCAGGTATTCGGCACGGATGCCCGCCACGAGGGGCGGGGTCTCACGGATGGTGTGGTCCTCAAGGCGCACCACCTCGGCCACGGAATCCACCTGCAGGCCGGTGGGTCCGCTGGCCAGGCGCAGCACGATGATGCGGGTTTTCGGGGTGGTCTCCTGCGGGGCCAGGTGGAACCGGATCCGGCTGTCCATCACGGGAATGATGAGACCCCGGAGGTTGATGACGCCGAGGATGAAGCTGGGGCTGCCGGGCACGGGGGTGACGTCGGTCCGGTGGGTGATCTCCTGAACGCGGTCGATGTCCAGGCCGAACTCCACCCCATCCAGGGTGAAGGTCACCAGCTGGCCCGAAGGCACCAGCTCGGTGGCGAGGAGCGCCTGGGTGGACTCGGCGGCCATGGCTTACCCCTTCTTCTGGGACTTGAAGGCCTCGATCACCGCGTCCGCATGGGCCTTGTTCTCGTCGGGCGTGGTACCGGTCTGGGCGATGGTGTGGCTGATGGAAGGCCGCTCGGATTCGCTCTTCAGGCCTGTGCCAAGCAGATCGACGATGTAGTCGTGGATCTGGCGCAGGTGGTGGACGATGCGCTCCAGCTTCTGGCGGGTGATGTCCTGGAACTGCATCAGGTCCATGGCCTCGAAGACCTTGTCCTGGATCTCCTTGCCGGCGCTCATGACCTCGTGGATGGCCTGCTGGGCCCCCGGTGACTGGGCGCCCTCGTGGGTCATCATGTCGGTGATGAGCTGCTGCTGGCGGGAGACCAGGCGGCTGATCTGGTCGAGCTGGTCCATGACTTTGTTGGATTCGCGCTCCGTCACCGAGGTGACGGTATCCAGCTCGGAAATGACGTGGCCGCTGCCGTCCTTCTGGGGCTCGTCGAGGCTGGGCCGGCGGGGAGCCGCCGGGGCGGGGGCGGGCACGGCGGCAGGGGCCGGCGCAGGCGCCTTCGATCTTTTCCTTGAGGGTCTCCGGGGTGAACGGCTTCACCACGTAGTTGTTCACGCCGGCCTGGAGGGCTTCGACGATGTCCTCCTTGGCGGCGTTGGTGGTCACCATGAGGATCGGAATGGCGGGGTTCTGGCCGCGCACCGTCTTCACGAACTCGAGGCCATCCATCTCGGGCATGTTCCAGTCGGTGATGATCATTTCCACCCCGCCCTGGCCGAGCTTCTCGAGCCCGCTCTTGCCGTTTTCACCCTCGACCACGTCGGTGTAGCCGATGCGGGACAGGGTGTTGATGATGATGCGCCGCATCGTCGAGGAATCGTCCACGATGAGGATCTTCACGGGG
>JAFJUR010000193.1 GCA_017859995.1 Holophagaceae bacterium | reverse complement strand
GCTGCGGGAATCCGGGCGCCCGCTCTGCAGGTATTCCGGCGCCATGTAGTTCACCGTGCCGAAGACCGTGCCCTCGTCGGTGGTGTCCGAGTTGATGACTTTGGCCACGCCGAAATCCAGCACCTTCGCCTGGAGCCGCTTCCCGTCCCACACCACCCGGATGTTGGAAGGCTTGATGTCGCGGTGCAGGATCTGGTGGCGATGGGCCACGGCCAGCCCGTCGCAGACCTGGGCCAGCACCTCCAGCGTGTCCCGGGGCGTCAGGGTGCCGGCGCGGATGAGCGTCCCCAGATCCTCGCCCTTCACCAGCTCCATGGCGAGGTAGAGCACGCCCTGCTCCTCCCCCATCTCGTGGACCGTGACGATGTTCGGATGGTTCAGCACGCCCGCCGCCCGGGCCTCGGTGGCGAAGCGCTCCCGGGCTTCGGGCCCCATGCCCGCCGAGGTGTGGATGACCTTGATGGCCACTTCCCGGCCAATGATCGGGTCGCGGCCCAGGTAGACCTCGCCCATGCTTCCCTGGGCGAGAAGCCGAACGATTTCAAACTTGCCAAGGCGCGTCAGCACGGGATTCCCGGTCGATGGTTGTCCGAATCATCGGACGCGGGGCGGCCTCCGTCCAGGGCTTTTTGACCCGGCGCGTGGCCCACCTGTGTCACGCGCCCTGGGCCCGCAACCAGGCTTCATCCCGCACAGGGATCCCCAGCGATTCAGCTTTGGCCAGCTTGGAGCCGGCCTTCTCTCCCGCCAGCAGCAGGGTGGTCTTGGGTGACACGCTCCCCGTCACTTTCGCACCCAGGCGCTTCAGCCACGCCTCGGCCTCTTCCCGGGAGAGGGATGGCAAGGTGCCGGTGACCACGGCCACTTCGCCGGACAGGGGCAGGCCAGAATGATCCCGGGGCGCCGGCGCCGCGGGCTGCACCTCCAGCGCCGCCAGCCGCGTCGGCAGGTCCGGGTGCAGCGCGGCGAAGGCCCGCAGGGCGGCGGCCACCTTCGGCCCCACCTCCTCCACCGCCTGCAGGCGCTGCTCATCGGCGGCCCACAGGCTTTCCAGCGAAGGGTAGGCCTCGGCGAGAAGTTCCGCCGTGCGGGCTCCCACCATCGGAATGCCAAGGGCGTGAATCCAGCGGGAGAGCGGCTTGACGCGGGCGGCCTCCATCGCGTCGAGCAGGTTCTGCGCGGACTTCTCCGCCATGCGGTCGAGGCTCGAGAGGTACGCCAGGCCCGAGCGGGGATCCGCCAGAAGCGTGAACACCTCCCAGGGCTGTTCGAAGCGGCCAGAGGCCACCAGCTGCTCCACCAGCGCCTCGCCCATGCCCTCGATGTCCAGGGCCGAGCGGCCGCCGAAGTGCAGCAGGCGAGCCACGAGCTTGGCGGGGCACTCCGGGTTGAGGCAGCGGATCGCCACCTCGGCGTCGTCGGCCTTGCCCACCTCGCCAGCGCACACCGGGCAGGTTTCCGGAACGACGGGCGCCGGCAGGTCCCGGGTTTCTTCCCCTGGCACCAGGGCCACCACCTTCGGAATCACCTCGCCACCCTTCTCGATGAACACGCGATGGCCGATCCTCAGCCCGAGCCGTGCCAGCTCATCGACGTTGTGGAGCGTGGCGCGGCGCACCGTGGACCCCGCCACCTCCACCGCCTCCAGCTCCGCCACTGGCGTGAGCTTGCCCGAACGGCCCACCTGCCAGGTGATGCCCAGCACCGTGGTGGTCACCTGGGTGGCGGGGTACTTGAAGGCGATGGCCCAGCGGGGAATGCGGTCGGTGGCACCCACCTTCTGCTGCACAGCTACATCCAGGACCTTCAGCACCACGCCATCCGTGTCGAAGGGCAGCATCAGCCGCGCCTCCGCCTGGCTCTCAATGAAGCGGAGCATCTCCGACATGGCCCCGGCGGCTCGGGCCGGCATCCGGCTGAACCCCCAGGTTTCCAAGGCCGCCATGGCGGCGCCCTGGTCGGGGAGCACGACCTGGCGGTCCTCCCAGAGGACCTGCCAGGGCAGGAAGGAGAGGCCCCGGGCCGCGACTTCGCGGCTGTCCAGCAGCTTCATGGTGCCGCTGGCGGCGTTCCTCGGGTTGGCGAAGCGGGGCTCGCCGCGCGCGTCGCGCTGACGGTTGAGCTCCTCCCAGCGCTTCCGGGAAAGGAAGACCTCCCCTCTCACCGTGAGCGCTTCAGGGGCGTCCTCCGACAACAACAGCGGAATGTCGGAGACGGTCCGCGCGTTCTCCGTCACCAGTTCGCCGGTCTCCCCATCCCCGCGGGTGAGCGCCTCCACCAGTCGGCGGCCCTCGTATCGGAGCGACAGGGACAGCCCATCGACCTTGAGCTCCGCCGCGTACCTCGGCTCTGCTTCCGGCGCGAGTTTCCGCCAGCGGGCCTCCCACTCGAGGAGTTCCGATTCGGAGTAGGCGTTGTCCAGGCTGAGCATCGGCACCGCGTGGCGCCGCTTCTCGAAGGCGTCCACCGGCGGAGCGCCCACCCGCAGGGTCGGGCTGTTGGGATCGGCTAGGTCGGGGTGCGCCGCCTCCAGGTCGCGCAGTTCGCGCTCCAGAGCGTCGTACTCGGCGTCCGAGACCACGGGCTGGTCCAGCACGTAGTACCGGTGGCGGTGCGTGCGCACCTGATCGGCCAGGTCCTTCATCCGCTGCCGCAGGTCGGTCATTTCACCCTCGAACGATGCAGGATGCCCATGATGAGGCCCAGGGCCAGGAAGAAGCTCAGGGTGCTGCTGCCCCCGGCGCTGAAGAAGGGCAGCACCATGCCCTTGTTGGGCAGGGCGCCCGCCACCATGCCCACGTTCACCAGCAGGTGCAGGGCGAAGATGCCGGCGGCCCCGGCGCAGAAGTAAGCTTCGGCATTGGTGTGGGCGGCGCGGGCTGCGTCCAGGATTCGGCTCAGCAGAAGGCCGAAGAGCCCGAGCGCCAGCAGCACGCCCAGGAAGCCGCGCTCCTCCGCCCACACGCTGAAGGCGAAATCCGTGGTCTTCACGGGCAGGAAGTTCAGCTGGGTCTGGGAGCCGCTGGTGAAGCCTTTACCAATGAGCCCGCCGGAGCCGATGGCGATGCGGCTCTGGTTCACCTGGTAGCCCTTGCCCTGAAGGTCGGAGGATGGGTCGAGGAAGATCATCACCCGCTGCTTCTGGTAGGGCTTCAGGGCGACCTTCCAGGCGCCGACACCGCCCACCGCCACCAAGAGGAGGAGCGTCACCACCCACCGGGCCCGTAGCCCCTTCATCAGCGGGATGATGAGGAGGATCGGCAGAAAGCTGAGGGCCATGCCCAGGTCCGGCTGGCGCTGGATGAGCAGCATGGGAAAGACCACCAGGCCCAGGGCGCCGAAGAGCTCCAGGCGGCCCACCGCGTCCGCCGGCCGCGAGCCCAGCCGGTGGGACACGTAGAGCAGGGTGATCCACTTCATCAGCTCAGAGGGCTGGAAGGTCTGCCCCGCCACCACGAACCAGCGGGTGGAACCGCCGATCTTCTTGCCCACCACCAGCACGGCCGCAAGGGCCACCAGGCCGAGGAGGTAGGCGGGGAAGCTATAGCGGAAGACGCGGCGGGGATCCATGGTGGCGAGCACCAGCATCAGGGCCATGCCCAGCAGGTTCCAGACGCTCTGCTTGAGCCATATCCCGGCCTGGGGCGTGTTGCGCCCCGCCGAGTAGAGCGTCAGTGTCCCCAGGGTGATGAGGGCCACGATCACCCAGAGGAGGCGCGGGTCCAGGGCCCGGATGCGCTCCCTCATTCGGGGACCTCCGTTTTCTCCGGCGCGAAGGGATCGACCATTTTGCCCCGCGGAGCTGGCAGCGGATTGGACAGGCGATCCACGAACCAGTACTTCACCAGCTTGGCGGCGATGGGCGCCGCGGCGGTGGAGCCGAAGCCCGCGTTCTCCACCACCACGGCGAAGGCGATCTGGGGATGCTCCCGGGGCGCGTACCCCGCGAAGAGGGCATGGTCCTTCAGCTTCTTCGCCTGGCGGGCGTAGTGGGCCTTGTCCACGAAGGTCGCCACCTGGGCCGTGCCGGTCTTGCCCGAGAAGGGGATGACCTTCGCGATCTCGCGGATGAAGGGGTTGGCGCCCGCGGTGCCACTCTGCACCACTTCGGCAAGACCTTCATCCAGGATCGCCCAGTGCTTGGCGTCCAGTGTCGTGTTCTGCGGCGGGGGGGCTGGCGCCGGCTCCAGCTCGTTGTTCTGGTCTGCGCGGAATCCATAGAACAGGTGCGGCGTGAGCACCTTTCCCCGGGTCGCCAGCATGGCGTAGAAGCGCGCGAGGCCGATGGGCGTGACGCCGACGGCACCCTGCCCGATGCCCACGCTGATGGTTTCGCCGGCATACCACTTGGGATCCCGGGGCGAAGCCTTGCGCTTCCAGGCGCGGCTCGGAATGCGGGTGCGCTTCTCCTGCGGCAGGTCGATGCCTGTGCGTTCTGTGAGGCCGTACTTCTCCGCCGTGGCGTAGATGTCATCCACGTCCATGCGGGAGGCCAGCTCGTAGAAATAGACGTCGCAACTCTGCGCGATGGCCTGG
>JAFJUR010000192.1 GCA_017859995.1 Holophagaceae bacterium | reverse complement strand
CCTGGCCCCGCTTGGGCTTATCTGGAGATTTCATGAACCTTCGCGCGCTCACCCTGATCGCGGCCACCCTGGCGGGCACGGCCCTCAGCGCTCAGGAAGGCCCCCGCTTCGGGCTGCAGGCAGGCATCAACCTCCCCCAGAGCGACCTCAAGGATGCGGTCGACAGCAAGGTCGGCTTCAACCTCGGCGCCCAGGTCACCTTCGACCTCCGCGGCGGCCACATGCTGCGCCCCCGCCTCGACTACACCTGGTTCCCCGAATACACGGAAACCTTCGCCGGCGATTCGATCGGCACGACGTTCACCCGCACCTCCCTCGGCGTCGACTACCTCTACTTCGTGGAGGGCAAGCCCCAGGGCTTCTATCTGACGGGCGGCATCGCCGCCGTGCAGTGGAAGGTGGACGTCAACGTCACCCTCGGCGGGTTCGGCAGTGGGTCGGACAGCGAGACCACGAACAAGCTGGCCCTGGCCGCCGGCGCCGGCTACCAGTTCAACAAGACCGTGGGCGCGGACCTGCGCTACATCAAGGGCAAGGCCTGGGAGGGTGACCTCGACCTGATCCAGGCTGGCGTAAACGTTCGCTTCTAGGATCCCTTCCGCCGGAGAGGGGCCATTCATCGAGAATGGCCCCTTTCCTTTCCAGGGCTTTCCGCTAGACTGGTGGACTCCCCGTCTGGGGACTTTCGAGCCATGTCCGCCGATCTCGGTGTGGGACCGCTGGCCCAGGAGCCCACATGAGCCACATCATCGATCAACTCGAAGCCAGCCTGCTTCGCCACGACCTGCCCCGCATCCAGCCCGGCGACACCGTCAAGGTGCACGTCAAGGTGAAGGAAGGCGAGAAGGAGCGCATCCAGCTCTTCCAGGGCATCGTCATCGGCATCAAGGGCGGCGGCATGCGCACCTCCTTCACCGTCCGCAAGGTTGCGAGCGGCGTCGGTGTGGAACGCATCTTCCCCCTCAACAGCCCCACCATCGACAAGCTGGAAGTGCTGCGCCACGGCCGCGTCCGCCGCGCCAAGCTCTACTTCCTGCGCGAGAAGCTCGGCAAGGCAGGTCGCCTCAAGGAGCGCCGCTCCGAGAACGGCGAGTAGGCTCGCCCCACCCAACAAAAAGGCGCCCCTCCGGGCGCCTTTTTGTTGGGAAATAACCAGCACTTGGCACGGATTAACTCAAGCTAGATCTTTATTTCTAGTTTCGCTTTTTTCAGATCTGAATCCGCTCCGATCTCCCCCACTGTGGAAAAATGATCCCCGGTGCTCCGGTGGCTCCCCGCCCGACCGCCCACCCCGGGAGGATTCATGAAGACCTCGACGCTTTCCAGCCTGGCCGTCCTGGCGGTCGCCGCTCTGTCTCTTCAGGCCGAGGCCCCGCGCTATGGCGTGCAGGGCCTGGTCAATGTGCCCCTGGGCGATCTCAAGGATTTCGCGGACAACAAGCCCGGCCCCGGCGTCGGCGTGCACGGGACCTTCGACCTGACGGACGGCCACATGCTGCGCCCCCGCCTGGACTACGCCGTATATCCCGAGGCCTCCTTCGCCAGCGTGAAGCAAAGCGCCTCGTACCTCAGCCTGGGCGGGGACTACCTCTTCTTCCTCGCCGGCAAGCCCGAAGGCCTCTACTTCACCGCCGGCGTGGCGGCCATGCGCTGGTCCTTCGAGCACAAGGACGCGCTTTCGAAGGTGACCAGCAGCACCACCAAGGTCGGCGTGGCCGCGGGCGCCGGCTACCAGTGGAACGCCACCGTGGGCACCGAACTCCGCTTCGTGCATTCCAGCATCAGCCGCGACTTCCGGGCGGATGCGCTGCAGGCGGGCGTCACCATCCGGTTCTGACCGTCCCGGCTCCAGCGAAGGGCCCCGCCATGGCGGGGCCCTTCGCATGTCCCGCGAGGAGACAAGCTGCCTCATGGGTGGCGCCTTGCCACGAGGCGGAACCTCCCATCCACGGGAACCCGCGCCATCTGGGCGTTTTCAAGCCGGCACGGCCCCTGCTTCAGGGAAGCACCGCTCGACTCCCCGAGCCCTTGATCCAGGAGCACCCCATGCCCCTCGCCCGACGACTGTACCTGCTGCCGCTCTGCCTCGGCGCCACGCTGCTGATGGCGGAGGACGCCCCCGCGCCCAGTCCGAAACGATCGGCACGGACCTGCACGCCCTCGGCCTTCGGCGCCACCGTGCAAGTCAGTGCGCCCCTGCGCGACCTGAAGGAGAGCCTGGACGGCCGCACCGGCTTCGGGGTGGGCCTGCAGTGGACGCGCGAGCACGGCGAGTTCCACGCCAGCCGCACGCGGATGGAATTCAACGTGTTCCCCGAGGGCCAACCGGTGGGCGGCGTGAAGACCTACGCGAAGGACTACCTCGTCAGCTTCGACCACCTCTTCCGCCTCGGCAGCGGCCGCAGGCCCTACCTGGCGGCGGGCGTGGGCGGGGTGCACTGGGTCCTCGACCAGACGGCGGGCTCCGCCTCCGACCGGCTGCGCACCACGAAGCTCGCCTTCACCGCCGGCCTGGGCTGGCAGCTCTCCGAGCGCGTGAACCTCGAGGGGCGCTACGTGTTCAGCGGCATCCGGAAGACCTTCGACGCCAACACCGCCCAGGTGAGCCTGGGCTGGCGGTTCTAGGACCTCACCGGGACACGGGGCGCCCGCGAGGGGCCCCGTGTCAGATCCCGTATTCCTTCCAGCGGCGGTTCACGCGATCGAGGATCTCCCCGGGAAACACCAGGTCCCGCGGCCACTCGCGTGCGTAGCCGTCCCAGGGCCGGTTCTTCCGGGTGGCGTCAATGCCCACCTTGCTGCCGAAGGCGAAGCGGTCGGCGGCGTGGTCGAGCACATCCAGCGGCCCTTCGGTGAAGAGCATGTCCCGCTTGGGATCCACGTTGCTGGTGAGACGGAAGAGCACCTCGTTCAGGTCGTGGGGGTCGATGTCTTCATCCACCACCACGATGCCCTTGGTGAACATGATCTGGCCCGTGCCCCAGATGGCGTTCATGACTTTCTGGGCATGGCCCGGGTATTCCTTTTTCATGGAGAGGATCACCAGGTTGTGGAAAGCGCCCGCCGCAGGCAGGTGCATGTCGCGAATTTCGGGCAGCACCATCCTCAGCAGGGGCAGGAAGATGCGCTCCGTGGCCAGGCCTAGGTAGGCGTCCTCCTGGGGCGGGCGGCCCACGATGGTGGCGGGAAAGACCGGACTCTTCCGCATGGTGATGGCTTCCACGTGCAGCACGGGGTAGTCGTCGGCCAGGGAGTAGTACCCGGTGTGGTCGCCGAAGGGGCCCTCCCGGCGCAGCTCGCCGGGGTTCACGTAGCCCTCGATGACGAGCTCCGAATCCGCCGGAACCTCCAGGTCGTTGGTCACGCAGGGCACCATCTCGATGCCTTCGCCCCGCAGGAAGCCCGCGAACATCACCTCGCTGAGGAAGGGCGGCAGGGGCGCGGTGGCGGCGTAGGTCAGCGCCGGATCGCCGCCGAAGCTCACGGCCACGGGCATGCGCTCGTCCTTCGCGTAGCCGTGGCGGTTGCGAGCACCGTCGTGGTGCAGCTGGGTGTGGAAGCCCAGCGTCCGGTCGTCGTAGACCTGCAGGCGGTAGAGGCCCACGTTGCGGTGGCCGGTCTGCTTGTTGCGGGTGTGGCTCATGCCCAGGGTGATGAAGGGGCCGCCATCCTCAGGCCAGGTGGTGAGCACGGGCAGGTCCGTGAGCTTCACCTGGTCGCCCTTGAGCACGACCTCCTGGCAGATCCCCTTCCGCACGGTCTTGGGCATCCAGTTGCCGACTTCCGCCAGCACGGGCAGCTTGGCCAGCTTCTCGAAGAACCCGGTGCCGGGCTTGGGCATGGCCTCCTGCACCAGCTTTTCGATGCGGTCGGCGATGGCGTCCAGCCCCCGGGGCTCCCGGTCCACCCCCAGGGCCATCTCCATGCGCTTCAGGCTGCCGAAGGCGTTCATGGCCACGGGCATGGTCTTCCCGGCGGGTTGTTCGAAGAGCAGGGCCTTCCCGCCCCCGGGCTGCTTGGAGACCCGGTCGGCGATGGCCCCCATCTCCAGGTTCGGGTCCACCGGGGGGGTTACCCGGGCCAGCTCGCCCGCGGCCTCGAGCTGCTTCAGGAAGGTCTGGAAATCACGGGCCATGGGAATCTCCGGATCCCGATCATCCCATCCCCGGCGGCCGGCCTGAAGCCCAAGTCCCCGGGTTCAAGAATTTCCCTTGAGACGACAGGGTTTTCCCCGCATACTGATGGGCCTTGCCCTGGCCGTGGGCTCCCAAGCGCATCCGAATGGACTGCCGCCCACACGCCCCAACCAAAGAGGTTTTCATGTTCGCAATCATCAAGACCGGCGGGAAGCAGTACCGCGTCGCCGAGGGCGATATCCTCCGCGTGGAAACGCTGGAGAAGGATCCCAAGCAGGCCGTGACCTTCGACCAGGTGCTGCTCATCGACAACAACGGGGACCTGAAGGTGGGCAAGCCCACCGTGCAGGGCGCCACGGTCGAGGCCGAGGTCATCACCCATGACCGCGCCAAGAAGGTGATCATCTTCAAGAAGAAGCGCACCACCACCTATCAGCGCACCCAGGGC
>JAFJUR010000191.1 GCA_017859995.1 Holophagaceae bacterium | reverse complement strand
GCCGCCCCTTCCCCCCGGCGTGGGCCTCCCCATGCTGCCGGGTTCCGACCCGCTCATCCTCAGCACCTACACCTGGACCCTCGCCCATTCCCCCAGCCTACAGGACCTGGTGCGGAAGCTCATCCTGGCGGAGCGGAAGGCACGCTACCGCTTCGTGCCGGGACTGGAACAGCGGTACGGCCGCCTCGTGGTCCTGGTCACCGAGCAGGAGTACGAGATCGACATCCAGGTACCCATCCTCGCCTGGAACCGCTGTGGCGACGCCCTGGAACCCTGGATCGCCAGCGCCCTCTACCTGGCGTACGAGTCCGCCAGCAAGGGAAAGCTCGAGGAGACCGCCAACCCCAACGCCTTCCACTTCCTCGACGAGACCATGCAGGCGGCCTTCGCCTTCCAGGAGGTGGTCCGCCGCGAGCTCGTGGCCGCCGATCCCGAGCGGCTGAAGGACCTGCCCAACGGCGAGCGCGTCTACCGGTCCGGGTTCCTCCCTGTCCTCGACGCGACCGGCCGCCCCATCCGCCGCGCCCTGCCCGAGGTCGCGCCCTGAGCTCGCGGTCGTCGGCCGGTCACATCGGATCGCGGGTCGCCTGGAGGGAGGCCTTCGCGGCCTCCATGCGGGTGATCGCCTCGGGCCCCTTGCGCAGGGCCAGGGCCACCGTGAGCACGTCGATGATGGCCAGGTGGACGAGCCGCGCCACCATGGGGGCGTAGACCTCGGGGTTCTCCTGCACGTCGGCGGGCAGCAGGATGTCGGCGGCCTCGGCCAGGGGTGTCTTCGAGCGGGTCAGCGCGATGACGGTGGCGCCTGAGCGGCGGGCCAGGGCCACCACCTCGAGCAGGGGCCGGGTCCGCCCAGAGTTGGAGATGGCCAGCACCACCGCGTCGGCGGGCAGCAGGGCGGCGGCCACCCGCTGCATCTGGGAATCGGTGCACACCGAGGTCGGCGTGCCCAGGCGGAAGAGCTTCATCTGGGCGTCCTGGGCCGTGACGCCTGAGTTGCCCAGGCCGTAGCACTCGATGCGGCCGGCCCGGTCCAGCGCCTCCACAGCCTGCGCCAGGACCGCCGGGCGCAGCAGGTCGCGCCCCCGGGTCAGGCCCGCCATGGCGTGGTCGAACACCTTGCCGATGAGGTTCCCCAGGTCGTCGCCCGGGGCGAGGCTGGCGTGGACGAAGGGGATGCCCGCCCCGAGGTCGCCCGCCAGGCGCAGCTTGAAGCCCGTGAGCCCGGCGCACTTCAGCCGGCGGCAGAACCGGATGACCGTGGGCTGGCTCACGTCCGCCCACAGCGCGATCTGCGAGATGGGGGCCGAGACCAGCTCCACCGGGCGGTTCAGCACCAGGTCGGCCACCCGCCGCTCCGACGGCGGCAGCTCGGGAAGGAGGACCTGGATGCGGCCGAGGAGGGACATGCTCACGCCGCCCAGAATACCGAGACCGGCGTGACGGTCTGGCGGAGGATCGCCCGCACGGGCAGCTCCTCGACGGTTCCCGCGCCGAGGGCCCGCTCCAGCACGCGGCGCTTGGCCGGGCCCGAGAGCATCAGCGCGATGTCGCGGCTGTCGAGCAAGGCCGCCAGGGAGAGGCTCACCCGAGGGTGCGGCGCGTGGGTGGGCCGCACGGCCAGGGCGGGCGCCGCCGTGCGAAGGCCATCCGCCAACTCGGCGGCGTCCGGAAACAGCGAGGCCACGTGGCCGTCCTCCCCCATGCCCAGGATCACCTGGGAGAAGGGGCGGGGCAGGGTCGCCAGCTCTGCGCCCAGGGCCGCCGCCCCCGTCTCGGGCGTGGGGTCGCCGTTCCAGAAAGGCAGCAGCCGCGCCCCCACCGCCTGGTGCTTCAGGAGGTGGGCCCGCACCAGGGCCTCGTTGCTGTCCGCGTGTTCGGGCGGCACCCAGCGCTCGTCGGCCAGGGTGATCACCACGCGGTCCCAGGCCAGGGGCTGTTGGGCCAGGGCCTTGAAGAGGGGGACGGGGCTCTTCCCGCCGGACACCACCAGGACCGCCCGATCCTGCCGGGCCAGGTCCTCCTTCAGCCGGTGAACCACGTGGTGGCACAGCGCCGCCGTGAGGGTCGTGGCGTCGGCGAACTCCAGGAGGGCGGGCACCTCAGTCCTCCTCGTTCCAGGCGAGGCCGTCCCGGGAGAGCAGGGCGCTGGAGGCTGCGGGGCCCCAGCTGCCGGAGGTGTAGGCCTTGGGCCGGTCCTCGCTGGCCTCCCAGCTGTCGAGGATGGGCTCCACCCACCGCCACGCCGCTTCCTGCTCGTCGCGGCGCACGAAGAGGGTGAGCCGCCCGCGGATGGCGTCCAGCAGCAGCCGCTCGTAGGCCTCCAGGCGGCGGGCGCGGAAGGATTCGGCGAAGTCGAGGTTGAGGTTCACGGGGTGTAGCGCCATGGCGTCGCCGGGTTGCTTGGCCACCAGGTAGAGCCGCATGCTCTCGTCGGGCTGCATGCGGATGATCAGGCGGTTGGCCCGGCCGCCGTGGCTCGCCTCGCCGAAGATGGGATGGGGCACGGGCCGGAAGTTGATGACGATCTCCGCCAGCTTCTCCGGCATGCGCTTGCCGGTGCGGAGGAAGAAGGGCACGCCCGCCCAGCGCCAGGTGTCGATCTCGGCCTTCACCGCCACGAAAGTCTCGGTGCGGCTGTCCGGCGCCACGCCCGGCTCCTCCGCATAGGCCACCACGGGCTTGCTGCCCACGGCGCCCGCCTTGTACTGGCCCCGCACGGTCTTGGTGGCCACGTCCGCGGGCGTGAAGGGCTTGAGCGAGCGCAGCACCTTCAGCTTCTCGTCGCGCACCGCGTCGGGATCGCTGGCCGTGGGCGGCTCCATGGCCACGATGCAGAGCAGCTGCAGCAGGTGGTTCTGCAGCATGTCGCGCAGGGCGCCGGTGTGCTCGTAGAAGTCGCCGCGGCCCTCCACGCCCAGCTGCTCGGCCACGGTGATCTGCACGTCCTGCACCCACTCTCGGCGCCACAGAGGCTCGAAGAGCACGTTCCCGAAGCGCAGCGCCAGCAGGTTCTGCACGGGCTCCTTGCCCAGGTAGTGGTCGATGCGGAAGATCTGCCGCTCCGTGAAGTGGCGCCCCACCGCGTCGTTGATCTCCCGGGAGGAATCCAGGTCGTGGCCAAGAGGCTTCTCCACCACGACGCGGGAGCAGGCGGAGACGAGGCCCGCGGCGCCCAGGTTCGCGGAGATGTCGGCGAAGAAATCCGGCGAGGTGGAGTAGTAGAAGACCCGCACCCGGTCCGGATGCCGGCCCAGGGCCTCGCCCAGGGCGGCATAGCTCCCGGGATCCTGCACATCCATGGGGAAGTAGCTGACGCGCTCCGCGAAGGCCTTCCAGGTGTCGGCATCGTAGGCCTCGCCCAGGAAGGGCCGGCAGCTGGTTTCCGCCAGTTCGAGGAAGGCCTCCCGGCTGAGCTGCTTCCGGGCGGCCGCGAGCACCCGCGATCCCGCGCTCACGGTGCCCGCCTTCACCTGCTGGTAGAGGGCGGGCAGCAGCTTGCGCATGGCGAGGTCGCCCGTCCCGCCGAACAGCACCATGTCGAAATCAGGCAGGGTCTTCATGGGGACTCCGAATGTAGAAATACTACGATTATTTTTTATGCAACCGGTTACAAAACGTAATAATGTTACACGGCCCGGTCCCAAAACCGGCCCGGAAAAGGAACTCCCATGGCCCTGAATCCCCACGTGGCCGCCCTCACAGACCGGATCCGGCAGCGCAGCCGGCCGACCCGGGAGGCGTACCTGGCCCAGCTCCGGGAGGCGGCCTCCGCCACCCCCCACCGCTGCGAGGTGTCCTGCGCGAACCTCGCCCACACCTTCGCCGCCTCGGGCCCGGACAAGGCCGCCCTGCGGGAAGGCAAGCAGCCCAACCTGGGCCTGGTGACGGCCTACAACGACATGCTGTCCGCCCACCAGCCTTTGGGCGCGTTCCCCCGCTGGATCAAGGAGGCCGCGCGCGGCGCCGGGGCCACGGCCCAGGTGGCCGGCGGGGTGCCCGCCATGTGCGACGGCATCACCCAGGGCCAGCCGGGGATGGAGCTGTCCCTCTTCTCCCGCGACGTCATCGCCATGGCCACCGCCGTGGCCCTGTCGCACAACGTCTTCGATGCGGCCCTCTGCCTGGGCGTGTGCGACAAGATCGTGCCGGGCCTGCTCATCGGCGCCCTGCAGTTCGGGCACCTGCCGGTGCTCTTCGTGCCGGGTGGCCCCATGCCCAGCGGCATTCCCAACGAGGAGAAGGCCAAGGTGCGCCAACGCGCCGCCGCGGGCCAGGCCGACCGCGCCGAGCTGCTGGAGGCCGAGGCGCAGTCCTACTCCGCCCCCGGCACCTGCACCTTCTACGGCACCGCCAACAGCAACCAGATGCTCATGGAGGTCATGGGCCTGCACCTGCCGGGAAGCGCCTTCGTGCCCTCGGGCAGTCCCCTGCGCGAGGCGCTCACGCGCCGCGCCGCCGTGCGCGCCGCCGCCCTGGTGGCGGGCGGCGCCGAGTACACACCGCTGGGCCTGGTGGTGGACGAACGCGCCATCGTCAACGGCCTGGTGGGCCTCCTGGCCACCGGCGGCTCCACCAACCACACCCTGC
>JAFJUR010000081.1 GCA_017859995.1 Holophagaceae bacterium | reverse complement strand
CCGGGGCTGCTCACCGGGCTCGGCGTGGAGGTGAGCCTCGGCTACGCCGGCAGCCCCTACCGCACCGGCCTGTCGCGCCTGGACCGGGCCGGCTGGCAGCAGCACTGGACCTTCCGGCACACGCGGCTGCCCCGCTGGCGCTTCGGCTTCAGCGAAGAGGCGGGCACCTTCGTGGCGCCGGATGTCACCGGCTTCGCGGCCTACCGCTTCGGCGGATGAGCCTTGCCGCTTCGGCGGGCGGGGCCGGTCCGGTACACTAGGAGGTTCGTGCCGGAGTTCCCATGCAGCCCAACCAGTACCGCGATGTGCGCCTCGAGAAGCTCGGGAAGCTGAAGGCCCTGGGCCTGGACGCCTGGCCGCGGAAGGCCAAGCGCACCCACGGCATCGCCGAACTGGCCGCGACCTACGCCGATGCCGAAGCCTGGCCCAACGAGAAGCTGGAGGCCCTGGAACTGAGCGTGTCGGTCATGGGCCGCATCCTCACCATCCGCGAGATGGGCAAGAGCGTCTTCGCCCACCTCACGGAGAACGGCGAGAAGGTGCAGGCCTTCTTCCGCATGAACGATCTGGCCGAGCCGGGCTGGGACGTGCTCAAGCTCCTCGACATGGGCGATTTCATCAGCGTCACCGGCCCCCTCATGCGCACCAAGACCGGCGAGCTGAGCGTGCGGGTGAAGGAGATCCAGTTCCTCACCAAGGCCCTGCTGCCCCTGCCCGAGAAGTGGCACGGCCTGCAGGACAAGGAGCAGCGCTACCGCCAGCGCTACCTCGACCTCGTCTCCAACGGCGATGTGCTGAAGACCTTCCAGACCCGCTCGCGCATCGTCAGCGCCGTGCGGCGCTACATGGAGGACCAGGGCTACCTCGAGGTGGAGACCCCCATGATGCAGCCCATCCCGGGCGGCGCCACGGCCCGGCCCTTCATCACGCACCACAACGCCCTGGACATGGACCTCTACCTGCGCATCGCGCCGGAGCTCTACCTCAAGCGCCTCATCGTGGGCGGCTTCGAGAAGGTCTTCGAGATCAACCGCAACTTCCGCAACGAGGGCCTGAGCGTCCGCCACAACCCTGAATTCACCATGATGGAGATGTACGAGGCCGGCAGCGACCTGCGGGACATGATGGCCCTCACGGAGAACCTGCTGTCCAAGGTCGCCCGCGAGGTCATGGGCTCGGTAGAGCTGCCCTGGGGCGACCAGGTGATCTCGTACGCCGCGCCCTTCCGCCGCCTCACCATGAAGGACGCCATTGCCGAATACGGGCACATCGACCGGCACCAGCTGGAGGACGGCGAGAGCGTGCGGTCCCTGGCCAGGGCCGTCCACATCGAGGACGCGGACAAGAAGACCGTCGGCACCCTGCTGGGCGACCTCTTCGAACACCACGCCGAGAAGCAGCTCATCCAGCCCACGTTCATCACCGACTACCCCATCGAGCTCTCGCCCCTCACCAAGACGCTGGAGGGCGATGACCGCTTCGTGGACCGCTTCGAGCTCTTCATCGGCGGCATGGAGCTGGCCAACGCCTACTCCGAGCTGAACGACCCCGTGGACCAGCTGGGCCGCTTCCAGGCGCAGATGGACGAACGCGAAGCCGGCAACGACGAGGCGATGCTGCTGGACCAGGACTTCATCACCAGCCTGGAGCACGGCTTCCCGCCCACCGGCGGCGAGGGCATCGGCATCGACCGCATGGTCATGCTGCTCACCAACAGCGCCAGCATCCGCGACGTCATCCTCTTCCCGCTCATGCGGCCCACGAAGCCCAATGAGGCCACGGAGGAATCAAAGGAAAACTGATCACCGCCAAGACACCAAGGCACCAAGGAAAGACCATTGAAACCTCTCTGCAGTTCTTGGTGTCTTGGCGTATTGGTGGTGATCTTTCATCTTTGCTGTTCGCCGCTGCCGATGTGACTGAATCTCGCTTGACCCGCTGGCATACTTGACAACCGCACATGGAGGCCCCGATGCCCGTTCCGATGCTTGAGCTCGCCCCCCAGAACGCCGCCGTGAAGACGAAGGTGCTGGAAGGCCTCGCCGGACTCATCGACCGTTCGTCCTTCATCCTGGGCGAGAACGTGAAGGGCCTCGAGGCGGAGATCTCGGCTTACGCCGGCGCCGCCCACGCGGTGGCCATGTCCAGCGGCACCGACGCGCAGCTGGCGGCCCTCATGGCGCTGGGCATCGGCCACGGCGACGAGGTGATCGTCCCCAGCTTCACCTTCTTCGCCACTGCGGGCGTGGTCTCCCGCCTGGGCGCGAAGCCCGTCTTCATCGACCTGGACCCCGCGACCTTCAATGCCAACGGTGCCCTGGTGGAAGCCGCCATCACGCCGCGCACCAAGGCCATCATGCCCGTGCACCTCTTCGGCCAGCTGGCCGACATGCCCGGCATCATGGCCGTCGCGAAGAAGCATGGCCTGCCGGTGGTGGAGGACGCCTGCCAGAGCCTGGGCGCCAAGGGCTGGGGCAAGTCCGCCGGACAGTTCGGCGACATGACCGCCTACAGCTTCTACCCCACCAAGAACCTCGGCGCCTTCGGCGACGCGGGCATGACGGCCATCCGCGATGACGCGGCGCTTGGCGCTCGGGTGCGCCGCATCCGCGTCCACGGCATGGAGCCGGTCTACATGCATCACGAGGTGGGCATGAACGGGCGCATGGACGAGTTCCAGGCCCTGGTGCTGCGGGCCAAGCTGCCCATGCTCGACGGCTGGCACGAAGGCCGCCGCCGGCATGCGGCCTGGTATCTCGACCGCATGGCCGCCCTCGCGGCCGACGAGGCGGTGCTGCCCCGCGAGGTGGTGCCGGAGGGCCGCCACATCTACAACCAGTTCACCATCCGCGTGAAGGGCGGCAAGCGCGACGCCCTGCAGGCCCACCTGAAGGCGCGGGGCATCGGCAGCGCCATCTACTACCCCATCTGCCTCCATGAGCAGCCCTGCTTCAAGGACCTCGGCTACAAGGCCGGCCAGCTGCCGGAATCCGAGCTCGCCGCTCAGGAAGTGCTCAGCCTGCCCGTCTACCCCGAGATGACCGAGGCCATGCGCGAAGAAGTCGCCGCCGCCATCCTGGGCTTCTTCGGCAAGAAGTAGCCTTCTCCCACCGACGAGCCCGAGGCGGGCCGGACAGGACAGCCTGGCGAGGCCGGACGGGTTCACCCCGGCCGGCCTGCGGGGGCCCGGGAGGACGTCGCGAGCCAGAGGCGAGCAGGTGGTCCCCCCGCAGCATCAACGCCCCTCGGACAGCCCTACCCCTGCTGGGAGGCCAGGGCGGCCTCGATCCAGGTGTCGAGGGCCTCGTGGGCGGCGTCGGCCATGCCCAGGAACTGGATGCCCACCCCCACCATCTCCATGGGATCGTGGCCGGGACGTCCGCCCAGCACGTAGGACACCGTGGCCATGATCGGAGCCTTGGGCAGCTCCGGGTGGAGCAGGGTGAGCCCCTCCAGCACCGCGCCCCGCTCGAACAGGCGCGCGTCCCGGGCCCCCACCATGGCGAAACAGCCACCGGGGCTCAGGTTGGTGATCCGCACGTCCCGGTAGCCATGCCCTTTGAGGGTGAAGGAGATGGCGAATTCGGGACCTACGACGATGCGCCGGGTATCGCGTCGGTCCGCCTGGGTGCTCATTCGGTCTCCATCAGGTAGGAAATCCTTGCTTGGGTATCGGGCCCTTCCACGATAGACTGGATTTTCTGATTGGCCTGAACCCATCGGGGGACAGGGCGGATTCCCGAGGATCCGACCCTGACGGCGCAAGACGCCGTCTCACCCACGCGGGGACACCGCGAGCAAGCTGCGCTGGCCGAACCCAACCCAAATCTTTTCCTGGAGTTCCCATGGAAATCCTCCTGATCGAGAACGTGCCCCACCTGGGCGTCCGTGGCGACGTCGTGAACGTCAAGGACGGCTACGCCCGCAACTTCCTGCTGCCCCGCAAGATGGCCCTGCCCGTGACCGCGGGCAACAAGCGCCAGATCGAGCTCGAGAAGGTGCGCGCCGAGAAGCTCCGCGCCAAGGAACTGGCCGATGCCAAGAGCCTCGCCGAGAAGCTCGAGGCCATCAGCCTCGCCGTGGCCAAGAAGGCGGGCGAGAACGGCCACCTCTTCGGTTCCGTCACCAATGCCGACGTGGCCGAGCTCTTCAAGGGCAAGGGTTTCACCCTCGACCGCCGCGACATCACCGTGCCCCACATCAAGGATGCCGGCACCTACGTGGTGGATGTGCGCCTCTACAGCGGCGTGCACGCCAAGGTCAATCTGGAAGTCAGCGCCGCCGCGACGGCCGAGTAAGCGACCGCCAACCCCATCCCACACGTGGCCAGCCCCTGCGGGGATGCTGGTCGCACCGGGGTTCGCGTGTCATCGGGAATCCCGTCCATCCCATCAAGGAGCCCTTCCATGGCGAAGACCACTGCCAAGCCCGAAACCCTCGGCATCGCTGAACTCGCTGCCACCCTCGCGGAGGCCCAGGACCTGTCCAAGGCCCGCGCCAAGTCCATCCTCGACGGCGTCCGCGACCACATCGTCGAGACCCTCCTCACCGGCAACCGCGTCAACCTCTTCGGCCTCGGCACCTTCGAAGTGCGCGCGACCAAGGAGAAGATGGGCCGCAACCCCAAGACCGGCGAAAGCATCCAGATCCCCGCCGGCCGCAAAGTGGTCTTCAAGACCGCGAAGGGCCTCAAGGACCAGATGTAAGAATTGTCCGAGCACGACTCAGAAGGCCGCCGGAAGGCGGCCTTCGTCGTTACGGGAGAGAACGCCTTGCGGCCGTGGAAAGTCGTCTTCACCATCCGACTGAAGCCGAAGGCGGAAGGAGGAAGGGGCCGCATCGGCGCAGCCGATGGCGGGGGCGAAGCCCCGAGGGCCGGAGGCCCGAGCCAAGACCGCGAAGGGCCTCAAGGACCAGATGTAACCGACCGCCGGGTGACGAAGGACGCGCCAGTGGCGCGTTCGGAGTCGGGACCCGGCGAGGAGGTTATGCCACCGACTCAGAAGGCCGCCGGAAGGCGGCCTTCTGCATTTCAAGGCACCATGACGTCATGACGGACCTCATCTACCTCCACGGTTTCTCCTCCTCGCCCGGCGGCAACAAGGGCGCCTACACCCGCCGGTGGGCGGAGGCTCGGGGCATTCCCTTCCACGCGCCGGATCTGAACCTTCCCGCCTTCGAGACCCTCACCCTCACGGCCCAGGTGGCGGCCGTGGAGGCCCTGCTGCGGTCCCTTCCCGGGCCGCCGGTGCTGGTGGTGGGCAGCTCCCTGGGCGGGTTCATCGCCACGGCCGTCGCGCATCGAGGGCTGCCCCTTCGCGCCCTGATCCTGCTGGCCCCGGCCTTCGGTTTTGCCCGGCGGCGGCTGCGCGGGGCGGATTGGGCCGGCTACCGCGAGCGGGGGGAGATGGACGTGTTCCACCACGGCGCGGGGCGGTCCCTGCGGCTGGGCCCGGCGCTGCTGCGGGACCTGACGGCCTGGGCCGATGACGACACTTGGCGCATCCGGGTGCCCACGGTGATCCTCCATGGCCGCCACGACGAGGCCGTGCCCCTGGGAGAAAGCGTGGCCTTCTGCGACCGGAATCCCGAGGCGGCGCTGCACACCCTCGAGGATGACCATGGCCTCCTGGCCCCGGCATCGCTGGAGGGCCTGGCGCGCGAACTGGAGGTGGCGTTCCGTTGAGCGCGCGGCGGTGTGCCGATCCGGCGCCGGGTGCGGCTAAAGTGCGAGAGGAAAAGCCGGAGGCGTGAATGCAGGTTCGATTGGGGACGCTGGCGGATGTCGCGGAGGTCATGGCGCTGGTCCGCCGGGTGGTCCCGCCGATGAACGCGCAGGGCAATTTCCAATGGGACGCGCAGTACCCGAACGCGGCCGTCTTCAAGGATGACGCGGCCGCGGGCCAGCTCTGGCTCGCCGAGGTCGACGGACGGCTCGCCGGAGTGGCAGCCATCACCACGGATCAGGAGCCGGAATATGCGGAGGTCGGGTGGGACCTGGGCGAAGAGGCCGTGGTGGTCCACCGGCTGGCCGTGGATCCCGCCTTCCGGGGCCGAGGGGTCGCCATGGCCCTGATGCTCCAGGCCGAAGCCGTGGCCCGGTCGCGGGGGATCGGCGTCCTGCGCGTGGATACGAACACCCGGAACGAGGCGACCCAGCGGCTCTTTCCGAAGCTCGGCTACGTGAAGGCCGGCGAGATCGGGCTCGGGTTCCGTCCGGGGCTGCGGTTCTGCTGCTTCGAAAAGCGGCTGGGCTGACCGCCGGGCGCCTGGCCCGGGCTCAGGAGCCGAATTCCTCCGGGCTCAGCGATTGCAGGTAGCGCGTGAGCAGGCGCTGCTTCTCGTGGGCGGCCTTCACCTTCTTTTGGTAAATGGAGAACCGGTCCTCGGTGGGCCGGATGGCGGGGAACAGGGGCACGAGGTCGCCGCGGCGGAGTTCCTCCAGCACGCTGTAGCGGGGCACCAGCAGGGCGCCCATGCCCTCCGAGGCCGCGTGGATCATGGCCCGGATGTGATTCACGGCGATGATCCGGTCGAAGTGCGGCTGTTCGTCGTCCGGCACGGCCATGAGGAAGCGGTTCCACCAAGCGCCGGCCTTGTCGAGGGAGAGCACCGGCCCCCGGGAGAGGTCGGCGGGAACCCGGAGCCGGTGCGCCTTCCGGAAGGCCGGGGCGCAGGCCACCACATAGATCTCCCGGAAGAGCGGGGATTTCTTCAGGGTGGGAAGGGGGTGCTCCTGGCAGTCGATGATCAGGTCGAGGTCGTCGCGGAGCAGGGGGGCCAGCAGATCCTGGCTCAGGGTGAAATCCATCTCCAGGTCGGGGTTTGCGGCCTGGAAGGGCTGCATGTGCTTCATGAGGATGCTGCTGCCGAACTCCACGGTGGCGCCCACCCGCAGCCGGCCCTTGGCCTGGGTCTGGTGCCGGCGCAAGTCCTCGGCGGCGGCGTCCAGGGTGGCGAACACGTGCTCGCAGGCCTGGTAGAGGCGGCGTCCCTCCTCCGTCAGGCCCAGTTCCCGGCCCCGCCGATCCAGCAGGGGCGTGCCGGCGAGGTCCTCCAGCTTGGCCATGGCGTGGCTCACGGCGGACTGGGTGCGGTGCAGGCGGCGGGCGCAGGCCGTGAAGCTGCCGGTCTGGGCCAGGGTGAAGAAGGTGCGGAGCTGGGGCAGGTCGAGCAGGGGGTCCATGGTTATGAATGATATTCATGATTAACGTGAATCGAATGAATTTTGTAATTGATTCGAAAAACGATACAAATGGACTTGAGAGGTGTCCCATGCAGCAGATCCTGAAATCCCTTGGAATTTCCGACGTGAATGCCGGCGGGTTCGCGGGCGCCTGGGGCGCCAGCGGGAAGGCCCAGAAGGTGATCTCCCCCATCGACGGCGAGACGCTCGGCACGGTCACCAACGTTACGCCCCAGGAGTTCGACGCCATCCTGGCTCAGTGCCACCGGGCCTTCGCCTCCTGGAAGCTGGTGCCGGCGCCGAAGCGCGGCGAGGTGGTGAAGGCCATCGGCGACGAGCTGCGCCGGAACAAGGCGGCCCTGGCCGAGCTGGTGACGCTGGAGATGGGCAAGACCCTGCGCGAGGGCCTGGGCGAGGTCCAGGAGATGATCGACATCTGCGACTTCGCCGTGGGCCTCTCCCGCCAGCTCTACGGGCTCACGATGCCCAGCGAGCGGCGCATGCACCGCCTCCAGGAACAGTGGCACCCTCTCGGCGTGGTGGGCGTCATCACGGCCTTCAACTTCCCCGTGGCGGTCTGGAGCTGGAACACCGCCATCGCGCTGGTCTGCGGCGACACGGTTCTGTGGAAGCCCTCCTCCAAGACGCCGCTCACCGCCATCGCCTGCACGAAGATCGCCGAGAAGGTGCTGCGCGACTTCGGCTACGACCCGGCCATCTGCAGCCTGGCCATCGGCAAGGGCAGCGACATCGGCGACCTCATCAACACCGACCCCCGGGTGGCCCTGGTGTCCTACACCGGTTCGGTGCCCGGCGGCCGGCACGTGGGCAAGTTGGTGCAGGAGCGCTTCGGCAAGCACATCCTGGAACTGGGCGGCAATGGCGCCGTGATCGTCAGCGAGAAGGGCGACCTCGACATCGCGGTGCGCTCGATCTACTTCGGCGCCATCGGCACCTCGGGCCAGCGCTGCACCTCCACCCGGCGCGTCATCGTGCACAGCAGCATCCACGATGCCTTCCTGGCTCGGCTTCAGGCCCTCTACGCCAAGACGCCCATCGGCGATCCCCGGAAGAACGAAAACCTCATGGGCCCCCTGGTGGACGCCGGCGCAGTGGAGACCATGCTCGGCGCCATCGAGACGGTGAAGGCGGAAGGCGGCCGCATCCTCTGCGGCGGCGAGCGCCTCCCGCTGCCCGGCGGCTGCTACATCACGCCCTGCATCGTCGCCGCGCCCAAGGACCTGCCGATGATGAAGGAGGAGACCTTCGCCCCGGTGCTCTACGTGGTGCCCTACGACACCATCGAGGAGGCCATCGCCCTGCAGAACAGCGTGCCCCAGGGGCTGTCGAGCGCCATCATCACCAACGACCAGCGCGAGAGCGAGCTGTTCCTCTCGGCGGCGGGCAGCGACTGCGGCATCGCCAACGTGAACACGGGCACCAGCGGCGCCGAGATCGGCGGAGCCTTCGGCGGCGAGAAGGAGACCGGCGGCGGCCGCGAGAGCGGTTCCGACGCCTGGAAGACCTACATGCGTCGCCAGACCAGCGCCATCAACTTCAGCGGCCAGGTGGAACTGGCCCAGGGCATCACCCTGGAGCTCTGAGGCTGTCCAGATCGTCCCGGAGGGGGGCTGCGGCTCCCCTCTCGTTTTTTTCAGCCTTCCCGCTAAGCTCAGGGCATTCCTCCCGAGAGGCCCCCTTGAATGGGCCCATAAGCCACCGACAGCTTCCCGATCCCTCCGGTCCCACGGCCCTCGCCTCGGGCGGACCGCGCGTGGATGCCGGCAGGCACCGCCTGCCCCGGGGCCTGCTGGTCGGCGCATGGATCCTGGCTGCAGGCCTGCACCTGGCCCAGGGTCCGGAGGGGCGCGTCCATTCCTGGCCCATGTCCTACCTGGTCCTGGAGGTCCTGGCGGCGCTGAGCCTGGCGGGGCGGGCCATCCGGTCCACCGGCAGGGCGCGGACGGCCTGGTGGCTCCTGTCGGCCTCGGCCTTCCTGGAAGTGCCGAACCTCGTGCTGATCGACCTTCACCACCGGGGCTTCCTGTCCCTGGCGGGAATGGAGGCCACCAGCTACCTCAGCCTGGCCACGGGCGTCCTGGTGCTCGCGGGCGTGCTCAGCTTCCCGACTGGGCCCGAACGGGTCGGCCGGTTCTGGCGACGCGTGATGGACAGCCTCATCTTCGCGACCTCCATGCTGTTCCTCCTCTGGGTGCTGGGGGTGCAGGGCTCCCTGCGCTCGGCGGACCAGGGCGTGGGCCTGCGCGTCCTGGCCGCCTACCTGAACGTGGCCCTGCTGGGCGGCGGCCTGGTGTTCATGACCTCGTACCATCCGGACCGAGTTCGGGGGCCCCTGGGCTGGCTGGCGGCTTCCGCCCTGGCCTGGCTGGCGGCGCTCACCTGCTGGACCCTGTCGGGCCTGCCTTCGGTCATCGCGCGGGAGGCCTGGATCATCCTGGCTGGCGCCATCCCCCTTTTCCAGGGCCTGGCGGCCTGGTCCTCGCGGTCCGTGGAGGAGGTGCTCAACGGTGGCAGCCCGGACCGCCGGGTGGCGGGGCTGCTCCCCTACCTGCCCGTCACCCTCGCGGTGCTTACCTTCGCGGCGCTGCTGATCTGGTCGCCGCTGAATGTGACGCGTGGAGCCTTCGCCATTTTCCTTGGGATGGTGGTGTTGCTCCTGATGAGGCAGTTCCAAGCCATCCAGGACCTGCGGGCCGCCCGCCGCACCCTGGAAGCCCGGGTGACGGAGCGCACGCGGGCCCTGGAGCAGGCCCAGGACACCCTCCTCCGCACCGAGCGCATGAACACCCTGGCCCTCATGGGGGCGGGCCTCGCCCATGATTTGAACAACCTGCTCACCGCTGTGCGCAGCTCGGCGGAGCTGGCGGCCCTGAACCTGGAAGCGGGCATCACGCCGAAGCCACAGGACCTCACGCGCATGCTGGTGGCCGCCGACAGCGCGGCGCAGCTCACCGGCCGCCTGATGGCCTTCGCCCGCAGGGAAGCGGAGGACCTGCTGCCCATGGATCTCGGCCACGGGGTCCGGGAGATGGAGGCGACGCTCCGCCTGCTGGTGCCACGGTCCGTCAACCTGCGCATCGAGGTGGTGCCAGGAGAGCCGCTCATCGTCCGGACCTCGCGGCTGCGGCTGGAGCAGATGCTGGTGAACCTCGTGGCCAATGCCGGTGACGCCATGCCCCGCGGCGGCAAGCTCACCATTCGGGTGAAGGCGGCGCCGGGAGGCGAGCAGGCCATGGTGGAGGTGATCGATTCGGGTCAGGGCATGGGGCCTGAGACCCTGGAACGGATCTTCGAGCCCTTCTTCACCACCAAGGCCCCGGGCAAGGGGACGGGCCTCGGGCTCTCCTCGCTCAGGGCCATGCTGGATGAGAGCGGAGGCCGCCTGACGGTTCACAGCGAACTGGGCAAGGGCTCCCGTTTTTGCATCCTGCTGCCGGTGATGCCCACGCTGGAGCTCAACCCCCGCTGATGAGGTGGATGACCTTCACCACGGCGCCATCGGGGATGGTGGTGGTGTCGTAGTCCTTCTTCGGCACCAGGGTGTCGCCGATATGGACGATCAGCATGGGAAAGCGGTAGTTGCGCGCCCGGATGACGTCGCGCACGGTCATGCCCTCGTGCCAGTCGAGCGGTTCCTCATTCACCACGATCATGCGGGAAGCCTACCTTTGCTCTGGAGGTTCACCAAGGAAATCGGCCGCGTCCGCGGCCGATTTCATCAGGAAAGGTGCTGTTTGACGACTTCCACCACTTCAGGGAAGGCGTCGAGGCCCAGTTCCTTCAGGCGCGCCAGGGTGGGCACGCCGTCCAGGGTCCAGCCCCGGCGGGTGTAGACGCTGTCCATGAGCTGGGAGAAGCGGCCGGTGCGCCACTTGCGGTGGAGGGCCATCTTCTCCTCGGTGGTCTTGCCCTTGGGGTCGAGGCCCATCTCGGTGACGATCTGCTGGTCGTAGCGCTCGGCGCGGGATTCGTACTCTTCCTTCGTGACGGGGCCCAGGGAGCGGTAGGGCGCGGCGTCGTGCAGGCGCAGGCCCTTGCCCATGCGGATGTTGAACACGCGCTGGAAGTTGTAGACCTTCGCGGACTGCACGATGAGGTCTTCCTTGGTGATCTTGATGCCCGTGGTGGCGCTGAAGAGGTCCACGTAGTTCTGCACGTGCTCCGGCACCTTGTGGGCCTCGGGCTGCTCGGAGTTGTTGGCGGGAACCACGTCGTTCCAGGGCAGCTTGCAGAAGCCGTTGAGGCCGAACCAGGTGCGGAACAGGGGGAAGTAGTAGAGCGCTTCGGCCTTGTCCTCGAAGGTGGGCAGCTGCTTGTTGACCATGTCCATGAAGATCAGCCAGGCCTCGTCGTGCTGGGGGCCCTTGTTGGTCAGCGCGTAGCCGCCCTGCTGGGCCAGCGATTCCTTCGACATGTACTGGGAGTACTCGAGGCCCTTGTTCTCCATGCCGATGTCGTTGATGAGCTGAGGATCGCCCCAGCCGTTCTTGATGAAGTGTTGTTGAGGATGCCGCGCTGGTAGCACTCCATGACGAAGGCCGTGAGCGTGCCGTAGGTGATGGTGCAGATGCCGTAGGTGTCGCAGTAGAAGTTCAGCTCGAGCAGGTAGTCGGGATCGAAGACGCCGCAGTTGGAACCGAGGCCCGCCGCGTTTTCGTACTCGGGGCCGTCCACCGTGACCATGTCGCCCTTGTAGGGACCGGTCTTGAGAACAAGGCCATCGGCGCCCTTGGCGCAGGCCATGGAGCAGCCGTACCAGCAGCCGTCCACCGTGTGCTGGGTGCAGCGCTGCTGCCAGTAGCTGCTGTCGATCTTGTGGACGTCCGGATGCGAGCCGTACTGGAAGTTGTGGACCGGCAGCAGGTCGTAGGCATCCATGATCTCGACGATGTGCGCGGTGCCGTTGCGGCGCATCATGCACTGGGTGCCGTCGTTCTCGCGGATCTCCTTGTGGTACTTCACGCCGGTCTTGGCGATGGTCTCGGGATCCACGGGATGGTTGAGGTCGCCGGCCACCTTGGGGCCGCGCACCACCAGTGCGCGGATGCGCTTGTTCCGGAACACCGTGCCGATGCCGCCCCGGCCTGCCTGCTTGAAGCGCACGCACTTGCGGCGGCGGTCGTAGAAGGAGAAGTTCAGCATGCCAATGAGGCTGTGCTCGGCGGCGGCGCCGGTGGAGACCACGGAGATGTTCGGCAGGTCCGCCTCGTTCTCGGCGTACATGTGGGTGAGGATCTCGGCCAGCACATGGCTGTCCACGGGATCCGTGGGAGCCTCCTCAATGCGGATGATGCCCTTCTGGCCGTCGATGAAGAGGATCACGTCCTTGTCGGACTTGCCCTGCAGTTCCAGCGCGTCGAAACCCGAGAACTTCAGGAGAGGGCCGTAGAAGCCGCCCACGTTGGAGTCGATGGGGATGTCCGTTTGAGGCGAGAGGCTCACCACCAGGGACTTGCCGGTGCCGGCGTACTGGGTCATGCCCGAGACAGGCCCGGGGCTGATGATGATTTCGTTCTCGGGGTCGTTCCACCGGGTGGTGGGCTTCACCGCGTTCCACAGGTGGTAGAGGCCGAAGCCGCGGCCGCCGATGAAGACGTCCTTCATCGTTTGCGTGACGGGCTTCTCCTTGATCTCGAGGGTGTCCACGTTCACGTACAGCGTGCGGTTGGTGTAGCCCTTGTCCGGCAGGCTGGGCGTGTAGGTGATCTCCTTCAGCACCTTGTGCGCGGCCTTGATGGCCTCGAGTCCATCGAGGTACTCGGTGCGTTTGGTGTAGTCGATGTTCATGACCTTGCTGGGATCGAAAACGAGCTGGCTCATGGGTTCCTCTTCTTGGAAGGAATTCACCACGGAGGCACGGAGAACACGGAAGAATTCACGAAGGCTTCCACGGAAAAGGCAAAGGTGGATTCCTGCTTGCTCTCAGTGTTTTTCTCAGTGTCCTCCGTGCCTCAGTGGTGGGTCGTTTGAGGTTCTCAGATGATCCGGACCGGCGGCTCGGGGACGTCCACGATGGAGAGCGCGCCGTGGGGGCAGACCTTCACGCAGATGCCGCACGACGTGCACTTGTGGGGCGTGATCCAGTCGGAATTCCGCATGAAGGCCTCCTTCTCGCAGAAGCCGATGCACATGTAGCAGCCCACGCAGACCTTCTTGTCGATCATCACCACGCCCAGCTTGTTGCGCTTGAGGGCCTCGGTGGGACAGACCACCACGCAGTCGCCGCACTGGTCGCAGAGGATGGCGTGGCCGCCACCATCCTCGTAGGCCTTGATCTGGAGGGCGGCCTGGGCGGGGTCATCCACCTTGAAGACCTTGACGGCGCACTCCAGCTCGCACTCGTGCTCGCAGTTGCGGCCTGCGTCGCACTTCTTGAAGTCGATCACCAGCTGTTTCATGGCGCGGGCGCCTCCGGAGGGGGTCAGGAACGGCAATGTCAACTGGAGGACGGCCATGCCATCCCCCAGGTGAGGCTATTCCCGGCCCTATCCGGCCGCAATGGTCGCCGGTCACAGTTCGGAGTCGAGGCCCTCCTTGCGGATGAGATGGACGGAGGTGGCCTTGAAGGAGGCCGTGACGCGGCTTCCGGGCTGAAGTCCCAGCTCGGACAGGGATTGGTCGGTCACGAAGGCCGTCAGGTAGAAGCCGCAATCCAGCTCCACGCGGAAGTAGGGGCCCCGGGGTATGACTTTCGTCACAGTCCCGGGGAAGGCGTTCCGGGCGCTGGTCAGGTTGTCGGATTGCAAAGCCAGCACCACGTGCTCCGGGCGGACCCCCACCAGCACCGTCTGGCCGGGATCGGCCTCCCCGACGGCGATCAGTTCGCGGTCCCCGCTCTCCTTCCGGATCCGCAGCGTGAGAAGGCCCTCCCGGCAGGTCAGCACCTGGCCCTTCAGCAGCGTCTCCATGCCGACGAATGCCGCCACGAAGGGATCCTCCGGGTGGTTCACCACTTCCCGCAGGCCGCCCATCTGGAGGATGCGCCCCGCCTGCATCACCGCGAGGCGATGGCCCAGCCGGGTGGCCTCCGCCTGATCGTGGGTGGCGATCACCGTGGTGGTGCCGGTCTCCGCCAGGATGTGCCCCAGGTCGTCGAGGAGCCCCTCGCGGGTCTGGGCGTCCAGCGCCGAGAAGGGCTCGTCCAGGAAGAGGATTTCCGGGTTCAGCACGAAGGCGCGGGCCAGGGAGGTGCGCTGCGCCTCGCCGCCGGAGAGCTGGCGGGCGGGGCGATCCAGAAGGGCGCCGAGGCCGAGCCGCCTCGCCCAGGTCTCGACGCGGGACCGCAGCTCGTCTTTCGGCACGCCGCGCAGCTTCAGGCCTGTGCCGATGTTCCGGGCCACCGAGGTATCGAAGAGCAGGGGATCCTGGAACACCATGGTCATGCGGCGGCGGTAGGCCTCAATCTCGGCGCGGGAGCACAGGGGCTGGCCGCGGAAGTGGAGCGCGCCGGTCGTGGGCGGCAGCAGGCCGGCCAGCGCCAGCATGAGGGTGCTCTTCCCGGCGCCGTTGGGGCCCATGAGGGCGAACACTTCACCGGCGCGGAGGTCGAGGGCGGGCACCTCCAGGACCTGGGCACCGGCGCGATGGACGGTGAGGCTACGGGCCTGGAGGAGGGTCGTCCGGGTCATGACCGCCGGCTCCGCTGCTGGAGATGGGTGAGCACCGCGTTCACGGAAAAGGCAAGCACCAGCAGGATGAGGCTCAGGGCGATGGCGATGTCGAAGTTGCCGCGGCCGGTTTCCATCACCGTGGCAGTGGTGAGCACCCGGGTCTGGCCCTTGATGTTGCCGCCCACCATGATCGAGGCGCCCACTTCGGAGATCACCCCGCCGAAGCCCGCCATCACGGCGGCCAGCAGGGGCAGGCGGGCCTCCTTCAGCAGCAGCCACACCATCTGGGGCCGGGAGGCGCCCAGGGCCAGGATCTGGAGCCGCAGGCCCGGTGGAAGTTGCTGCAGGGCCGCGAGGCCGATGCCCGCGATGATGGGCGAGGCGATGGCGGCCTGGGCCAGCACCATGGCCGAAGGCGTGTAGAGGATGCCGAGAAAGCCCAGGGGCCCGCTCCGCCAGAGCAGCACGGTCACGAAGAGGCCCACGACCACGGGCGGCAGGCCCATGCCCGTGTTCAGCAGGGCGATGACCAGCCGCCGGCCCGGGAAATCGTTCAGCGCCACGACGAGGGCCACCGAGAGGCCGATCACGAGGCTGACGAGGGTGGCCGCGCCCGAGATCTGGAGAGAGAGCAGGGTGACCCGGAGGACCTCAGGATCCAGCGTGAGCAGCAGCTCCAGCGCTTTCCGGAGGCCCTCCCAGATCAGATCCATTTAGGAACCATTAGAAAGAACCCACCACGGAGACACTGAGGCCACGGAGATCACACGGAGAGGAGAACGCGGAGCCATGCTGGGCCCGTGGGTGGTTCCCTCTGTGCCTTCTTCCGTGCCGTTCTCGGTGCACTCGGTGCCTCCGTGGTGGGTTTGCAAAGGTCATGCTTCTTCGAGGAAGGGGAACTTGATGTCCGCGGGCGGGGTGAAGCTCTCCTTGATGGTGCGCGGCGAGGTCCAGCGGATCAGGTTCAGGAAGCTGCCGGCCTTGTCGTTGGTGCCCGATGCGCGGGAGCCGCCGAAGGGCTGGTGGCCCACCACGGCGCCCGTGGGTTTGTCGTTGATGTAGAAGTTCCCCGCGGTGTTGGCGAGCACCTCGGTGAGGTGGTTGATGACGTAGCGGTCGCGGGCGAAGATGGCGCCGGTGAGGGCGTAGGGCGAGGTCTCGTCCAGGAGGCGCAGGGTTTCGTCCAGCTTCGCGTCGTCGTAGACGTAGAGAGTGACCACCGGCGCGAAGATCTCCTCCTCCATGGTCACGAACTTGGGGTTCGTGGTGAGGATCACCGTGGGCTCGATGAAGTAGCCCACGGACTTGTCGCCCTTGCCGCCGGAGAGGATCTCCGCGTCCTTGGCGGACCTGGCCAGCTCGATGTACTTCATGGTGTTGTCGAAGGCGGCCTCGTCGATGACGGCGTTGAAGAAGTTGCGGAAGTCCCGCACGTCGCCCATCTTCACTTCGGCGAGGAGGGCCAGCAGCCGCTCCTTCACCTCGGCCCAGCGCGAGGCGGGGATGTAGACCCGCGAGCAGGCCGAGCACTTCTGGCCCTGGTACTCGAAGCCCGCGCGGACGATGGCGGCGGCGACTTCCGGGGCCTCGCCCGAGGCGTGCATGAAGATGTAATCCTTCCCGCCGGTCTCGCCCACGATGCGGGGGTAGCTGCGGTAGCGCTCGAGGTTGCCGGCGATGGTCTTCCACATGCTGTTGAAGACGCCGGTGGAGCCGGTGAAGTGGAGGCCCGCGAAGTTGCGGTCCTCCAGCGCCACCTTGCCGATCATGGAGCCGCGGCCGGGGACGAAGTTGATGACCCCATCAGGGAGCCCCGCCTCCTTGTAGAGCTGCATGAGGTAGTAGTTGGACAGGATGGAGGTGGAGGCGGGCTTCCACACCACGGTGTTGCCCATGATGGCGGGGGCCGTGGCCAGGTTGGCGCCGATGGCCGTGAAGTTGAAGGGCGTCACGGCGAAGACGAAGCCTTCGAGCGCACGGTAGTGCACCCGGTTCCACACGTGCGGATCCGAGATGGGCTGCTGCTGGTAGATGCGTTCCAGGAACTTGGCGTTGAAGCGGAAGAAGTCCGCCGTCTCGCAGGTGCTGTCGATCTCCGCCTGGTAGGCGCTCTTCGATTGGTTCAGCATGGTCGCGGCGTTCAGGATGTAGCGGTACTTCGAAGAGATGAGGCTGGCCATCTTGTGGAAGATGGCGGCGCGATCCTCCCAGGGGGTGGCCTCCCAGGCCTTCTTGGCGGCCATGGCGGCATTGATCGCCATGCGCACTTCGGCTTCGCCGGCCTCGTGGTAGTGGGCCAGCACGTGATGGTGGTCGTGGGGGCAGACGGCCTTCTGGGTCTTGCCGGTGCGCACCTCGCGGCCGCCGATGATGAGCGGGATTTCGATTTCCTGGTGGTACTGCCGGTCCAGCTCAGCCTTCAGGAGCGCGCGTTCCTTCGACCCGACGGCATAGCTCAGGATGGGCTCGTTGTGGGATTCGGGAAGGCTGAAGATGGCGTTCGACATGGGTGTGGCTCCTTCGACTGGGACAGATTCACCACGGAGACACCGGGGTCACGGAGAAAAATGCACGGAGAGGATGGCGAGAAAAACCGGAAATCGTATGGCTTCGAGTCTCTCTCTGTAGATGTCTCCGTGCCCTCCGTGTCTCCGTGGTGAGTCAGCGTTCAGCGGGCTCTCAGGGAGCCTCGGCATCAGGGAAGAATAGCGGCGAGCCATAGGTTCCGATTCCGAATTCTTTGATGCGCTTCTGGACAGCTTTCGACACCATGAAGTCAGCAAAGGCGCGCCCTCCGGCCGTGTTCACCTTGGGGAACCGCGCGGGGTTTACCTCGATGACGTGGTAGACATTCCGGAGGGAGGGATCGCCTTCATGCAGGATGGCCATCCCGAGTTTTTTTCGTAGGGCCAGGTACGTGCCGCGGTCTGACAGTGTGTAAGCCTTCTTTTCAGCCGCGATGCCCAGGGTCTGGCCCATGCCCTGGCCGGTCTGCTGGTACCAGGGCTGGCCTTCGGGGGTGATGCCCGCGGCCTTCCAGAGCTTCAGCTCCTGGGCGTGGGTGCCGGAGTTGTCGCCGCGGGTGAGGAAGAGCGATTTCGTGGCGGCGATCCGCTGGAAGCTCTCCATGGCGGTGTGGCGGGCGATGGCGGCGGGGTCGGCCGGGGGGCCCACGAGGATGAAGTCGTTGTGCATGACGATGCGGCGGTTGAGGCCCGCGCCGTCGGCCACCAGGGCTTTCTCGGCCTCGGGCGAGTGGACCAGCAGCACGTCGGCCTCGCCGCGCTTGCCCATGGCGATGGCCTGACCCGAGCCCACGGCGATGGTCTTCACCTGGTAGCCCGTCTCCTTCTCGAAGAGGGGGATCAGCTCGTCCAGCAGGCCGGAGTCCTGGGTGCTGGTGGTGGTGGCCAGGATGACGGCCTTCTGGGCCGGCGGCGCGGCGTGCAGAACTGCGGGGGACAGGGCCGCGACGAGCGCCAGGACCCATGAAAGACATGCTGGTCGTTTCATCTCACCCTCCGAGGCGATAGTCTTGCAGGGATATAACGAACGGGACAGGTGCGCCTGGCCCGGTTTTGCGGTCGGTCACAACAGCAGGCGCTTCCGGAAGGCCCTCACGTCGGCCTCGATGGCCGCGGACGCCTTGGCCTGGATCTCGCGGAACCGCGCCAGGGCCTCCACGCCCAAGGGCGTCACCTGCGCGCCGCCGCCCTTGGTGCCCCCCTTGGCGGCCACCACCACGGGCGAGCGGAAGCACTGGTTCATCTCGTCCACCAGGTTCCAGGCCTTGCGGTAGCTCATGTCCAGTTCCCGGGCGGCCGCGGAGATGGAGCCGGTCTTGTGGATGGCCTCGAGCAGGTCGGCCTTCCCCTGGCCGATGGCGATGTTCTCGCGGAAGGAAATGCGGATGCGAATGGAGGCGAGCTCGGCCATGGCGGAATCCTGGAGTGGCACCATTATCACCACGGAGCCGTTCGGCGGGCGCGGACTCTGCTAGAACGGAGGCATGGAACCCTCAGGCGCGGAACGGCCGGCGGAGCGGACCCTTCGGGCGGTCCTCTTCCCCGTGGCGCCCCGGCGGTTCCCCTGGGCCCGTCCCGCCCAGCTGGTGCTCAGGAGCCTGCACATCGCGGCCATGGCCCTGGTCGTGGGGGCCATCCCCTTCGGCGCGGACTTCGCCGCGCTGCGGGTCCCCATCCTGCTCACCCTGGCCAGCGGCGTCCTCCTGTTCGCCGTGGACCTCGCGCGGGACCTGGGCATTCTCGTCCAGGGCAGCGGGGTGGCGGTGCTGGTGAAGCTGGGTCTGCTGGGCCTGGGCGTGCTGCAGCCCGCGGATCGCCTGGCCTGGTACCTGGCCGCGACGCTGGTGGCCTCCGTCGGCTCGCACATGCCGGGATCCTGGCGCCATTTCTCCTTCCTGGAATGGAAGGTCCTGAGGA
>JAFJUR010000190.1 GCA_017859995.1 Holophagaceae bacterium | reverse complement strand
CCCCAGGGGAATGGAGAGCAGGGAGGTGATGAGCACCGCCAGGGCCGTGCGGGCCCAGGGGTTGAGGCGCAGCCAGTGGCGGCGCACCCAGAAGTAGCCTGCGCCCACCGCCAGGCCCTGGGCTGCGGCGAAGGCCAGGCAGATGTACCAGCGCCACCCCTCGAACCACATGTGGCCGCCCGTGGCGAAGCCGATGATCATGCCGGCGGCGAGGGCGGTGCCGCCCCGGTGGTTGGCGTCCTCGCCCTCCCCGGCGGCGAGTTCCTCGGCCAGCAGGCTGGGATGCTCCTTCTCCGAGAGCATGGCCGACATGGCGGATTCGGTGGCGACCCCCCGGGCTTCGGCCTCATCGAGCAGGTGGGCTTCCAGTTCCCGGATCAGGGTGAAGCGGCGGCGGCGCGACAGGCCCTTGAGGCCTGAACCTACCTGGGCGAGATAGGCTTCGAGCGCCCGGGACACGGGAGGCCTAGGCCCTCGGCCCCACGAAGGCCTGGACCATGTCCACGAACTGGTTCCATTCCTTCTTCTTGGCCGTCAGGAAGGCCTCACCAGCGGGCTGGATGGCGTAGTAGCGGCGCTCGCGGCCGTTCTCCTGGGTTTCCCAGTAGGAGCTGATGAACTCGGTGGCTTCCAGCTTGTGGAGGGCGGGGTACAAGGCCCCCTCCTTCAAGGTATAGGTTCCCCCCGTGCGCTGGCGGACCGTCTCGATGATCTGGTACCCGTACATGGGCCCCTCGCAGAGCAGGGACAACAGCAGCAAAGGGGTGCTGCCCTTCAGCAGTTCACGATCCACAACGGCCTCCGGTTTAGGGAAAAAGGCACCTCCAATGTGCCTCGCAAAACGATGGCCGTCAACCTTCCTGGCCCAAACCCTCGAAAAAACCGCCGCCGCGCGGCAGGGCCAGCCGCCTCAGCCTCCCTTCATGGCTTCGGTCAGGGGAATGCGGCTGGCCCGCCAGGGCGAAGCTCAGCCGGGTGGCGAGGGGGCGCTGCCCCAGCAGCATTCCGAGCCGGGCCCCCCGGCGAGCTGAGCATCACGCCGGCCTCCGCAAGGCCAAGCCGCAGGCGCCGGCCGCGCGGCAGAGCCAGCCGCCTCAGCCTCCCTTCATGGCTTCGGTCAGGGGAATGCGGCTGGCCCGCCAGGCCGGCAGGAAGCCACCCAGCAGCCCCATGACCAGGCTGAAGGCCACCCCCTGAGCCATGAGGCCGGGAGTGATGGTGAAGGCGAAGCTCACATCGGCGAAGGTATCAAAGCTGGTGGTGCCGGTCTGGATGCCATTGGCGAACAGGGCGAGCCCCGACCCCAGGAGCCCGCCGGTCAGGCACAGGAAGATGCTCTCCCACTGGAAGCTCGCCAGGATTTCCCGCTGTCGGAAGCCCAGGGCGCGCAGGGTGCCGATCTCCTTGGTGCGCCCGGCCACGGCGGCGTACATGGTGTTCATGGCCGCGAAGATGGCCGCCCCGGTGAGGATGAGGGTGATGAGGTTGCCCAGGACCTTGATGGGGTCGCCGGCCTTGGTCAGTTCCTTGAAGTAGGCGGTCTCCTGCACGACCTCCAGCTTCAGCCGCTTGTCCTCCTCCACCGCCTTGGCGAACCCCTCCAGCCGCTCGGGGCTCTCCAGACGCACCAGCAGGGCGGAATAGGATTCCCGGCGGAAGGCCTGCATGATGTCGTTCACGTCCGACCATACCTCGCTCTCATAGCTGGCGCCCCCGGCGTCGAAGGTGCCCACGATGAGCCAGTCCCGGCCGCCCATGCGCAGGTGCCGGCCCAGATCCATTCCCGGGAACCGGCCCTGCATCTTGCGGGGCACGACCACCTCGCTGAGGCCGGGGCGGAACCAGCGTCCCTGGACCAGCCGAACTTGCGGCCGCAGGCCGATGCCCCGCCGCTCGAGGCCCCGGACGGTGACATTGGTGTCGGTGCCGTCGGCCATGGGGAAGAGCTTCACCACCACCACTTCGGCGCTGGCCATGAACCCTTCGGCGTCGCGCTTGATCAGGGGATGAACCTTCAGGATCCGCATGCGGTCCCGCTCGATGGAACTGTTCAGCTCGAAGCGGGCGTTGGGCCGAAGGACCAGCGCCTGGTCCGCCCGGCCGCTGCTCACGAAGGCGATGGAAAGCCCCTGGGCGAGGCTCAGCACCACCACGAAGATGCCCACCACCAGGGCGATGGCGGCGGCCGTGCTGAGACTCGAGACCTTGCGCTGCCAGAGCGAGCGCAGGTTGTAGCCCAGCGGGATGGGATAGGCCACCAGGGCCCAGACCAGCCAGGCCAGGTAGGCCACCACTGGGAGGACGATGAGCAGCCCGAGGATCATCCGACCGCCTTCAGGCCCTCGGTGATGGGGCGCCGGGTGGCCGCGTAGGCCGGGATGAACGTGGCCAGGAGGCCGATGGCCAGGGCGCCGGCCATGCAGGAGATCACCGTGTCGGGCAAGATGGCGAAGTCCGCGAAGAAGGGCATCGCGGCGCCCAGCGAACTCCGCACCCCGCCGGCGGCGAGGTTCGCCAGCAGCACGCCGAGGAGTCCGCCCACGCCCACCAGCAGCACCCCTTCCATCAGGAGCAGCGCGAGCACCCGGGTCGAAGAGAAGCCCATGGCCCGGCACACCGCGATCTCCGTGGTGCGCTCGCGGATGGCCGTGGCCATGGTGTTGCCGGTGACGATGAGGATGGCCACCACCACCGCCGCCGTGATGCCCTGGATGATCGCGCCAATGTTGCCGAGCATCTTCACGAAGCTGAGGTTGAAGGCGTTCTCGGTTTCCGTGAGCGTCTCGTAGGCGCTGTTGGCGTAGTGACGATCCACGCGCTCGATGAGGCGGGGGATGTCCTCCGGCCGGTGGGTGCGCACCCAGAAGGAGCCGACCAGGCCCTTCATCCGCGGAACGCCCTCCTCCAGCACCTTGTAGTGGAAGTGGAGGACATTTTCATCCGACGGTTTCGGACTCTTGAAGATCATGCGGATGGTCAGGCGGGGGTTGATGGGGAAGATCGTGCCCGTGAGCGGCACCACGTCGCCCACCTTCCAGCCGTTCTTCTTGGCCAGGCTTTCGCCCACGATGCAGCCGGCGCCATCCCGAAGGTAGTCCTTCATCTGGGCCTCCGTGATGCCGGCCAGGCCGAACTCCTCCCGGAAGGTCTGGAACAGCGTCGTCTCATCGCTGGCGAAGTTCGCGAAGAAGTTCCTGGGGTCCTGGTAGTAGCCGCCGAACCACTGGAGGGCGCAGACCGTCTCCACCTCGGTCTGCTGGCGCAGGTAGGCTTCGTAGCTGCGCGGCAGCATCTGGGTGAGGCCGCTCTTGTGGCGCACCACCAGCCGGTTGCTGGAGTTGGGATTGTTGGTCACCGCGTTCAGCGTGGTGAGGAGGCTCTGCAGCACCGCCACCGTGAACACGGACAGGACGAGGCTGCCTGCGATGAGGATCGTGCGCCGCTTGGAGCGCATGAGGCTCTTCCAGATGAGCGCCAGCCAGCGCATGTCAGCGCTCCCTGGCCATCAGCGATTCACCTCGACCGTCCGATCGAGGACGCCCTTCTCGAGGTGGATCTGGTGCCGCGCGTGGTGGGCGGCCTTGGGATCGTGCGTGACCATCACGATGGTCTTGCCCAGCTCGGCGTTGAGCCGCTCCATGAGCCCGAGCACCTCCTCGGCGTTCTTTGCGTCCAGGGCGCCGGTGGGCTCGTCGGCCACGAGCAGGTCGGGATTGGTGACGATGGCCCGGGCGATGGCCACGCGCTGTTCCTGGCCGCCACTGAGCTGGCGCGGGTAGTTGAACATCCGGTCCGTGAGGTTCACCAGGGCGAGCGCCTCCTCCACGCGGTCGCGCCGCTCGCCGCGGCCGGCCCCGGTGAGCAGCAGCGGCAGTTCCACGTTCTCGAAGGCGTTGAGCACCGGCACCAGGTTGTAGTTCTGGAAGATGAAGCCCACATGCAGGTTCCGCCAGGCGGCCAGCTCGTCGTCGTCGAGGCCGTTGAGGTGGTGTCCGCAGACCTCCAGCGAACCGCCCGTGGGGCGGTCGATGCCCGCAATGAGGTTCAGGAGGGTGGTCTTGCCGCTGCCCGACGGCCCCATCAGGGCGATGTAGCTGCCCCTCGGGATTTCCAGGTCGATGCCCTGGAGCACCGGGATCTCCAGCGTCTCGCGCCAGTAGCTCTTGGCTACGTCGTCGAGGATGATGATGGGCTCACCGCCGCCCAGGTCGAAACGGTTCGCGTCCATCAGCCTTTGACCTTGACCTTGGCGCCGGCCTTCAACGATTCGGGCGGCGCGACGATGAGCTTCGCGTCCTTCGCCAGGCCGCTCACCTCCAGTCCGATGGGATTCTCCGCGAGGATGGCCACGGCCTTCTGCACGGCCAGCCCGTTCTCCACCACCCAGGCGTAGGAGGCGCCGTCCTTCTTCTTCACCTGTTCCCGGCCCAGGACCACCACGTCCTGGGGGTAGGGGTCGCCGAGGAAGGTGACCTTGGCCCCCATGTCGGGCACCAGCAGGGGATCCTTGTCGACGAAGGCCACCCGGACGATGACCACGGCCTTCTGCCGGTTGGAGCTGGGATAGATCTCGCGCAGCCGGCCCTTCAGGATGGCCCGGCC
>JAFJUR010000080.1 GCA_017859995.1 Holophagaceae bacterium | reverse complement strand
AGGAGATCCGCTGCATCGGCCTCTGGGCCGGCGTGCAGCTGAAGCCCGAGGCCGGCGGCGCCCGCAAGTACTGCTACGCCCTCAAGGATCTCGGCATGCTCTGCAAGGACACCCACGTGGACACCATCCGCCTGGCGCCCCCCCTCGTCATCACCAAGGCGCAGATCGACTGGGCGGTGGACCAGCTCGAGGCGGTCCTGCAGGGCTGATTCCCACAGACGTTACCCATTCGTGACCCCGTTCTCCCAGGGTCGGATGGGACCATGAAGGACAGGGGCGGGACGTCTCGGCCCCAGGGATGTTCCTCATGTTGAAAACCCTGCTGACCTGCCTGCTGGCCCTGCCCCTCGGAGCGGTTCCGCCTTCTGCGGAGCCGCCCGGAGTGCACCTGTCGGGTCGCATCGCGCCCTTCCAGGCGGAACCCGCGCCGCCGGCGTGGCTGCGCCTGGAATCCCACGCCCTCGCCGATCCCGACTGCCGGCACTACGGCTACGAGGTCTACGCCGGCGAGGCGCACTGGCTGGTGCGCTACGTGATGTTCCCGGAGGACCGGGAGGAGTTCCGTGAGATCGAGCAGGTGTTCCTCTACCCCAGGGGGAAGGCGAAGGCCAAGCCCGAGCGGATCCCGTCCGGCGACCTCCAGGTGGAGCCCCTTGCCGTCCGGTGGAAGGGGCAGACGCTCCCGCTGGTGGACCGGCGGGACCTGCTCAGGGATTGATCCGCCGGGCCCCCGGCCCAGGCTTGAGGTGGCCTACTACCGGCCCTGCCGCCAGTTGGCGAGGTCCGATTCCATGGGGCTGGTGACGGCCGCCGACTGCTTCAGAGCCCTCGCCCGCTGGAGCGCCTTTTCCATGAGCGCGATGGCCTCGGGGCGCTGACCCGCTTCGTGGAGGAGCCGGGCCTTGACCGCTAGGTTGGTGGGGTTCTGCTGGATCGCCAGGGAGCGGTCCACCCAGGCCAGGGCCTGATGCAGGGGGATGCCCTGCTCGAGCCCATACTCGGCGGCGTCACAGTAGACCTTCCAGTCGTTGGGGCGTTGGGCGAAGAGCTTCTTCATGCGGGCGGAGGCGAGGGCCTCCACGTTGACCTCCACCAGGAAGCTCACCCTCAGCTTCTCCCAAAGGAACTGCACGTAGGCCGTGGAATCGCTGGTGGGGTCGAGGGCGTAGGTGAGCCAGTCCGTGTGGCCGTTCGACCGGGGTCTCACCTCGAACCGCAGCACATCCTGCTTCGGGTCGTACTCGTAGGCGCCCCACTGCTTGGCGCGGCGGTTGAGGATCACGGTCCAGACGTCCGGCCTGGGGATCATGAACAGGGAGTAGAGGCCGGCCTTCACTTCCTGGTCGTTGATGCGCACGTTGTCACTGAAGCGGATGGTGGTGGCCTCGTTGGCGCCCGCCCGCCACACCTCGTGGTAGGGCACCAGGGAACCCCAGATGGCCCGGCCCCGGACCGCCGGCCGGTGGTATTCGATCGTGATGATGGTGGTGCCGATGGTCTGCTGGACGCTGGCCCAGGGGCTTCGCTGGGGGAAAAAGGTGTCGTCCCCGGCGTATTCCGTGGCAGTCGCGGACCCGGCGGGCACCGCCGCGGAAGCCGCAGCTCCGGAGCACAGGAGGCCCGCGAACAGGACCAGGGCGGTTGGGGACACGGGCATCGGGACTCCGGGGAGGTCCCGAATGATAGCAATGTGGGCGCGATTCCGAGAGGGCCCCTGCCGGTCCGCCCTACTCGTAGCGAAGGGCGTCGATCACGTCGAGCCGGGCGGCCTTCAGGGCCGGGAGGAATCCGGCCGCGAGGCCCACGAGCCCGCTGAAGCCAAGCCCCAGCAGGATGGCCCAACCTTCCGTGACTGCCGGAATCTGGAACCGGCCCAGGACCAGGATGGCCCCCAGGGCGCATCCGACCCCCACCAGCCCACCCAGCAGGGAGAGCACCACCGTCTCGGTGAGGAACTGCCAGAGGATGTCCCGGCGGGTGGCGCCCATGGCGCGGCGCACGCCGATCTCCTGGGTGCGCTCGGTAACGCTCACCAGCATGATGTTCGAGATCCCGATGCCGCCCACCAGGAGAGAGATGCTGGCGGCCACCGCGAGCAGGGCGGTCAGCAGGCCCGCCTGCCGGTCCAGTGCCTGCGCGATCTCTTCCTGCTTCCGGATGTTGAAGGGGTTCTCCTGGGATTCCGGCACCTTCAGATGCTGCCGGAGCAGGGCCACGATTTCCGCCTCGGCGAGGTCGGCCTCGCCGTCGTGGGCGCTGACCATGATCCGCTGGATGGTGTCCCGCCCCATGACCTTCCGCATCACCGTGGTGTAGGGGGCCACGACCACATCGTCCTGGTCGCCCCACATGCCCGCGCCCTTCCGCTCGAGCAATCCGATGATCTCGAAGGGCAGGCCGCCGATGCGGAGGGTCTTGCCCAGGGGATCCTCCCCGTCGGGGAAGAGGTTAGCCTTCACCGTCTGCCCGATGACGCAGCGCAGCGCCATGCCGCGGACCTCGATGTCGGTGAAGCAGCGGCCCGCCTCCAGGTTCCAGTTCCGGATGACCTGGAATTCGGGGCCCGTGCCCTGGACGTGGGTGATGAAGCTCAGGTTCTGGTAGATCACCGGGCGGGTGGTCTGCACCTGGGGCGTGGCGGCGCGGACGGTGGATTCGCCGAGCTCGGTCTGGATCAGCGCGGCGTCATCATCCTTCAGGATCTCGGCGGCGCCCACGGCCTGGGGGCCGTGGTGGGTGTGGCGGCCCGGGGCCCCGGGGAAGATGGTCAACATGTTGGAGCCCATGTTCCGCACGATGGCGAGGGAGGCCCGCTTGGAGCCCTCGCCGATGCCGATCATGGCGATGACCGCCCCCACGCCGACGATGATGCCGAGCATCGTCAGGAAGGCCCTGAGCTTGTTCTGGGTGATGGCCAGCAGGGCCACCGCGACCCGCTCGAGCACACCCATGGGCGCCTCCCGAATCCGCCGGAGTGCTCCGGCGCCGCGATGTCAGGCTTCCAGGATAACGCCCGGCTCAAGGGCGCTCCAGGCGGCTACCAGGTCAGCTCGTTCACGTAGCAGGGATAGCTCCGCTGGGCTTCCCGCACCAGGTCCAGGTCGATCTCGTGGAAGGCCACCGGCGCGGCGGCGGAGGTCCTGGCGACCACGTCGCCGTTGGGGTTGATGATCCAGCCAGTGCCGCCGTACACCTGGCCTTTCGCGTCCACGCCGCCACGGTTCGAGGAGAGCACGTAGCAGCCCGACACCATCGCCGCCATACGCATGGCCCCCAGCCAGCGGGAGAGGGTTTCGGTTCCGACCACCCGGGGGACCAGGATCAGGTGGGCCCCGGCCCGGCCGTAGGCCCGGGCGTGCTCGTTGAACCACACCTCGGTGCAGATCATGAAACCCACCCGGAGCAGGCCCGCCTGGGCGACCTGGAACCGCGTCGTCCCGGCCTGGAACCAGGCGGTTTCGAAGTAGCCCTCCTCGTTCGGGAAGTGCTGCTTCGCGTGGATGTCGGCAAGGCCGGCCCTCTCGTTCCAGAGGAAGGCGTGGTTGACCCGCCGGTCGCCCTGGACCAGGGGCCGGGTGCCAGCGACCCAGTCCGCGCCGAGGTCGCCGAGGCACCGCAGGCCCTCCTCGTGGGCCCGCATGGAGCCGCTCCAGGCCGCGTCCTCGAACCGGCCGCCCGACGAGATCCAGGGGCCGAAGGGCAGCTCGCTGAGCAGGAAGAGGTCGGCGGACTCCCGGGTCACCGCCTGGCTGAACCCATCCCAGGCCGCAGTGTCCACCCGCAGGTCGGACGGGGTTTCGCACACACCCACGTTGAACAGGGTTTTGGCCATGCGCTCACCTCCAGATCCGGCAGGGCGTTGGCCCTCGCCTGATCCTGACGGCGGCTACGCAGGAGCGGCGCCGCCGAGTGGTCGCCACACCCGGGATTGGGGTGAACCGTCACCCGCCCGCGGGGGCGGCCTCCCTCGGCGTGCGGAACCTTAACAGCATCAGCCCGGCGCCCGCAGCGATGATGAAGGCGGCCATCCACACCGCCCTCGGCCCGACCTTGGCATAGGCCATGACGCCCAGCCAGGGGCCCAGCGCGAGGGCCGCGGCGAAGCATAGCGAAAGCAGGCCCATGTACTCGCCGCGGCGGTCGGGCGGGGCCAGGGTGGCCACCGCGTCGCTCATGGCGGGGAAGAGGATCATCTCGCCGAAGGTCCAGATCACCGTGGTGAGGATCAGGGTCGTGTAGCCGGTGGCCCAGGCCGTGAGGCCGAAGCCGACGGCGAGGCAGAGGGCGCCCGCGAAGATCTGGCGCCCGTGGGGCCAGCGGGCCAGGGCCAGGTTCAGGGCCACCTCCAGGGCCACGATGAGCAGCGTGTTGACCGTGAACAGCAGGCCGTAGAACTGGCTGCCCAGGCCCAGGTCGCGCACCACCCACAGGGGGAAGGTGCCCTCGATCTGGAAGAACACCATCAGCATGGGCACGAAGGGCAGCAGCAGGAAGGCCAGGCGGCGGTCCCGCCAGGGGCTGGCACCGGGCACGTGGTCGTGGGGTTTCGATGGTTTCGGCGGCGTCTTCAGCAGGAGGCCGAGCATCACGGCCCCCGCCAGCGTGCTGAGCCCGTCGGTCCAGAACACCCAGCCATAGCTGTGGTGCGCGATGATGCCGCCCAGGGCCGGGCCCACGGCCATGCCGAGGTTCACCGCGAGGCGGTGCAGGGCGTAGACGGCCTTGCGCTGCTCTGGCGCGGCCAGGTCCGCCAGCAGGGCCATGGCGCTGGGCCAGAAGGCCTGGGTGAGTCCCGCCCAGAGAAAGATCAGAGCGAACAGCAGCGGCTTCGAGACGGCGAGGGGGAGGACCAGCAGCAGCAGGCCCGAGGACCAGAGGCTGGCCTTCAGCACCTGCACATGCCCCAGCCGATCTGCCAGGCGGCCGGAAAAGGGTCCCGCCACCAGGGCGCCGGCGCCGTAGACCATCATGCCGGTGCCGGCCTCCGCGGGCGTCCAGCGCCGGCCCTCGGTGAGGTACAGCACGAGAAAGGGCAGGGCCATGGTGCCCAGGCGGTTCACCAGGGTGCTGGCGCAGACCAGCCAGACTTCCCGGGGCAGCCCCCGGAGGCCCTTCCAGGGATTCATGCGCGATCTCCGGCGGCGGGGCTGCGATCGCGCCCGCTGCGGCACCATTCGCTCCAGCTGCCGACGTAGAGCGACGCGCCGCCGAGGCCCGCGACCTCGAGGGCCAGCAGGGTGTGGCAGGCGGTGACGCCGCTGCCGCAGTGGACGGTGAGCCGGTCGGGCGGGAGGCCGGAGAGCAGGGCCCAGTATTGATTCCGCAGGGCCTCTGGCGACTTGAAGCGGCCATCGGGCCCCAGGTTGTCGTTCCAGGCCAGGTTCACCGAGCCGGGGATGTGGCCAGCCACGGGGTCGAGGGTTTCCGCGTCGCCGCGCCACCGCTCGGCGGAGCGGACGTCGAGCACGCGCCGGGTGGGATCCCGCCGCGCCCCTTCCACCGCCTCGGCGTCCATGAGGGGCAGGCGCCAGCGGTCCGCCGGGTAGGGCCCGGCGGGCGATACGGTCGGGATCTCGTTCGTGAGGGAGAAGCCCGCCTCCAGGGCCGCGGGCAGGCCGCCGTCGAGCACCCGGACGCGGTTGTGGCCCAGGGCGCGCAGCATCCACCAGAGCCGGGCGGCGGCATTGCCTCCTCCGCTGGCATCGTAGGCCACCACCTCGGTGGCCGGCGTGATGCCCCATTCGCCCAGGCGGGCGGCGAACCGTGCGATGGGAGGCAGGGGGTGGCGGCCGCCCCGGGCCGGATTGTGGCCGGGATCGGCGGCGGCGCTCAGGTCGTGGTCCAGGTCCGCATGCAGGGCGCCGGGGAGGTGCCCTGCCGCGTAGGTCGCGGCGCCCTGCCGAGCGTCCAGCAGGCGCACAGCGGACAGGTGGTCGCGAAGATCAGGGGCGGAGATCAGAGGCATCCCCCCAGTATGAAGCGACCGGCCGCGGAGGTACTCTGAAGACTGAAGGAGGATGCCCATGGCCGACACCTACGTTCCCGAGTCCCGCTGGCGGATGCTCGCGGCCGCCGTGCTGGTGGGCGGCGGCCTTCTGCTGGGCGGCGTCGTCGTGATGCGGGGCATGTTCGGCGGCGGCTCGGAAGGGGCCTCAAGCGGGACCGACGTGACCCGCGTGGCCTTCCTCGATGCCCAGGGCAACCGCCACACCCTGGCCGAGTACAAGGGCAAGGTCGTGCTGGTGGACGTCTGGGCCACCTGGTGCCCGCCCTGCCGCAAGTCCCTGCCGGAGGTCGCGGAGCTCCAGCGGGCGGGCGGCGACGCCTACGTCGTGCTGCCCATCTCGGTGGACCGCAACGGCTGGGCGGACGTGAAGCCCTTTCTCGACCAGAACCCGCACCTGGGCCTCACGGCCTACCTGCCGGACGGCGCCAAGGCGCTCGATGCCTTCGGCGAGATCAGCGGCATCCCCACCACCCTCCTGGTGGACCGGCGCGGGCGGCTCATTCAGCGCTGGTCCGGCTATGGCGAGGGCATGGCCCGGCGCGCCCTGGATGAGGCGCTCAAGGCCAAGTGATGGCACCCGCCCTGGCGTCGCGGGTCGGAAGACGCGCGGCCTGGCTGCGCGCCCTCGGCGTTCTGGCGCTTTTCCTGGCCGCCCCGTTCCTGCTGCTCCGAACCCCCCTGGCCCGGCTGGGCGAAGCCTGGATCGGCCTCCTGCTCATGGCGGCCTGGGCCCTGCTCGTAGCCTTCGCGATCGCATTCATGCTCTGGTCCCCCGGAGCCGTGGTGACCTGGCTCGAACGCCGACTGCGCCGCTGGGTGGCCCGGTTCTCCCCCGAGCCGGTGGCGCTGTGGCTGCATTGGGCCCGCCACGCGGGCCGGCCGGCCATGGCCCGCTGGTGCGTGGAGCAGGCGGCTGAGCTGGGCGGCGCCGAGGCCCGGTTCCAACTGGGGTTGATCCACCTCGAGGGCGGCTCCGGTCCGGGTGGGCAGAGCCTCGCCATGGCCCATTTCCGGGCGGCGGCGGAGCAGGGGCATCCTGAGGCGGCTTTCCGGCTGGCAGAGGGGCTGCGCACGGGCGTCGGGGCTTTCCGGGCGGAGCCCCGGGAGGCGGAAGCCTGGTTCCAGCGGGCCGCGGAGCTGGGTTTCGGGCCGGCGGCCGCCTGGTTGGCTCGGGCCTATGCCGAAGGCGAGGGCGTGGCGGCGGACGAGGCCCTCGCCCGCCAGTGGGCCGGGCGGGCGGAGCGGCTGCGTCCCCACCCGCCGCTCTCCCGCAGCGTCCTGCGCCACGATGCGGCCCCGGAGGACCCCCCCTCGTGCGGCTCGCCCGCCGGATGACCCACGAGGTGGAGCGGGGCATGGACCGCGTGGTGGCCCACCCGCTGGGCCGCTGGGGCCTGGGGGCGACCACCCTGCTGGTCTGCGCGGTCTTGGTGTTCGGGTTCGGGCGTCTCTTCTGGGCGGGCTCGAGGGCGATGTTCCATCTGCCTCTGGCCTTCGCCGCCGCCCTGCTGGCCCTGGTCGCCTGGCAGACCCGCCCCCTCTGGCGGGACCGGCCCCGGATGGGCCGCGACCGGTTGCTGGCGGCGGCGGAGGCCGGGGACGTGGAGGCCTGCTACCGCCTGGGCCTGGCCTACCGTCAGGGCACGCCGCCGCGGCCGAAGGACGACCTCAGCGCGGCGCTGTGGTTCCGGAAAGCCGCGGCCGCCGGGCATCGGGAGGCCATGGCGGCCCTCGCCGAGGCCTACCTGGGCGGCCACGGGGTTCTCCGGGATCCCCGCGAGGCCGCCCGGTGGGCGGAGGCGGCCCGCCGCGAGTCAACTTCCTGAGCCCCGCGTCCGATGACACCTCAGGAGAGGAACCCATGTCCCGTACCTGGCTTGGTCTTGCGATGCTGCTGGCCCTGATGGGCTGCAGGGAGGATCCGCGCCGTGTCGAGAACGAGAACCTGGGCATCGCCGCCACCTTCCCCGGTCCGCCCAAGCTGCACCGGCACACGGATCCAGGCCCTTTCGGGGACGTGGAGTGGTTCGACTTGGCCATGAGCCCTGCGGGCCGGCTGGACGAGACCTTCAGCGTGGCCGTGGGCAACCTGCCGCCCGGCGACAAGGGCGGGACGACGCCCCGGGAAATCCTCACCACGTTCCAGAACTTCCTGGGCTACCGCTTCGGCCCGCTCCAGCGCCTGGAACTCCCGCCGGAGAAGGGGCCCGGTTTCCGCTACAAAGTGAAGAGCAATTCGGGCCGGGCCGTGGAAGGCATCGTGGTGATCCGCCGGGGCCGCCTCCACCACGCGCAGGCCATCGTGCGCCGGGAGGGCGATCCGCGGACCGCCGCCTTCCTGGAGGATTTCGAGGTCAGGACCCGCTAGGTCCCAGTGTCGGGAAATGCCGGGTGCGGCAATCCGGGCAGATGCCATGGCTGAATTCAGCCTCGGAGTGTTTCTGGATGTAGCTCTCCAGCTGCCACCAGCTGCCGCCGTCATCCCGGATTTTCTTGCAGTAGCTGCAGATGGGGATCATGCCGTGGAGCTGCTTCATGTCCGCCAGGGCCTTCTCCAGATCCTGGGTCCGCTGAAGGACGAGGGCCTCCAGGTTTTCCCGGTGGTTCTGGATGGTGTTGGCCATGGTGTTGAAGGTGAGGGCCAGTTGGTCCAGCTCGCGGTGGGTCTGCAGGGGCGCGCGGGCGGTCGGATCCCCCTGCCCGAAGGCGGTGATGGCCATGGACAGGGTCCGCAGGGGACGAAGCAGCAGGCGGACTAGGCCGAGGGCGAACAGGAAGGCGCCGCAGGCGGTCAGGAACCCCACGGTGAGCGTCTCCCGCCACACGGCCTTGGCGGGGGTGAGAAGGTCCGCTTCCGGCACCGAGACGGAGACCACCCAGGGCTGGCCTCGCACCCGGCTCAGGACGCCCCACTTGGGCTGATCGCCCAACCGGTACTGCGCGGTGCGCGGGTGGCCGTCCTGGAGCACCTGCCGGAAGGCCGCCACGAATTCGGCGGAGAGGGGATCCACCAGAAGGGGCTGTCCCAGGAACTGCTGGCTCTGCTCCAGGTCCTTCATCACGGCGGCGGGAAGGGGTGCCAGGACGTGATGGACGTTGGTGGCCTGGCTGTGGGCCAGCGAGATGCCGAGGTGGTTGATGAGCACCGCGGTGCGCCGGGATTGCCCGAAGGATTGGATGGCCGCTTCCAGTTCCTGCACCTCGTACTGGGCGACCAGGACACCCACCACGCGGCCGCCCAGGATCACCGGAGCGGAAGAGAACAGCTTCGGCGTCCGGGTCACGCGGCCGAGGAACCAATCGCTGCTGTAGGCCCGGCCTGCCATGGCTTCCTGGAAATAGGGCCGGAATCCGAAGTTCTCGCCGAGGAAGTTCCGGGCGCTGGACGCCACGCAGGTGCCTTCGGGGTCCATCACGAAAAGGGCCGAGGGGCCGGATCCGCCCATGGCCTGCAGGTCCAGCCAATGGTTCAGCGTCTCGGCCCGTCGCTGTCCGGGCGGGGTTGCCAGGAAGCGCGCCACGTCCTGGGTCAGGGCCAGGTGCCGGGCGAGGTCCCGCGTGGTGGACAGGTAGGCGTCCACCTGCCCCGCCAGCCGCTCCGAGAGCAGGGCGAGGGTGGCGAGTTCCCCGCGGACGGCCTGCTGTCGAGCCCGCAGGTGGGCGAAGGTGCCCATGCCGAGCACCCCCAGCAGGAGCACCGCCGCGAAGGCCACGCTCAGCTTGATCGAGACCGGGACCTGAGCCGTGGCGGCGTCAAGGGTGGCCTTGAGGCGGTGGTAGATTTGCGACATGGTGGGGGCAAGTGTAGCCCTTTTCCCGGCTGATCGGATCAGGGGGTCGCCTGAAGGGTGGCCTCGACGGCGGCCACCAGGTGGTCGGCCGCCGCGTCCTGAGCCAGGATCCGGTGCCCGCCCGGCACCGCGGGGCCGATGCCCAGGAAGGGCATGCCCGCCGCCTGGGCGGCCGCCAGGTCGTGGGGCCGGTCGCCCACGTAGAGATGGGGCCCCCCGCAGCCGCGCAGGGCCAGCTTCAGCAGGGTGGCGCGGTCGTGGTGGGGGAGGGAGCCCAGGCGGGGGATGGCCGGGTCGATCCCGAGCACCTGGGCCTTGAAGTCCAGCAGCCTGGGCGCGTTGCCCGACACCAGCCAGACCGGCCCGCGGCCCGCCAGCCGGTGCAGACCCGCCAGGATCCCCTGGAAGGCCACGGCCTCCTGGCCCCCGGGGCGGAAGGCCGCCTCGAAGCGGGCGATGCAGGCGCCTTCGTAGGCGGCGTAGCCGGGTTCGTCCAGGGGCCGGCCGAAGCGCATCCGGTGGAGGGCGTCCACGATCTCCCAGTCGGTGGAGCCGCCGCAGCGGCCCAGGTCCTCCGCGGTGGGGGCCCCGCCCCAGAGGTCGCCCAGGGCTTCCCGCAGCAGCACGAAACCTGAGCTGAAATGCCCGAGGGTGCCATCGAGGTCGAAGCAGATCGGCACGGCGGCCCTCCCACACTGGCCCAGGATCGCACGGGATGGCATCCTCGAAGGTGAAGGTGGCCCCGTGCGCTGGTTGATGCTCCTCTTATTGTCCGCTTCCACGATGGGAGCCCAGGCCACCGAAGGGCTGCGCTACCGGATGCAGCTCTGGATGCGCGGCGAGACGCAACCGCTCGAGACGCGCTTCCGCCTGCAGGCCACGGCCGGCACCCGCAGCCACAACAAGGTGCAGAAGCCCCGCATGGGCGGCTGGCGCCTGGAGGCGGACCGCACCGAAGGCACGCCCTACGCGCAGGCCATGCTGCTGGGGCGCGCCGAGCGCCTGCTGTACCTGGCCGGGCCCTCTCCGCAGACCCGGCCCGAGCCGATTCTGCTGCGCTTCGGCAATCGAAGCCTGCCGGTCTGGAGCCTCGAAATGCCGAAGGGCATTCACGCCTCCACCGTGCTGGTGGAAGTCGGCCCGAAGCTGCTCGCCCTCTGCGACTTCAGCGCGCGCTTCGAGCAGGGGGACGTCCTCCGGCTGGAATTGCACCTGGAGGGCCTCGACGACACCACCAGCCTGGCTCCCGCGGAAGCCGGCACCACGCTGCTCACCACGCTCCAGGCCTGGGCGCGGGAGGGCGCGCAGGACGGCGAAGGAAGCGTGACGGTGCGCTAGGGCTACAGCACCGTCAGCGTCGTCGTCTTCTTCGTCTGCGAGGAGGCCCCGAACCCGGAGCTGCGGTCCTCGCTGGTGGTCCGCGTCACCAGGAGGCGGTTGCCCACTCGGGCGAACTGCAGGTCCTGGGCGTTGCCGCCTTCGAAGCTGATGAACATGCGGCTGCCCTTGAAGGCCACCTGGCTGGAGAAGGCCAGGGGCAGGCCATCGGCGCCGACCCAGACCTTGGCGTCCACCTTCAGCTCCTTGAGGTATTTCCGCTGGCTCTCGGGAATCCGGGGCGTGAGCTTCAGCACCAGGAGCTTCGCGGGGCGGCCCTGCCAGGTCTCGGCCCGCTCCTCCACCACCTGGGCCTGGGCGAGGTCGCGCAGGAGGGCCTCGGCGTGGTTCAGGAACTCGGCGGCCTCGAGGGGGTCCACGTTCCGCAGCGCCGTGCGGGTGGGGGCGGTGCGCTCGGGTTCCTTCTCCTGGGCGGCCAGTTCGCGGCTCGCCTGCTGGAGGAGGGGCCGGGCCCAGGTGACCTTCAGACCCTGGGGCCCGTCATCCACCAGGGCGGACACCTTGCCTTGAGTCACCGTGGGCTTCTTGTCATCCGTGGTCTGGCGCCAGAAGCTGTGCTCCATCGTGACCCGGACGGGATCGCCCCCCGGCAGTTTCTGCAAGGCGGCCCGCAGGTCGTCGAGGCCGTTGCCGGCGAGGGGCCCGGCCAGTGGCAAGGCGAGGGCCAGCATGAGGATGGAACGGCGCATGGGGACTCCGGGTGGCACTGCACAGATGCCGAAGCTACGGGTTGGGGTTCCCGGGGGTTATTCTGGAGGA
>JAFJUR010000189.1 GCA_017859995.1 Holophagaceae bacterium | reverse complement strand
ACCACGGCGCGGGCCATGGGGGCGCGCATCTCGGCGCCGGCGCCCAGCGCCAGGAAGAGCGGCAGCATGCCGCCGATCATGGCGAAGCTGGTCATGAGGATGGGCCGCAGCCGCACGGTGCCCGCCCGGACGATGGCCTGGCGGCGGGAGATGCCCTCCTCCCGTTCCAGGTGCAGCGCGTGGTCCACCAGCAGGATGGCGTTCTTGGTCACCAGGCCCATGAGGAGGATCATGCCGATGCTCGTCATCATGGACATGGAGTCGCCGGTGACCAGCAGCATGAGCACCATGCCCACCATGGAGAGCGGCAGGCTGGCCATGATGGCCACGGGCAGCTTGAAACTCTCGAACTGGCTGGCCAGCACGAAGTAGATGAAGAAGACCGCCAGCAGGAGCGAGGTGCCCATGTAGCCCGCCGTCTCCTTGCTGTCCCGGGTCTGGCCCAGGAACTCGACGCGGACGCCTTCGGGCAGGCGCCCGCCCGCCTTCAGCTCGGCCACCTTCTGGGCTGCCAGGGCGCTCACTTCGCCCAGCGTCGAGCCGTCGAAGTTGGCGTCCACTTCCACTTCCTCCATCAGGTCGTGGCGCTGGAGCTTGGCGGGGGCGATGCCCTCCTCGAAGCGCACCACCTGGTTGAGGCGCACCAGCGGGTGCTTGCCGCCGCCCAGGTCCTTGGTGCTCTGCACGGTCATGCTGGCCAGCTGAGCCGTGAACCGGCGCTGCTGGTCGGCGAGGCGCACGCGCACATCGCGCTGCTCGCCCTTCTCATCCTCGTACTTGGCGACTTTCTCGCCATCCACCAGGGGGCGCACCATCTGCGCCACCAGGGCCGGGCTCACGCCCAGGTCGGAGGCGGCCTTGCGGTCGATGACGAGCCGCAGCTCGGGCTTGCCGCTGTCCAGGCTGGTCGTCACGTCCACCGCGCCGGGCACACTGCGCAGCGCCTCCTTCACCAGCGGCACGGCCTGGATGACCGCGTCCCGCTCGGGCGCCTGGACGGCCACCATGATGGGATACGCGGTACCCCAGTCGTTGACGGCGCCCACGGCTGCGTCCACCCCGGGCACCGAGCGGAAACCCTCGCGGATCTGGCGGCGGATCGCCACGTGGCTGGCCCGCTTGCCTTCCTTCAGCTTCACGTAGATGCCACCGGCGTCCACGGTGCCGTTCAGGCCCGTGCCGATGGTCGTGTAGGTGAGTTCCACGCCAGGCACGGACTTGATGGCCGTTTCCAAGGCCAGGGCCTTCTCGCGGGTGGCCGCCAGGCTGGAGCCGGGCTCGGCCTTGAAGGTCACCTGCAGGTCGCCGCGGTCGTAGTCGGGCATGAAGTTGTTGCCGAGCAGGCCCGAGAGGCCCATGGCCAGCACCCAGGTGCCGAAGCCCAGGCCCATCACGGTCCAGCGGTGGTTCAGGGCCCATTCGATGGCTGTCTTGTACACCGCCTCCCAGCGGTCGAGCATGCGGCCGAAGGCCTCGACGCTGCGCATGATCGGATTGCGGCCCCGGTAGTGCACGTGGGCGTCGGCGCTCTTCTCGTGTTCGGGATCAGGCCACACGGCGCTGAGCATGGGATCGAGCGTGAAGCTCACGAACAAGGACACCGCGACCGCGAAGGCCACCACGATGCCGAAGGGGAAGAAGAACTTCCCGACGATGCCGCCCATGAAGGCCACGGGCACGAACACCGCGAGGATCGAGAGCGTCGTCGCGATGACCGCGGGGCCGATCTCGGCCGTGCCCTCCCGGGCCGCGGTGACGTGGTCCTTGCCCATTTCTGCGTGCCGCGTGATGTTCTCGCGCACCACGATGGCGTCGTCGATGAGGATGCCGATGGCCAGGCTGAGGCCCATGAGCGTCATGGTGTTGAGCGTGAAATCCAGGGCCCGCATGACGATGAAGGTCGAGATCACCGACACCGGCAGCGTGAGGCTCGTGATGAGCGTGGACCGCCAGCTCTTCAGGAAGAAGAAGACGATGATCACCGTGAGGAGGCCGCCCACGTAAATGGACACGTTCACGTCCTCGACGTTGTCGATGATGAACCGGGCATTGTCCTTGGCGGTGACCACCTCGACGCCCTGCTGCTCCAGTTCCGGCTTCAGTTCGTGGAGGGCCTTCTCCACCGCGGTCACCATGGCCACGGTGTTGCCGCCGATCTGGCGCTGGATCTCCAGGGCCACCACGTCCTTGCCGTCGAGGCGCGCCAGGCTGCGCTTCTCCTTGATGCCGTCCACCACCGTGGCCACTTCCCGCAGCTCGATGGGCCGGCCTTCCTTGTTCCCCACGATCACGTGGTCGAAATCCGTCACGGACTTGGCCTTGGCGTCCACCTTCACGGACACCTCACGGCTGCCCTGCAGGAGGTTGCCGCTGGGGATGGCGAGGGTGTCGGCCGACAGGGCGTTCTTCACGGCCTGGAGCGCGAGCCCCTGGGATTCGAGCTTCTGGGGGTCGATCTGGACGAGGATCTCGCGGGTGCTGCCGCCGGCCGCGTCCACCTTGCCCACGCCGGGGATGTTCTCGATGCGCCGCTTGAGGAAGTCCTCGGCGACGCGGGTGAGCTCGCGGTCATCCATGCCCGCGTGCTTGGCGTCGGGCTTCACCACCAGGGAGAGCACGGGCAGCTGGGCCGGATCGAACTTGGAGATGACGGGCTCCTCAATGTTGCTGGGGAGGTCGCGCCGGATCTGGCCGATCTTGGTGCGCACATCGTTGAGGGCGTTGTCCACGTTGCGGCCCAGGTGGAACTGGATCACGAGGGTGCCCAGGCCTTCCTGGCTGGTGGAGCTGATCTCCTTGATCTTCTCGATGGGGTTGACCGCCTCCTCGATCTTCCGCACCACGTCCTGCTTGACGGACTCGGGGCTGGCGCCGGGGTAGATGACGGACACGGTGACGGTGGGGATGTCGGTGTTGGGGTACTGGTCGATGCCCAGGCTCTTCACGGAGAAGAGGCCCAGCACCACCAGCGCCAGCATGATGCAGACGGTGAATACCGGCTTTCGGATGGAGAGGTCAGACAGGAACATGGTTCACTTCCCCCCAGCGACGGGCTTGGCGGTGGGCTTGGCGGGGGACTGGGACGAGGGGCTGTCCACCACGCGCAGGCGACTGCCCACGGCGACCAGATCCTTGCCGCTGTCGATGACCTGGGTGCCGGCCGCGAGGCCGCTCACGGGACGGAAACCGTCCTGTTCGGGCCCCAGGGCCACCTTGCGGCGGGTCGCCACATTCTGCTCGGCCACGAAGAGCTCGGCGTCCCGGTCCTGGGCCTTCAGCAGGGTGGCGGGCAGCGCGGGCTGGCGGGTCTCACCTTCGCCGAGGATGACGCCTTCCACGAAGAGGCCGCCCTTGAGCTGGCCATCCACATTGGGCACCTCGAGGCGGACACGCAGGGTGCGGCCGTCCTGGGAGAGGCTGGGGCTCACCTGGGCGACCCGGCCCTCCACCAGCCGCTCCAGGCCTACCGCACGGAAGGTGGCCCGCTGACCGACCTTCACGGCGCTCATGGCCTCGGTGGGCAGATCGGCGCGGATCTCCAGCTTGCGGTTGTCCACCACCTCGAAGGCGGTCTGGCCGGGGTTCAGCATTTCGCCGGGCTGCACCAGGCGCCGCGCCACCTGGCTCGCGAAGGGCGCCACGAGGCGGGCCTTCTTCAAGCGGAGGCGGGCGAGGCCGAGGTTGCTCTCGGCGGCCTGGGCCGCGGCCTTGGTGGCGTTGTAGGCGGTCTCGGCCTGCTGCGCCGCCTGCCGGGTGATGCTGCGCTTTTCGAGCAGGGCCACCGAGCGGTCGTTGTCGCGCTGGGCCTGCAGAGCCTGGGCCTTGGCCTGGGCCAGTTGGGCCTCGGCGGCCTGGACGCCCAGTAGGTAGTCGTCTTCGTCCTGCGCGCCCAGCAGGGCGCCGGCGGCGACGGTGTCGCCCTCCTGCACCGCCACCCGGGTCACGCGGCCGGTCACTTCGGCCTTCAGCTCGGCGCGGTTCACGGCCAGCAGGGTACCTGTGAAGGCCACGGCCGGACGGAAGGTCCGCTCCTGCACGGGCACGAGGGTGACCGCCACCGTGCCTTCGGCCTTCACGGTGGCCTGATGGTTCAGCTCCGTGTTGCGCTTGCTGCGGTGGAGGGTGGCGGCGCCGGCGATGACGGCGACGGGCAGAAGGATGTAGTAGATGGCTTTTCGGTTCATGGTCAACTCCAGGGAATGCCGGTCGGGATCGGAGCGGGCATCAGGCGTCGCCTGAGGCGGGGTGGGGATTCCGGGAAGGGGTGATCCTTCCCGGCGCAGGTCAAAGCGGGGGCAGGCCGAGGGACCGACGCTGGTCGAAGCGGGCCGACCACAGGCCCAGCTCCGCGCGGCGGCGCTGACTCTCGGCCTGGCGTTCGGCGCGTTCGGCCTGCAGGAGGTCCAGCGACGTGATGAGGCCCTGCTCGAAGGATTCCCGGCTCATGCGCAGGGCCTCGAGGGCGGCGTCATGGGCCTTCCGGGCCGCTTCATCGAGGGCGATGGCTTTCTCCAGCTCGCGGTCCGCCGTGCTCTGCTCGATGGCCACGGACCGCTCGCGGTCCACCCGGGCCTGCTTCACCTGCTCGAGCTGCGCGGTGTTCTGG
>JAFJUR010000079.1 GCA_017859995.1 Holophagaceae bacterium | reverse complement strand
CGTCCTCGACGCCGGCCACGGCGGCGTGGATCCGGGCGCCCGGGCCAACGGGCTGTGGGAGTCGGATTTCGTCTACGACATCGCCATGCGCGTCCGGCGCCTCCTGGAGCAGGAGACGGACGCCCAGGTGAGCAGCACCATCCGCTACCCGGGCCTGGGCTTCAAGAGCCGCGAGGAGATCCGCACCCCGAGCCACGCCGCGGAGATCCTCACCACGCCGCCCTTCGCGGTGGACGGTGAGAGCCCCTCGGCGGTGAACGTGCACCTGCGCTGGGTCCTCGCCAACGACTGGTTCTCCGCCTTCCGCAAGGCGAAGGGCGACGCGCAGAAGACGCTGTTCCTCAGCTTCCACGCTGACAGCCTGCACCCCTCCGCGCGGGGCTCAATGGTCTACGTGCCGGGCGCCTCCCTGGTGCCGGCTTCCTTCGCCCTGGGTGGCGCCAAGACCGGCCGGGTGGCCGAGGCCCGGCGCTCGGCCCGGGTGGCCTTCACGGGCCGCGAGAAGCTGCAGGGCGAGGCCCGCAGCCGCCAGTTCTCGGAGGCCCTGCTGAAGGCCCTGCACCGGGACCGGATCCCCGTCCACGCGAACCGGCCCATCCGCAACGTCATCTACCGCGGCGGCGGCAAGTGGGTGCCCGCGGTGATCCGCTACAGCACCGGCGCCACCAAGGCCCTCATCGAGGTGGCGAACCTCACGAACGAGGACGACGCCGCCAACCTGCGCGACCCGGAATTCCGGGAACGGTACGCGGCGGCGGTGGTGAACGCCATCCGGGCGTACTATCGGAAGTAGGACATTCGCCGGGAGGTGCCATGCGATGCCTGGTGGTCACGCGGTGCCTGATGGTCATGGTATTGCTGACGCTCGGACTGGGCTGCCGCCAGCCGGATTCCGCGCCGAAAGCCCCGCCGCGGGCGCGGCTCATCGTGCGGTTCCTGGACCGGGACGCGGTCCTGGACCTCGCCGCCGAACCCGGCGAAGGGGCCTGGCGCCTGATGAACGCCGGGCTCTGGGAATCCCTGGAGGTGCGCTGGAAGGCGGGCGCGCCGCGGATCGGCGCCGCCGTGGTGGGCCGCACGGCTCCGGACTGGGTGCTCCTGGAGGACCCCTCGCGGGACACCCACCGGGTGGTCATGCGCGGACCCGGCCCCGAAGAACTGGCCCAGCGCAACGAGCGCATGGACCCCCAGGAACGGGATGCCCTGACCTTCCTCGGCGTGTTCTGGGCGCTGGTCTGGACCCGGCGCTGAGCTTCAGCCTCTCAGGGCTTCCCGAGCCGCCAGCACCTTGGCGAGCGCGGCCTCCGGCGTGTCGGCCAACGCCGTGAGGTGGCCCATCTTGCGGCCGGGGCGGGCCTCAGTCTTGCCGTAGAGGTGCAGCTTCACGTCGCGGTGGGTCAGCAGGCGCTCCCAGGCTGGCTCACCGCTGGCGGGCCAGAGGTCGCCCAGAAGGTTGGCCATGGCCGCGGGGCGGAGCAGGGCCGTGTCGCCCAGGGGCAGGCCGCACACGGCGCGCACCTGCTGCTCGAACTGGCTGGTGATGCAGGCGTCGATGGTGGCGTGGCCGCTGTTGTGAGGGCGGGGCGCCAGCTCGTTCACCAGCAGCTCGCCGCCGGGCTTGAGGAAGAACTCCACCGTGAGCATGCCGACCACGCCCAGCGCCCCGGCGATGTCCAGGGCCATGGCCTGGGCCCGCCTGGCCACCTCGTCCGGGATCCGGGCCGGGAACACGGTGGTGTCCAGGATGTGATGGCGGTGGGCGTTCTCCGCCACGGGCCACACGCTGGCTTCTCCCGAGGCGGAGCGGGCGCAGATGACGCTGCACTCCAGCTCGAAGGGCACCCAGGCCTCCAGGATGCCCTGCTGGCCGCCGAGGGCCGCGAAGGCGGGGGCGACATCGGCCTCGGCCTGGAGCTTCGCCTGGCCCTTGCCGTCGTAGCCGAAGCTGGCGGTCTTGAGCACGGAAGGAAATCCCAGCTCCGAGGTGGCCTGCCGCAGGTCGTCTTCGGTGTTGATCTCGCGGAAGGGCGTCACCGGGAATCCGTGCCCGGAAAGGAACCGCTTTTCCCTCAGGCGGTGCTGGACCGTGTGCAGCACGTGCGCTCCGGGGTGCATGGGGCGGATCCTGGCGACGGCCTCGAGGGTCTCAGCGGGGATATTCTCGAACTCGACGGTGACCACATCCACGCCCCGGGCCAGGGCCTGGGCGGCATAGACATCGTTGTAGGCGGCGCGGATCTCAAGGTCCGCCACCTGGCCCGCCGGGCAGTCATGACCTGGGTCCAGGGCATGCACACGGAAGCCGAGGTTGCGGGCCGCGAGGGTGAACATCCGGCCCAGCTGCCCGCCGCCGAGAAGGCCCAGGGCGGCCCCGGGGCGGATGGAAGTGGACTGGGACGCGTCGGCCATGGACCATTGTGGCATCCTCGGAACGGAACGTTCCCGCCAGCTTCCGGAGGATCGACGAATGGACTCCGTGCACCTCATCACCCTCTCGGATCGCGCCTCCCGCGGCGAATACCAGGACCAGTCCACGCCCCTGCTGACCACCTGGCTGAAGGGCCAGGGCGTGAAGACCGTGACCAGCGCCCTCATGCCCGATGATCCAGCCCTGCTCGAGGCGGATCTCCGCGCCTCCGTGGCGGCTGGCGCGCCCCTGGTGCTCACCTGCGGCGGCACGGGGTTCGGTTCGAGGGACACCACCCCCGAGGCCACGCGCCGCGTCATGGAGCGCGAGGCCCCGGGCATCTGCGAGCTCATCCGCGCCAAGGGCGGCCACCCGCTCGCCTTCGCCAGCCGGGCGGTCTGCGGCATCGCGGGACGCACGGTGATCCTCAACCTGTCGGGCCGCCCCGCCGCCGCCCTGGAGCAGATCCAGCTGGCCTGGCCGCTGCTGACCCACGCCGTGGCGGTTCTGCGGAAAGAGGGCGAAGCCGGAGGGCCCTGCACGTGACCGTCTGGGCCCGCCTCAACCATGTGGGCTGGGTGCACCTGTGGCGCCGCCGCGAGGATTTCGACGGCGCCGAGCCCTCGGCCCACTTCCTGAACGGCCGGACGGATCCCCGGTGGCTCGAAGCCACCCTGAGCGCCGACCAGCGGCGCGGGCTCGAGGCGGGCGAGCTGGTGGAGATCGAGGATCCGGGCTACTTCATCGGCGAGGACTGAGACGGGACTCAGACCGGGCCGGCCGCGGCTTCCAGGCGGTGGTAGAGGGCCAGGAGCGCGGCGCTGAACCACAGGTTCATCCCGCCGCCCAGGAGGTTGGAGACCCAGAAGGCGGGGTGCTTCAGGCGGAGCAGGGCCCCGGGCCCCAGGTCCGGGTCCATGCCGGGCAGCAGGCGGTCCAGGGCCCAGCCCGCGACCAGCTGATACATGAACACCACCAGCAGCATGGCCAGCACCGCCTGGACGATGCGCGGCCAGTGCCGGGCCATGGCCCCCTGGCTCCACTTCAGGGCGGACAGCAGGCTGTCGCCGCGGAGCAGCATGCGAAGGGGCGTCCAGCCGTAGAGGGTGAGGATCACGATCGCAGGGATGAGAAAGGCGAACAGCCCGAATCCGATGGCGATGCTGACCGCGAACCCGAGGCCGAGCGCCACGCTCAGGCCGAGACGGGCCAGGAACGACCGGAACCACCGCTGGTCGAAGGCGGCCTGCCAGCCGTCCGCGGGATTGCCGTGCCCGTTCAGCGCCTCGGCGTCCAGCTGGGCCATGAGCCGCGGGATGAAATACATCTCCAGGGGAAGGACGCCCGCCAGGCCGAACAGGGGCTGGAAGGCCAGGTTCGGGCCCACCCCTGCGGCGAGTTCCAGGGCTGGACCCAGCTGGGAGAGCACCATCGCCAGCACGATCAGGCCGAGGGAAAGGAGCGGATGGCGGCGAAGCAGGCGGAGCCCCTCGCGGAGGGCGCCGAGGTGGGAGGGCAGGGGTGCGGGCATGACTCCAGCCTAGCTGGTGGGGCTATGATCATCGGCATCATGATCTACGAAGCCCCCTGTCTCCTGGTGGCCAGCCCGGCGCTGCTGGATCCGAATTTCCTGCACAGCGTCGTGCTGATCGTCGAACACGACGAGGAGGGCGCCCTGGGTCTGATCCTCAACCGGCCGCTGCCCCTGGCCCTCTCCCAGGTGGGCGAGGAGGGCAGCATGGCCTACCTGGGCTCCGAGGAGGCGACGGCCTGGCGGGGGGGACCGGTGGACCCCCAGCGCGGCATCCTCCTGATGCAGGGCGGCCTTCCCGAGGAGGAGGACACCGTGGTGGACCTCACCCACTTCGTGAGCCACCGCAAGGATCTGCTGGTGTCCCTGCTGGGCGATCCCACGGCCCGCTACCGCCTGTTCCTCGGCTACGCGGGCTGGGGCCCCGGCCAGCTGGACCAGGAACTGGAGATGGGGGCCTGGACGCGGCGCCCCGTGGTCTCCGAGTGGCTGCTGCATCCCGATCCCTCGGGGCTCTGGCAGGTGGCCCTGGGAACCGGGGCGGGCGGCTGAAGGCCGCGGTTATGGGTTCATCAGAAATGTAAATGAAGGGTCATAAGCGGGACGGCCGATCCGGGCTTCGCGATAGGCTCTGGTTATAGCCTGTTCGAACGTTGGATCCACGCCCCTGCCTCGGAGGACCCGATGACCTGGAAGCGCGTTCTTGCCCTCGCCATCCTGGGCGCGGGCCTGCCCCTGGCAGCTCAGGGAGCCGCCCCCGCCAACGATTCCGGGGCCACGGCCTGGCTGCTCACCTCCACCACCCTCGTGCTCCTGATGGTGCCGGGCCTGGCCATGTTCTACGGCGGCCTGGTGCGCACCAAGAACGTGCTGGGCACGATGATGCATTCCTTCGCCGCGATGGCCGTGGTGGGCGTGCTCTGGACCGTGGTGGGCTATGCGCTGAGCTTCGGACCCAATGCCCTGGGCGGGCTCATCGGCTGGAGCCGGGGTCTCGTCCTGCTCCGCAGCATCGACCACACGATCCTTCCCGCCGGGGTTCCGGAATACGCTTTCGCCATGTTCCAGGGCAAGTTCGCCATCATCACGCCGGCGCTCATCGCCGGGGCCGTGGCCGAGCGGATCACCTTCCGCGGCTGGGTGGCCTTCATCACGCTCTGGGTGATCTTCGTCTACTGCCCGCTCTGCCACTGGGTGTGGGCACCGGACGGTTTCTTCTTCAACCTCGGCGCGAAGGGCGCGGTGGATTTCGCGGGCGGCACGGTGGTGCACATCTCCTCGGGGGTCGCCGGCCTCGCCTTGGCACTCTTCCTGGGCGCCCGTCACGGCTACCCCAAGACCGCCATGGCGCCCAACAACCTGACCTTCACCCTCATCGGCGCGGGGCTGCTCTGGGTGGGCTGGTTCGGCTTCAACGCGGGATCGTCCATCGCCTCGAACCTGGAGACCGCCCGGGCCCTCACGGTCACCCAGGTGGCCGCGGCCGCCGGGGCCCTGACCTGGGTACTGCTGGAGACCATCCGCGATGACAAGCCCACGAGCCTCGGCATGGCCTCGGGAATTCTGGCCGGCCTGGTGGTCATCACCCCGGCGGCGGGCGTGGTGCAGGTGGGGGGCGCCCTCGCCCTTGGGGCCATCGCCGCCTGCGCCTGCTTCGGCATGATCATCCTGAAGAACCGTCTGGGCTACGACGACTCCCTGGACGCCTTCGGCATCCACGGGACCGGGGGCATCGTGGGAGCCATCGGGCTCACCTTCTTCATCCGCGATTCCTGGTGGGCCGAGGCGGCGGCCAAGGCGCCGGGGTGGGGTCTGCTCGCGCAGCTGAAGGTGCAGGGCTTCGCGGTGGGCGCCACCATCCTGTTCTCGGTCGTCATGACCCTCCTCATCGCCTTCCTGGTGGAAAAGGTCGTGGGCCTGCGGGCGAGCGAGGCGGTGGAACGGACCGGCCTCGACCACGAGATCCACGGCGAACGCGCCTACGGCCTGAACAACTTGAACTGAGAGGCTGCCATGAAGCTGATCACCGCCATCATCCCCGAAGAGAAGCTCGACGAGGTCCGCGAGGCCCTGATCGAAGCGGAGATCGAGCGCATCACCGTCTCCCGCGTGAGCGGCCACGGCCGCCAGCAGGAGATCGTGGTGCAGCGCGGCAAGAAGGTCGTGCCCAACCTCATCCCCAAGGTGCAGATCACCATCGCCTGCAACGATGACTTCGAGGGCATCACGGTGGACACCATCATCCGCACGGCCCGGCACGGCAAGGGCGAGGTGGGCGATGGGAAGATCTTCGTCCAGGACCTGAAGGAGTGCATCCGCATCCGTACGGGCGAGCGGGGCGGCCAGGCCATCTGAAGGTCGCCCTCGTCCAGGTTCTCCCGCGGCTGCCGGCCCCGGATCTCCGCTAGGCTCCCTTCATGCGCAGCATCGTGTGGTTCCGGGGCAAGGACCTGCGGGTGGCGGACCATGGGCCGCTGGCGGAGGCCGCCGCCTCGGGCGACGTGATCCCGCTCTTCGTGCTGGATCCTCACTTCTTCCGCCCGGACCGGGCCCGCGACCTTCCGCACCGCATGCAGTTCCTGCTGGACTCGCTCGAAGCCCTCGCGGCGAACCTGGCGCAGCTCGGCTCGCGCCTGCTGGTGGTGCCTGGGCGCAGCGTGGAGGTGGTGCCGCGCCTGGCCACCCAGTGGCGGGTGGACCGGGTGCTGGCCCACCGCTGGGTGGAACCCTTCGGCCGCGAGCGGGATCGCCGCGTGGACGAAGCCCTCGGGCGGTCGGGCATCCCGTTCCAGCTCTTCGAAGGCGAGACCCTGCTGCCGCCCGGCTCGGTGCGGAATGGACAGGGCGGGATGTTCCGGGTGTTCACGCCCTTCGCGCGGGCCTGCGGGGCCAGGCTGGACCCGGGGCCGGCTCTGAACGCGCCGAAGCGTCTGCCGCCCCTGCCCGGTGGCTTGGGGGTGGACGTCGTGCCGGTCCCGACGATGGCCGAGCTCGGCCTCTCGACCAACCCGCGGCTCCAGGCCGGTGGCGAGGGGGCGGGGCGCGCGCGGCTGAAGGCCTTCGTGGCGGGGCCCCTGGCGGACTACGCCGGCGACCGGGATCGCATGGACCGCCCCGGCACCTCGCGGCTCAGCGCCGACCTGAAGTTCGGCACGCTGTCGGTGCGCGCGGTCTGGCAGGCGGTGGCGGATGCGGGCGGCGGCGAATCCATCAGGCGCTACCTGAACGAGCTGCTCTGGCGCGAATTCAGCCACCACCTCCTATGGGAGTGGCCGGCCCTGCTGGAGCGGCCCTTCCGCGAAGGATTCTCGGGCTTTCCTTGGCGCGAGGACGAAGCCGCCTGGGAGGCCTGGACGGAGGGGCGCACCGGGTACCCAGTGGTGGACGCCGCCGCCCGGCAGCTGCTGGCGGAAGGGTTCGTCCACAACCGCGCGCGGATGGTGGCGGCCAGCTTCCTCGCCAAGCACCTGCTGCTGGACTACCGCCGGGGGGAGGCGCATTACCTGGGCTGGCTCACGGACGGCGACTGGGCCCAGAACAACGCCGGGTGGCAGTGGAGCGCCGGCTGCGGCTGCGATGCCCAGCCCTGGTTCCGCATCTTCAATCCCGTGGCCCAGGGCGCGCGGTTCGACCCGGAAGGGGCTTATGTGAAGCGCTGGGTGCCGGAACTGGCGGCGTGTCCCCCGGCCTTCATCCACGAGCCCTGGAAGGCGCCCCGGGCGCTCCAGGCCGGGCTCGACTACCCCGATCCCATCGTGGATCACGCCTCCGCCCGGGAGCGGTTCCTGGCCACGGCGAAAGGCCACCTGGGACGGGGGACGCCCTGATAGAGTGAAGGGTAGGCGTGATTCTATCTCTCGTGCTTTAACGACTTACGGGTAACACATGCACACCATCCGATTTGACGGCAAGACGCCCGGCGCGGCGGAATGCGACCGCGAAACGGCACTCCTGGCCGCCAGCACCAGAGCCTCCGTGCCGCTGCCCCATCGCTGCGGGGGTCACGCCCGCTGCGGCACCTGCATCGTCACGGTGGTCGAGGGTGCCGAGCACCTGAGCGAGATGGGCAACGCCGAAACCCGGGTGCTGGCCGCCCTCAAGGCCAACCCCGACCAGCGCCTCGCCTGCCAGACCTGGGCGAAGGGCGACGTGAGCGTGAAGTACTAGGGGCTTCCACGCCGGCTCCATCCAGGCCTTACGTCGGACAGACCACCCAGGGAATCACCCTGGGAAGTGGCCTTCGCCCCAGTCTTGGGTCCCTCGGCCATGGCCTTTCTGTGGAGGTTTCTAACCCTTTAAGCGGGGTTGACAGGTTATTCATCCAATTCTAGCCTGTAACCACTAAATACCTGTGAAGGGGTTACGCGGATGGCTGCACCCGAATGGAAGACCCCGGCAGACCGCGCGGTTTCGCCACGATGGGGGCTTGCCCTGGCCTTCTTCGCGGTCTTTGTGGTGTGGGGCACCACGTACCTGGCGATCCGTTACGCGGTGGAGACCATCCCGCCCCTGGTGGCCGCGGCGATCCGGCACCTGACGGCCGGTACCATCCTGCTGGGGTTCGCCTGGTCCCGGGGCTTCCGGCCCCGCCGGGCGCACTGGATCGCGGGAAGCGTGGTGGGCGCCCTCTTCTTCCTCATCGGCCACGGTTCCCTGCACTGGGCGGAGCAGTACGTCCCTTCGGGGTTGGCGGCGCTGCTGATCGCCAGCGAGCCGCTGTGGATCCTGGTGATGGGTTCCGCCCTGGGCCAGCAAAGGGTCAACGGGTTGAATGGAACGGGACTCCTGCTGGGCCTGGCGGGTGTCGCCGCCCTGACCGCCCCCACGTTGACGTCCATGACCGTTGGCACCTGGGCCATGGTGGCGGTCATCGCCGGCGCGGCGTCCTGGGCCCTCGGCGTCTGCCTTTCACCCAGGCTCAGCCTTCCGGATGACGCCATGGGACGGGCGGCCGTCCCCATGCTCTGCGGCGGCATCATGCTGCTGGCGTCGGCGGGCCTCACAGGGGAGATCGGCGCCGTGCGCTGGAGCGCCATCTCGCTGAAGTCCATGCTGGGCCTGGGCTACCTCATCACGTTCGGATCCATCCTGGCGTTCACCGCCTACACGTGGCTGTTGCAGCGGGTGTCCCCGACCCTGGTGGCGACCCACACCTTCGTGAACCCCGTGGTGGCGGTCCTGGCGGGGTGGCTGTGGGCTTCCGAGCCCCTGAGCGCACGCCTCCTGGTCTCCACCCTCCTGATTCTCCTGGCCGTCCTTCTCGTTCAGCGCGGCGAGCGCTCCGCGAAGCGACTGGTGGACGAGGCGCAGCCCGGTTGAAGGAACGAGGCTCGCTGATGGGGCTAACCGGCAGAGCTAACCAGCACGGCTAACCGACAGGACGCCGTCCTTCCATGGCCCGGTCCAAGGTGAGCTCGTCGGCGTACTCGAGGTCGCTGCCGATCGGAAGCCCCAGGCCGATGCGCGTGGTGCGCACGCCGATGGGCTCGAGCATGCGCGCCAGCCAGCTGGCGGTAGCCTCGCCGTCCACCGTGGGGTTGGTGGCCAGGATGACCTCCTGGATGGCGTGATCCTCCAGGCGCTTCAGCAGCTCCCGGATGCGGAGCTGATCGGGCCCCACGCCGCGCAGGGGCGAGATCAGGCCGCCCAGCACGTGGTAGCGGCCGCGGAAGTGGCCGCTGCGCTCGAAGCTAAGTACGTTGGAGGCCTCGGCCACGATGACGAGGCTCGCGGGGTCCCGGCGCGGGTCGAGGCAGATGGGGCAGGTGGGCTGGTCTGTGAAGGCGCCGCACACCTGGCAGAAGCCCACCTTCTCGGCAGCCTGCTGCAGCTGGTGGGCCAGGTGCGCCATGGCGTCGGGCCCTTCTTTCAGGAGGTGCAGGGCCATGCGCTGGGCGGACTTCGCGCCCACCCCCGGCAGCTTCTGGAGGCTCTCGACCACGGCCTCAAGGGGCGGCGGCAGCTTCACGGTCCGATCTCCCTCAACTCGAAAACGCACACCACGGAGACACGGAGGGCACGGAGATGGCGCGGAGGATGGGGAGCCTGAACATGCCTCTCCGTGGTTTCTCTCGGTGTTCTCGGTGCCTCCGTGGTGAATCTCACAGGCCGAGACCGGGCAGGTTGAGGCCGGCGCCGAGGCCGCCCATCTGCTTCTTCATGGACTCGTCGACCTTGGTGGCCGCGTCGCGGAAGGCGGCCAGCAGCAGGTCCTCGAGCATGGAGGGATCCTCGGGATCCATGGCGTCCTTGGCGATGGAGAGGCCCATCAGCTCCTTCGAGCCGTTGAGGGTGACCTTCACCAGCTCGCCGCCGGCGGTGCCCTCCACGCGCAGGTTGGCCTGGGCCTCGGCCATCTTCGCCTGCATCTGCTGGGCCTGTTTCATCAGGAAGCGCATGTCCATGGTCAGTCTCCGGAAAGGGGGGAGGGCTTGGGGCCGCGCAGCCGGTGGGCCAGGCGCAGCATCAGGAAATAGCCCACGGGAACGGCCACGGCGCTCAGCACGAAGCCGCCCAGCAGGTAGGGTACCAGGATGGGGCGCAGCATGGTGGCCGCGGCTTCGAAGCCCTCGCGGGTGGCGAAGCTGCGCCAGCCGATGCTCTTCCAGTCCACGCCGCTCAGATTGAGGGCCAGGCCCCGGCCCAGCAGCACGTTGCCGAACAGGGCCGAGGCGGTGGCGATGGGCACCATGGTCCAGGGGTTGTTCGTGAAGGCCCCCAGGAAGGTCAGGGGGCGGTGCAGCTTCTTCGCCAGAGCGCAGACGAGGAGCACGAGCCCCGTATGCGTGCCCAGCAGCGGGTTCCACGCGATGCTGAGCCCGATGGCGAAGGACCAGGCCAGGTGGTGGGGCTCCAGGGCGGGGTCCGCGAGGAAGCGCTTGGTTCGGGCCCAGAGGTGCGATTTGTCGCGGTGCGTCATGGGCGTCCGAAGTGGTCGAAGCTGAGGTCGGGAAGGGGGCGGAGCAAACCCCCATCATAGGCCAGCAGCGGCGCTTCTCCGCGCGCCACGGCCCGGCCCACGGCGATCAGGGGGAGACCCAGGCGGGCCTCCAGGTCCGCCTGGGGCAGGGCGGCGCCGAAGCACCGTGCGTAGTCCTCGCCTCCCCGCAGGGTGTCCTCGTCGAGGTCCGGTTCCACTTCCACACTGAGGCCCGAGGCTTCCGCCAGGTTGCGGAGATCCCGGCTGAGGCCGTCGGACAGATCGAGGCAGGCGTGGACTTCGGGGATGGCGGCGAGGCGCAGGCCCAGCCCCAGCCGGGGCTTCGGCGCCAGGTGCGCCTCCAGGTCCGCATCCGGACGCCGCGGATCCCAGCGCTGGCCCGCCGCCAGCTTGCGCAGGCCGCGCAAGCTGGCGCCGGGCTTCTGGTCCACGTAGATCCGGTCCCCGGGCTGGAGGCCATCCCGGCGCAGCCACCGGGCCGCGAAGCCGAAGGCCGTGAGCCCCAGGCCCAGGCCGGCGGCGCGGCCCACGGTGTCGCCCCCGAAAACCTGGACATCGGCCTCGCGGGTGGCCTCCGCCAATCCCCGGAGGAAGGGGTCGAGCCACGCCTCGTCCAATCCGGGCCCCAGGGCGAGGGTCAGCGTGTAGCCCACGGGCCGGGCGCCGGAGGCATCCAGGTCGGAGAGGTTCACCGCCAGCAGCTTGCGGGCCAGGAGGTCGGGCGGATGCCAGTCGAGGCGGAAATGCTGGTCGGATTCCATCAGGTCGGTGGTGACCAGCAGGGTGTGGCCGGCGGGCGTGGGCGGCAGGGCGCCGCAATCATCCATCAGGTCGCCGCCGCCAGGCAGCGATTCCCGGATCCGGGCAAGAATTCCCGTCTCCTTCAGAGCCATGGGCGGACCTCCGTCACAAGTCCAGTCTCCCACGGCCCGGTACGCGAGGCGACGCTTGGTCCGGGGCTGGGGCGATGCTAGGTTGGTTGGGTCCGCCCGTCGCCGGGCCCCCATTGAATCTCGAGGAGACGACCATGGCCATCACCAAAGTGTGGATCGAAGAAGGCTGCATCGTGTGCAATGCCTGCGAGGCCGAGTGCCCC
>JAFJUR010000188.1 GCA_017859995.1 Holophagaceae bacterium | reverse complement strand
GTGATGTATTCGAACGGCATCCGGGTCGACGAGGTGGAGGCCTACCAGCGGGAGGGCTTCCTGGCCCGGAACGCCTGGGCGCGGACCTTCGCCGCCTCGAAGGGCGACACGGACCTGGCCCGGGGCGAGGCCCTGGTCCGCAGCCAGTGCCTCGCCTGCCACACCCGGGAGGGCTACCGCAGCCTGAAGGCCCTCACGGCCGCCAATGCCCCCGAGGACAACGGGATCTTCGTCCAGGGGCTGAGGGGCCTGGATCCGGCCATGAATCCCTACCTCGACCGCATGCCGCCCTTCGCGGGGACGGATGAAGAGGCGGAGCTGGCGGGGAAGTACCTGGCCTCGCTGAAGGGTAAGTAGTGTTCCACGTGGAACTACCGGGGGTAGCTCCACGTTCTGGGCCGCGCCGGGATTAGCGTCGGCCCACGTCCCACATGGGCGGGACCTGGGGCGGAATCAGCACCGGGGTGACGGCGCCCGTGGCGTCCCAGGCGCGGGTGGACCAGGTGCGGTCATCCCAGGTGCCGTGGACCGCGGCCATGGCGCCCATGAGCAGGGCGAACTCCGCGGCGGGGTGGATGACGTGGCGGTGCGGCGTGGGGCGCAGGCTGCGGGGATCCAGCCCCGGGCGCCCCGCGAGGAGGGGCGGAGGCGTTGCGGTGGCCTGGATCCGGCCCAGGTCCCGGGCGGGGCAGGTGAGCTCCCGCGGCATCCGGAAGGCCTCCCCCGGCCAGGCTGGACCGAAGGCCAGCGGCGGAAGCTGCATCACCAGGGTGAAGGCCTCGGTCAGCATGGCCACCCTCCGGTGACAACGTACGGTCTTACGTGGCGGGCGGCAAGTGTTGATGTAATTGTTTGTTAACGTTTGGCGCGGCCCTTGGCGGGGGCGGCCTCGGGCCGCTTCCAGCCCACCAGGGCGTGCTCGAAGACCTCCTCCACGTGCTTCACGGGGTGGAACCGCAGCTGCTTGCGCAGCTCGGGGTCGATCTCTTCGAGGTCCTTCTGGTTGGCGTGGGGGATGAGGATGTCCTTGATGCCCACCCGCAGGGCCGCCAGGGACTTCTCCTTGAGGCCGCCGATGGCCAGGGCCTCGCCGCGCAGGTCGATCTCTCCGGTCATGGCCAGGGTGTTCTTCACGGGAATGCCCTTCAGCACGGAGAGCAGCACCGTGGCGATGGCGAGTCCGGCGCTGGGGCCGTCCTTGGGGATGGCGCCCTCGGGGAAGTGCACGTGGATGTCCTGCTTCTGGAAGACCTCGGGGTCGATCTGGAAGGCCTCGCCGCGGCTGCGGATGTAGCTGAGGGCCGCCTGGGCGCTTTCCTTCATCACGTCGCCCAGCTGCCCCGTGAGGGTGAGCAGGCCCTTGCCCGGCATGCGCAGGGCCTCGACGAACAGCACGTCGCCGCCCACCGCGGTCCAGGCGAGGCCGGTCACCACGCCCACCCGCGGGGCTTTGAGGCGCTCGTCCTGCAGCAGCTTCACCGGGCCCAGCAGCTCGTGGATGCTCTTGTCGTCCAGGACCAGCCGCTTCTTCAGGCGCTTCTCCGCCACGCGGCGGGCGACCTTGCGGCAGACGGCGCCGATCTCGCGTTCCAGCTGGCGCAGTCCCGCCTCCCGCGTGTAGCCCGTGATGATGGCCTTGAGGGCCTTCTTCGGGATGGAGACCTGCTGGCGCGTGACGCCGTGCTTCTCCAGCTGCTTGGGGATCAGGTGCTGCTCGGCGATGCCGATCTTCTCCTCCAGCGTGTAGCTGCTGAGGTAGATGATCTCCATGCGGTCCTTGAAGGCCGGGTGGATGGGCTCCAGCTCGTTGGCGTTGGCCAGGAACAGCACCTGGCTGAGGTCCAGGGGCACGTTCAGGTAGTGGTCGCGGAAGGTGTGGTTCTGCTCGGGATCGAGCACCTCCAGCAGCGCCGCGCTCGGGTCGCCACGCATGTCGCGGCCGATCTTGTCCACCTCGTCGAGCATGATCACGGGGTTCATGCTCTTCACCTGGTGCAGGGCCTGCACAATGCGGCCCGGCATGGCGCCTACGTAGGTGCGGCGGTGGCCGCGGATCTCGCTTTCGTCGTGCACGCCGCCCAAGGAGATGCGTGAGTACTTGCGGCCCAGGGCCCTCGCGATGGACTTGCCGAGACTCGTCTTGCCGACGCCCGGAGGCCCCACGAAGCAGAGGATGGTGCCGCGCAGGTCGGGCTTGAGCTTGCGCACCGCGAGGAATTCCAGCAGGCGGTCCTTGATCTTGGGCAGTCCGTAGTGATCCTCGTCGAGCACGGTCTGGGCCTGCTTCAAGTCGAGGTTGTCTTCGGTCTGCACACCCCAGGGCAGCTCGGTCATCCACTCCAGGTAGGTGCGCGTCACCGCCGTTTCGCTGGAATCCGGGTGCATGCGCTCGAGCTTTTTCAGGTTGCGCTCGATCTCCACCAGGGGCTCGTCGGGCACCTTCATCTTCGCGAGCTTGTCGCGGAAGGCCGTGACCTCCTCGGCCAGCTCCGAGCCTTCGCCCAGCTCCTGCTGGATGGCCTTGAGCTGCTGGCGGAGGTAGTACTCCCGCTGGCTCTTGTCCATCTCGCCGCGGGCTTCCATGGTGATCTTCTGCTGCACTTCCAGCAGCTGGATCTCCCGCATGAGCAGCTCGTTCACGCGCTTGAGGCGCTGGCCCGGGTGGGCGATCTCCAGCACTTCCTGGGTCTGCTGCAGCTTGAGGTCCAGGTTCGAGGCCACGAGGTCGGCCAGGCGGCCGGGGTTGTCGAGGTTTCCGGCGATGACCAGCACCTCCTGGGGCAGGGTCTTGCCCAGGGCCACGGCCTTCTCCAGGGTCTGCTTGACGCTGCGCAGCAGCGCGTCCTGCTCCAGATCCGGGGATTTCATCTCGGGCTCGGCCAGGGGCTCCACCCGGGCCTTGAAGAGGTTCTCGGTCTCGGTGAAGTACTCCACGCGGACCCGCTGGAGGCCCTGCACCAGCGCGCGGATGCGGCCGTCCGGCAGCTTCAGCACGCGCATGATTAGCGCGGCGGTGCCCACCTGGTAGAGGTCCTCGGGGCGCGGATTGTCCATCTCCGTCTGCTTTTGCGACAGCAGCAGGATCATCCGGTTCTCCACCAGGGCCGTGTCCACGGCGCGGATGGACTTCTCGCGGCTGATGCTGAGGGGCAGGATCACGTACGGGTAGACCACCACGTCCCGCAGCGGAAGGACCGGCAGTTCCTCGGGCAGCTTGGGCTGCTCATCGGTCGGGGGGGGCAGGAGAATGTCGTCGGCCACGGAAGAACCTCGACCTTCAGGATACCCCTACTTTTTCCGGCCCTTCAGGGCGGCCACATCCACCGTTTCGCTGGGGAACAGGGCCTGGGGCAGCGGCTTGACGGCTTCCGCGGGCGGGGCGGCCGGTTGCGCGGCGCGGCCCGTGGCGGCCTCCTTGTGCATGAGGCCCTCCAGCGCCTTCACGAAATCGGGCAGATCCTTGAAGTCGCGGTACACGCTGGCGAAGCGCACGTAGGCCACCTGGTCGAGGCCCTTCAGTTCATCCATGATCAGTTCGCCCAGCTCGCGGCTGCGGATTTCACGGTCGGGGCGCTCCATGAGCCGGGCCTGCAGGTCGCCCACCAGCTCCTCGATGCGGGCCAGCGAGACGGGCCGCTTCTGGCAGGCCAGCAGGAGGCCCTTCATGAGCTTCTGGCGATCAAAGGGCTCGCGGCGGCCGTCCTTCTTGAGGATCACCAGGGGCACCTCCTCCACCCGCTCGTAGCTGGTGAAGCGGCGGGCGCAGGACAGGCACTCGCGGCGGCGGCGAATGGAATCGCCTTCGCGGGACTCGCGGGAGTCCACCACCTTGTCCTCGAGGTGACCGCAGAAGGGGCAGCGCACGACAGCCTTTCTACACCTCGACCACGCGGGGTTCCATCACGGCCTCGCAGGTGACGGAATTGGCCACGAAGCAGTACTTGTGGGCCTTCTCGAACAGCTCGACGACCTTGGCCATGCTGGTGCCGCGGGTCACGCGGATGACCGGGCGCAGGTGCACGCGGGTGATGCGGGTGACCTTGTCCACAGTGTCGAGCACGGCCTCGGCGTGATCCTCGTAGCCCACCACCTCAACCTTCGCCTTCGCGCAAAGCGCGAGGAAGGTCAGCATGTGGCAGGTGGCGAGGGCCGAGCCCAGCAGATCCTCGGGGTTCCAGCGGGTGGGATCGCCGGCGTATTCGGGAGCGCTGCTCACGGCCAGAGGGTGCTTGCCGGCGGTGGTGACGGTGGCGTTGCGGTTGTAGGTGCCATCCAGGGTGTTGCCGGTCCAGGCGAGGGACAGGGGGTAGTGGTGGGCCATGGGGATCTCCTCCGTCAACGTCGTTGGGACAGAGTAACCGTTTGGCCCTCGGCTCGCCCCTCCCGGGACCGGGGGGCCGCCAGCCGCGTGCTAGCCTGGATCCGCCTTCCCGGAGTCTCCATGCGCCCGTTGATTCCCGCCGCCCTGGCCTTGCTGGCCGTGCCCGCCCATGCGCAGTTCTGGAGCGAGCTGGCCAACCCGAAAGTCGAGGTCACCCTCGTGCACCCGCCGGGTCTCGGCCTCAAGGTGGAGCGCCTGGCCTTCGCGCCTTCCCGCGACCTGAACTCCCG
>JAFJUR010000078.1 GCA_017859995.1 Holophagaceae bacterium | reverse complement strand
CGTGGCGAACACCACGCCATCCTCCTGGAGGATCAGGCGGTCCTGCACCACGCGGGCGTCCACCATGTGGTCCACGCCCTCATGGACGAAGCACTTGCCGACCGGCACCGAGCCCGCCATGTCCACGCGGCCGTCCGCGAAGAGACGCAGGCAGAGGCCGCCATCCAGCAGGGAGATGCGCTCGGGCGTCCAGCCCAGGGAGGCCGCCAGGGCACCGTGGGCGCGAAGGTTCCGGTAGGTCCCGTGCACCGGCACCATGTGGTCCGGGCGCACGGCGCGGATCAGGTCCGCCAGTTCCTCGCGGCTACCGTGGCCCGAGGCGTGAACGGGGCCCATGCCCTCCAGGGAGGTCTCCGCCCCCAGCCGCTCCGCCGTATCCAGCATGCGGGATATGGCCACCTCATTGCCGGGAATGGCGCGGGCGCTCACCACCAGCCGATCGCCGGGCTCGATGGGCAGCCCCTTCACCTCACGCCGGAGCAGCCGGGCGAGCCCGCTCATGGGCTCCCCCTGGCTTCCGGTGCAGAGCACCAGCAGCTCATCCGGATCGAAGAGCTTGGCGTCCTTGGCGTCGATCAGGATGTCGTCGGGCAGCGACAGCTTCTTGAGGGACCGCGCCAGGGCCAGGTTCCGGTCGAGGCTGCGCCCCAGCAGCACCACGCGGCGGCGGAACTCGTAGGCCAGGTCCAGCAGCGTCTGGAGGCGATGGATGTTCGAGCTGAACGTGGTCACGAAGAGGCGGCCCTTCGTCTGCTCGAAGGCGTCCTCCAGCCCTTCGCGGCAGACGGCCTCCGAGGGCGAACGGCCGGGCCGGCCCACGTTGGTGGAATCGGCCATCAGCAGCCGCACCCCGGCATCGCCCAGGGCTGTCAGCCGCTCGAGGCCCGTCAAGCGGCCGTCCAACGGTTCGGGATCGAGCTTGAAGTCGCCCGAGTGCACGAGCACCCCCTGCGGCGTGTGCAGGGCCAGCGCGCAGGCATCCGGCAGGCTGTGGGTGACTGGAATCCATTCGGCCTCGATCTCGCCGTCGCCCACCTTCACCCGGCCGTAGTCCCGCACGGGGCGCAGCAGGGTCGTATCCAGCCCGTGCTCGCGCAGCTTGCCCTCCACCAGGCCCAGGGTGAACGCGGTGCCGTACACGGGCACGGGCCAGCGCCGCAGAAAATACGGCAGCGCGCCGATGTGGTCCTCGTGGCCGTGGGTGAGCAGCACTGCCTGCAGCTGGTCGGCGAAGGGCTCAAGGTAGGCGAAGTCCGGCACGATGGAGTCGATGCCGGGCTGGTCGTCCGAGGGGAAGAGCTGGCCGCAGTCCACCAGGAACAGGCTGCGCGCGCTGTGCACCACCAGGGCGTTCATGCCGAACTCGCCAAGCCCGCCGATGGGGATCAGGCGCAGCTCGCCCTCCGCGGGCGCTTCGGTCCAGGCTTCGAATTCGGGGACGACGGACATCACGATGGGAACACCTCCGGGTGATTGGTTCGCAGGCAGCGGGTGGCCGCCAGCCACAGGGACGGGACAATGGCCTCGGCGCGCAGCGAAGGCGTGAGCCCCGCGCGTTCGAGGGCGGCGGGGAGAAGTCCACCCTGCCAGTTGTTGGCGAGGGTTTTCCGCCGGTGGGCGAAGGAGCGGTGCAGGACCGCCAGCAGGGCCCGCCGTTCGGCCAGGGTCGGGGCATCTTCGCGGGGATCGAACTGCACCACGGCGGAATCCACCTTCGGCGCCGGGCGGAAGGAGCCCGGCCCCAATTTGACGAGGCGGGTCAGCCGGCAGCAGAGCTGGGCCACCACGGACAGCGGCCCGTAGGCCTTGGTCCCCGGCTCGCCCATGAGCTTCTGGGCCACTTCCAGCTGGAACATGAGCACCATGCGCTGCCAGGGCAGATCCTCGGTGAGCAGCCGGGCGAGGATGGGCGTCGCGGCGTTGTAGGGGAGGTTCCCCACCACCGACCAGGCCTCGCCTGGCGGCAGGGGGATCCGCACCGCGTCGCCCTGGAGCAGGTGGAAGTGGGGCGGTCCGCCGAACCGCTGCTGAAGCAGGTCGCAGGCTTCCGGATCCAGGTCCACCGCCCAGAGGGACCTGCCGTCCGCCAGCAGCCGCTCCGTCAGCACCCCCGGCCCCGGCCCGATCTCCAGAAGCCGCGGCGCAGGCACCGCCAGCGCCGCGTCCACGATGGTCCGGATCGCCCCCTCGTTCACCAGGAAGTTCTGACCGAAGGCCTTTTTCGGCCGAAGACGGGCGATGGGGGAAGGATCTGACACACCCCAGCGTACCACCTGCAGGGCCCACCACGAAAAAGGGGCCCTCGCGGGCCCCTGAGGTGGTTGTGGCTGGCGGCTAGCGGATGATGCGCCAGGCGCGGGGAGCGAAGGACTGGGTACCACCTTGAACCACGAGGTCCTGGATCTTCACGTTTCCGGAGGAAGACGTTCCAGAGGGCGTGTCCTGTCCGCTCTGAAGCACCATGCGGCTACCGATCGCAGTGAGATCACCGGCCAAGTTGGTCCAGGTGAAGACAAATCCATTGCAACCTGCCAACTGCTTGTCCGTCGAGCCAGTCGTCGCCACATCTCCGTTGCCGAAGACAGGCACCAACGCATCGCACATGCGGTAGGTATGCGTAACGCCAGCACCTTCGCAAACCACCGTGCTACCCGTCTTTCCGGGTTTGAACGCCGAAAAGATCAGGCCGCCGTTGGTCACGAGGGGATTCAGATAGGACTTTTCAAACAATGGCTTGCTTGAGAGCGGGTCGGTGGTGGGAGCGTGGAACCGAAGGAAGTAGCCAAGCTTCTGATTGACACCCAGGTAGCTGGTATCGCCCGGCACCGATGTGGAGGTTTGATCCGAAAGCAGGGCATCGGTGATGGCGTTCCCAGCGCCATTCACGTCGCCAATCGTCGGAAGGTCCGCACTATCCTGGCGGTCAAAGACCATGACATGCCGGTAGGGAGCATTGGCCACTGGACCGATGGGATCCAGGTCCATGGGGTCGTTGCGATCCCCTGTGCCGAAGGTGACAGCCACCACGGGTGGGATCATATTCGGCGCGTTGGTCGCAGAGGAAGGTCTCATGAACTGGGGGATGGCCTTTGGCACACGGTACGCCACGGGCGTGGACGAAACGGGCGATGCCTCGGTGACCTTGCCGGATGCCAGGGTGGTTTGGCCCTTATAAATCCACCGGATGCCGGCATTGGCTGGGGTCTGGCTGATGTTCATGGAACCGTCTGTGGTCCACTGGTCCATATTTGAGCTGTCCAACCGCCATCCGACAGGTTGTGTCGACAGGGTTTGCATGGAACCGAGGGCATAGACGCCGCCCGACTGGTCGCCGAAATAGACGCGCTGAGTCTTTCTGGAACCCACGTAGAACTCAAGGGGGAAAGCCCCGGCGCTGATGGCCCCCATGGTCGGGAAGCCCACGGCAAGAGACCCGTTATTTACGAAGTCATAGACCTTGAGGATGCTGCCATCTTCCACATTCAGGGCAAGGAGTGACCGCCCCAACTTGGCCGGGCCTGGGTTCGTGCCAATGGTGAGCGCATCGAGTTCGTTGTTGCTGTAACCGCCGCCGAGGAACACCACATCCTTTTCCACGGCAGGACTGCCCATCTCGACCCGGGCTACCGCAGGAGTCGATGTGGCCAGCCCCATGGTCTTGATGGCAGGGTCGGCAGAGTTGCTTGGATCCAGCATCCAGGCGAGCTTTGGCGCGCCAGGATTCAGGACATCAAAAGCGTAATAGCTGCGTCCGCCCTTTCGCATGCCAATGATGACGCGGACAGTATCGGCGCTATCCACCCGGCGGTTCCCCGTGGGAGAACCAGGCAAGGGCTTGTCCTTGAAGTAGATGTAAGGCGAGCCGTCAACCGTGTAGATGTGGTCGTTCCCTGAAGTTTTTAGAAGACCGAGTTTGGAAACCGTCGTAGCCACAGATGGATTGTTGAGAAGTTCCGGAGGGATGAAACTCCAGAGCTCATCAATATCGGCCTTGAGCACGCCGGCTCCATCGATGCCACTTACTTCCCCGAAGGCATGGAAATGTCCCTGGTTGTCCCCGACGAAAATGACCTGGAAGCGGGGGTCCTTCATGGCCGCGTAGGTGGCCCACTTGCCAGCGAGGAGACTACCTGAAGGTATCAGGCTGGGGTCGTACTCAACCGCAGCAGGAGAGCTGTTGATGATGTCGCCCATCAGGTCAGTTCGGGAGGTCACGATGGTCGTCGGATTGGAGGTGTCATTCTGGGCATCCCTTGAAGCACCTCGAATAAATCGGATGAGACTCAACGCCTCTTGCGGGGTGCCAACACCCATGACCTTGGGTGTTAATTTCGAATTCTGATCACTGAAAGATTGGTCCGCAGCTGTCAGGTCGAGGCCACCGAATGGGATGGCTGTGCCTGGCACAACCGTGAACACGTTTCGGTTCTTCCATCCCTTGATCTTGAGCATGGCGGAGGCGGAGGCAACGGCATTCGATTCATTGATGTCGAGTTGGAAGGTTCCCGTTTTGTCCTTGAGGCCCACGGTACCGTCTGGCTGGATCCCCAGACCAGCCATCAGAAGGTCACCCTTCCAGATGGAGCCCTGCCCATCGTTGGAGGAGCCGAACCGCCCCAGGTAGGCTCGGTTCCCGAGGTTCAATCCCACCAGAGGCGCCGCAGGGGCGGTGATGCTGGTATCCGCCTGTGTGATCCGGGAAATGATCTTGCCGAGACTGGCGGAGAGAGACGTGGGGTCGGTTGCATCGAAGAAGTTGACAGGGGTCTTCCCCGTGACGGAGACGCCATCCGCCACCCAGTTGGTCGGATCGAAAATCACGTCCGTCGAGAGCTTGTCCTTGTGCGTCTTCGGATCGCCATAACCGGCGGTTTTAATCAGGGGACCTTTACCACCGCTGGTGTCCGATCCCGTTCCAGCCAGACTGAGCCCGACGGTCAGGGTGGTGATGTACCGCCCGTCGGTCCCCGCAGATCCTCGACTCTTCACGCGGAAAGGAGCGAAGGCTGAGGGAGCAGCTGAACCGGTGGTTGTTTGTCCTGCCACCGGGTTCGCATGCGCAGCCACCGCGGAGAGGCTCCAGACATTGAAGTAGCCACCATCGGGGTTCAGCCCCGAGAACGGGATTGCTTTGACTTGTCCCAAGGTGGTCCAGCCTCCACCACTCGTGCTATCCCAACTGCCAGCAGGAGTGGAGTCATTTGCGTTGCCGTCCGTGAACAGGACGACCCATGAGGTTCGGCAGGGTGAAGGATTCTCACCGGTGCTCGAGAAATCGAAGACGCTGGAACCGCTATCGTTGAGCACCATCTGTGCATAGGCGTTGGCCAGGGCGTAGTTGAAGGGTGTGGAGGTGGAGGGCTCTTTGCTTTGAATCGCCGTCACAGAACTGTGGACGGTTCCGGCAGAAGACTTTTTGAAGAGCGCCAGTTTCCGTTGAGTGCCCGTAAAATTGGCCGAGTTGATGGTCGATTTGCCTTCCTCCTCGTTATTTCCGTCGAGGAACCGGTAAGCCCACCAAAGCTTATCTTGGTTGGCATACCAAGTTTTCAAGAGCGCAGCTTTGAGGAACTGGTAACGAGTTCCGGCGGGGATCCCATTGGCGAAGGCCACGCCACCCTCAGAAGGGCGTGGAATCACATAAGTGCCGCCGCCGCCGGCATCATCCTTGAAAGACCCGGAACCACCGCTCTCGTCATCGCCGGTCGGCCCCTTCTTCTGGGTGCCAAAGAAGAGCCAGTAGAGGTAATCGTAGTTGTAGTGAAATCGCCCAATTTTATTGGCCGGGTTGGAACCGGTCTGGAGGATGTTGTAAGTATTTGTGTAGAGGCTGTCGAAAGCCACGTCGGTGCCAGCGCCAGGATCATTGATGGTGTCCACCACGAGAGACGTCATGGGCGTCACATTCCCAAGGGCATCCGTACTCGTGGTTTTGAAGAGCGCCCACGGCAGAGGGATGTGAAGCGTCCGTTTGACCCCGGTGGTCGGATGTGTAGCGGTGATTTCCACGTGGGTGGCCTGCTGCACCCAGGAGAGGGCTGTGCCTGTGGACGTGTCCACGTAGGTTCCATCTGGCTTGATAAGCTTCCCGCCCAGCATGCTCATGTAAGTGCCGCTGCTGCCAGAATCCTCGTAGCCGGAGGCGTTGTACCGGAAAGACACAGTCTTGGAGGTGGTGTTCAGGTAAGGAACAACACCCGGGTAGTCGGTGTACCTCCCAGTGGGAGTTCTTGAGTGAATGCTCTGATTCCAGTCCGTGAAGTAGTCCTTGTGCCAGAAAACGGCGTGCATGGAGCCGGAAAAGTCGAGGATGGTGATCATTTCTGGTTTCACGCCGCCGCTCTTGTAGACGTCAAGCAGGTCCGTGGGCGTGAGCAGCTTCGGGTCCACCTGAGCCAAGAGGATGGACGACGCAGCCAAGCCGAGCAGCAGTGATTTCAGGCGAATCAACGAGAAGGCCATGGGTTACTCCCGGTGGGTGAACTGCGGTTCAGATCAGAAAGGAGGCAAAGTGGCTACGAGTTCGCGCTGAGCTTGGAAAGTGGCTGCACCTGTGGGGGTTGCACGCCCCGTTGATAGGAACCGCCAAAAGTAGTCTCCGGAGGCACCGCCCACCTTGGTTCCGCCGGAAGCCCCTGAATTATCCGAACTGCCTCCCCCGGTGCGCCCCGCAGGCAGGTTGCCCAGGTATCGCGCCTCGATATCGAAATCCTGGAGCGTTTGGGCCGCGCCTACTTGATTGAGGCTCATGGAAGAATCACCGCCGCTGGCGAGGGTCACTGGAGGATGGCCCGTGGTCGAGGCGAGGGTGTCCTTGATCATTTTGAGGAGGGCCGTCTCCTTCGCAGAAGGGGTGGCACTGGTGAAACTGGCCTCATTCACGGCACCCTGGCCCCAGATGATCACCCAGTCCAGCCCGGCATCCGCGGATGCCGCGGCCTTGTTGCCCTGGACGATGGTGCCGGCCATGGAGAGTTCCCGGATGGCATTGCGGCTCAGGCTGAAGGTAGCGGCGCCCATCACGCCCACGAGCACGAGGGCCATGATGATGGTCAATCCGCCCTGCTGACGGGCTCGAAAGGAGGTGGAGGCAGTCGGCATCATGGTGAGCACCTCTAGAGGGGCAATCCGAAATTGCGGGGGGAGACCATCAGGGTCTGGGTACGGCGCACGTAGTCGACCTGGGCGGTGGTGGCGCCCTGAGCCCGAGGAGCCGCAGACCGGGAAACGATGTCCATGCGGATCAGGAAGGGGAAGGTCCTGAACCACAAGGGATTGCTGGGATCCCGCGGATTGACGGGCTTCCCGCCTGGTGACTTGGACGAGATGTTGGCGACAATCGCATTCCAGTCGGCCGCCCCCTGTCGTAGCCAGTTGATTCCACCGTCAAAGCTGAGATCCACAGTGAAACCCTCGATGTTTTCTGCGATCACATCCGTAGCCGCCCCAGCCCAATTGATCAGGGTGCCTCCGGGGGGGTACAGGGCCTGTTGGCGGACAAGGCAAGGCACGGTGATGGCCGGGTTGGAGGGATCCCAGGCCCGCGCCTGGATGGCGTACCGAGTCACCACGTTCGGCCGGAAAATGGCGATGGGCGTATCGGGGGGATGGAAGGTCAGCACGGGCGCCAGGGCATAGCCACCGGCCTGGGTACTGCCTGCCATGGCCATCCCCGCGGCCGAAACGCCAATGACGTTGCCCGATACGGACGCGACCTGAACCTGCTCAAAGGCCGCGTCGAGGATGGCCACGATATCGCCCGGTTGCACATCCGCAAGAGAGCCGCTCAGAACATTGACCGTCAGAGCCGCGGGCGTGGTGCCTGCCACGGTGGCCATGATCGGCAGGGGAAGGTCCCCCACGAATTGCATCTCGTCTGGATTGGGGGTCAGAGGACCCGTAATCAGGGCTCCGCCTGGGTTGGCGGGATCCGGCCCGGTCGTCAGAACGGGAGTCGGCGCGGGCAGGATCATGAAGGGTTCCTGGGTGCCGGATGCCACGGAGTAGCCTGTGGGCTGGTTGAAAGGCACGAATGCGAAGTAGCCCACCAAGGACACATCGTCCTGAAGAGATGCCAGGGCCCACCGGCCCCGGCGCTGGCTGCCGATCATGTCGTTGACGCGCTGAAAACTCGCCAAATTGGCCGAATAGATGCGCAGCATGCCGGCGGTGAGAATGCCGATGAACATGACCGCCACCAGCATCTCGATGAGGGAGAACCCGTGCTGGAGGGGACGGAACCGCCGGAAGGACTGGAGCGTCATGGCTGGACTCCGTAGCGGATGAGACGGCTGAGCGTGAGGGTGGAAGTCAGGTCCGTGACGCCGTCGGCGGCCTTGGCCTGATCCGTCCATGTCACCGTCACGACGAATTCATTCATGTTCATGTTGGTGATCGCAGCTTTCGGCGTGGCGGCGGTAGGGTTCAACCGCGCCCAGGTCACGACAAATGTTCGAGAAGGGTCCCCAGCCACCACGCGTTGGCCATTGACGTCAAAGGAGCCGAAGGTGCCATTGGTGGCGCCGCCCGTGTAAGGGCGAGCCCCCGCGTAGACGGCAGAAGATCCCATGACGCCGGCCGCGAAGGACCAGGACAGGCTGCCCTCGGCCTGGATGGCGCCGAGGCAGCCTTCCGCGAGGGCCGCGGCGGTGACGCGGTTGCGTCCCCCGGAATTGCTGCGGAGGGTCGACACCTGGAGGGCGGCGAGCCCCAGCAGGCCGATGCCGAAGATGAGGGCCGTCACGAGCAGCTCGGCCAGGGAGAATCCGGATTGACGGGAAGGTCGGCGGGACATGGAAGGGACTCCTAGAGGCGCTGCCAGGGCACCGCGGGATCGCCCGCGTTCGGTTTGTAGAAGGCGTGGATGCCGTTGGCGCGGGTCACCAGGACCAGGCCCACGGGGGCGCTTCGATAGGAGGCGCCATCCCGCATGCCCCCGACGTAGACGTAGAAGTCGCGATTGGCCCGCCCGGTGGCGTCGAACGACATGGCGGTGCTGGTGCTGCCGGTGAAGAGCTTCCCCGATGCGCCGGGCGCCACGCCGTTCGTGAAAAGGGCCGCGATGGCGGGCTCGCCGCCCGCAAGAGGATCGGGGTTCGGGGCCGCCTGGGTGTAGATCGGCCAGGAACCGTCCGTATCAACGCCCGAATATTTGCTGGCGCTGCCCCCGGCGGCGGCTCGAAGCCAGGTGGTCAACGGCTGGTTTGCTGGAACCGGAAGCACATCGCCTTGGGAGGGGAAGGTAAGCGTCAAGTTCGCCTGGTGTCCGCTCGTGGTGAGCGTGACGGTCCGGCCGGTGGTGCGGGCCACGGTGCGGGCTTCCGACAGCACGCCATACAGTGTGTTGACTGTCCCCTTGACAGCCGCAGGTTGCGCGGCGCCGTACCAGGTCCCGGATACTGCGGCCACGATGCCGATGATGACCAGCACGACCAGCAGTTCGAGCAGCGAAAACCCTCGCGCGGATCGTCTCAGCATGCGTCCCTCCTGGTTGACACCCAAGAATCGGCCCGGGTGCATGGATTGAAAACTATTTTTAAAGATTGAAAATAAAAGACTAATCATGACCGCAGGCCACGAATTTAAACCTGGAATTCATGACTGTATACAAAATACACACTACCCGAACTGCAGGGGGTCCCGGTCCAGGCTGATGGATCCGGCCGGGTCCAGGGGATGCCGGGCCAGCACTTCGCCGAGGGCCCCCCGTCCGCCCTTGAGCAGCAGGTGCATGCGCCACTGGTCACGGACCCGGGGGACCGCCGCCTCGAGGGGACCCAGCACGCGGAGACCCGGCACGGTCAGCCGCTGGCGGAAGGCGTCGAGGGCATCCCGGGCCGCCTTCGGCGTGTCCGCCTCGGCCCGGTAGAGGGAGAGGGCCGTGAAGGGCGGGTAGCCCAGCCCTTCCCTGAAAGGCAGTTCGGAGGCGGCGAACCCTTCGAAGTCCTGGGCCAGGGCGAAGGTGATGGCGGGGTGCTCCGGCGAATAGGTCTGGAGGATGACGCGGCCCGGCAGCTCGGCCCGGCCCGCGCGGCCCGCCACCTGGGTGAGCAGCTGGAAGGTGCGCTCGGAGGCCCGGAAATCGGCCACCTTGAGGCCCTGGTCCGCGTTGAGCACGCCCACGAGGGTGAGCCTGGGAAACGTGTGCCCCTTGGCGAGCATCTGGGTGCCCACCAGGATGTCCACCTGCCCGGATTCCGCCGCCAGGAGGCCCGCCTCGAAGGATCCGCGCCGGCGCGTGGTGTCCCGGTCGAGGCGCAGGATGCGCGCCGCCGGGAAGAGCTGGCGCAGGTGATCCTCCACCTGCTCCGTGCCCTCCCCCACGCCCCGGAGGTGGTCGGCACCGCAGTCGGGGCAGGCCTCCGGCGGCACGGTCTCGTGGCCGCACAGGTGGCAGCGCAGCCGGTAGTCGCCGCGGTGGTAGGTGAGGGAGATGGCGCAGTGCGGGCAGCCCAGCGTCTTGCCGCAGGCCCGGCACATCCAGAAGTTCTCGTAGCCCCGGCGGTTCAGCAGCAGGAGGGCCTGCTCGCCCTTCGCCAGCGTGTCCGTGAGCGCCTGCATGAGCGTCGGCGCCAGGATCACCTTCCGGCGCAGCTGGCGGTAGGCGTCCCGGAGGTCGACGATCTCCACCGAGGGCAGCGTGATGCCCGCGGGCCGCTGGCGCAGCTGCAGCAGCTGGTAGCGCCCGTTCCGGGCGGCCTGCCAGCTCTCGAGGCTGGGCGTCGCGCTGCCCAGCACGATGGGGCAGCCTTCGAGCTGGGCCCGCTTGATGGCCAGGTCCCGCGCGTGGATCCGCGGGTGCTCCTCGGATTTGTACGAGCCCTCGTGCTCCTCGTCGACCACGATGAGGCCGATGTCCCGCAGCGGCGCCAGCACGGCGTTCCGCACGCCCACGAAGAGGTCGGCGCCGTTGAAGAGCAGGCGCACCACGTCGCCGTGCTTTTCCCCGGCGTTGAGACCCGCGTGGCCCACGGCCACGCGGCCCGGGAAGCGCGCCTCGAGGCGATCCAGCAGCCTCCCGGTGAGGCCGATCTCCGGCACGAGCCAGAGCACGCGGCGACCCTGGGCCAGCACCCGTTCTGCCAGGGCCAGGTAGACCTCGGTCTTTCCCGAGCCCGTGACCCCCTGCAGCAGGTGGACCCCGAAGGCGCCGAGGGGCACCGCCTCCAGGGCCGTCCGCTGTTCTTCGTTCAGCTGAACGGTGCGGTCCGGTCCGGCGGCGCGGCGCTGGCCCAGCAGATCCACCCGCTTCATGCGGGCGATGAGCCCGCGCTTCTCCAGGGTGCCCAGTACGGACACGCCCACGCTGGCCGATTCAAGCAGCTCGGGCTCCATCAGGGCCCCGCCCGCCTCTTCCAGGAGGAGCAGCACCTTGGCCTGGGCGGGCGTGACGCGCGGCGGATGGGGTGCGCCCGTGAGGCGAACCTCCGTGAAGCCGGCGCTGCGAAGGCCCGAGCGGTGCAGCAGCGTGGGCAGGATGGCGGGGTCCCGATGCCAGGCCTCGCCCAGGTCCGACAGCACATCCCAGGCCCCCCGCTCCCGGTGGAAGGAGAGCCGCTGGCCATCCTCGTCGGCCTCCCAGTGGGGCAGCAGGGCCTCCTCGTCGGCCTCCCAGTGGGGCAGCAGGGCCTGGGGCAGGCTCAGCGGCAGCAGGTGGGCCTCCAGGCAGCCGTAGTACCGGGCGGCGAAGGCCTGCAGTTCCCGCAGCTTCGGAGGCAGCAGCGGGAAGGGATCCAGCACCGCCTCGATGGGCCTGAGTTTCGCGGCGGGCGGCGCGGGGTCCGGTCCCATGGCCAGGCCCACCGCCAGGCTCGTGCGCACCTTCACGCGCACACGCACGCCGGCCGGCAGGCCCTCCGGCGCCAGGTACGTGAGGGGCGGCAGCGGTCGGTTCAGCTGGATGCGGGTCGGTACGAGGGTCATCGGCCCTTCGGCGTGAGGACACCCCAGCGGGCCGCGAGGTCGGGGCGGTTCAGGCGGGTGGCCAGATCCCGGGCCTGGCCCGGCAGGTTGGCCGAGCCGCCCATCGACAGGGCTTCGTTCAGCACCTGGTCCGCTGACTCGGTGGCGCCTGTGGCCACCAGGGCCTCCATCAACGGCGACAGCGTCTGGGTCCAGAGGTTTCCCATGAAACCCGGGCCGAACTCCCCGGTCTTCATGGATTCCCAGCGGGGCTCCAGCAGCTCCCGGATGGCCACCCAGTCGCGCCGGGACCGCGCCTCCTTGATGAATTCGGACTGCACCATGATGGGCGGCCATTCCGCGGGCCCGATTCCCGGCAAGGGCTGGAGGCTCTGGATCAGGGGACGGAGGGGCCAGCCGCCGCATTTCTGCGAGGCCATCAGCCACACCATCCAGGGTTCGACCGCGTTGGGCCGCCGTCTCAGGACCTCCTCCATGGCGCCCCGGTGCCGGGCCAGCACGGCCTTCACGGTGGGGGAATGTTCGGCGAGCGAGAGGCGCAGGCTCAGGCTCAGATCCCAGGCGGTCTCTGGGAAGGCGCCCGTGAACAGGTCGTCCAGCTGCCCGGCCACCTGGGACCACACCTGCAGGTCGGCCTCGGCGTCCAGTTCCTTCGGGGGCTCCGGCGGCTTCTCATCGGCCGGCTTCGCCTCCGTCTTGGCCGCTTCCTTGGGCGGGCCCAGGCGTTTCCTGGTCCGCCGGTTGGCCACGAGCACCCGCTCCCGCAGGAGGGCGCCCTGGGCTTCCAGGTGATCCGGGTGCTGGCGCAGAAAGGCCGTCAACTCCCGGGTGCGGGACTGGACGCCGGCCTGCTCGGCGGCTCCGGCGAGGCTCGACGCGGTGGGCTGACCCGCCCCCTCCGCGAGGATCCGGCCCTTGGCGTCGACGAGGGCCCAGTGCGCGCCCTTGGTCCACCCGTAGCGGTCCCGCAGGAGGGCCGCCAGCGCATCGGGGGACTTGCCGCCAGCCACCACCCGGAGGGGCAGGTTCAGCTCGGCCAGGGCCTCGTCATCCAGCGCGGCACGCACCACGGCGCCCCAGGCGGCGCCCTCGTCCTCCAGCACCAGCCAGGTGCCCAGGCGGTTGCGCTTCAGCTCGCGGTCGAAGCTCTCGGCGGGAGGCAGGGCGGGCCGCTGGGCCATCAGGACGGCCGGAATCAGCATCAGCAGCGGATGGCGCATGGGTGGGCTCCGGTTGCCAAGTTACACTATCCCGATGCTGGTCCTGGGCCTGGAATCCTCCTGCGACGACTGCTCCGCCGCCGTGGTGGAGGAGACGGCCGCGGGCCCGGTGCTCCGCTCCCTGGCGCGGGAGAGCCAGGACGCCATCCATGGCCCCTTCGGCGGCGTGGTGCCGGAACTGGCGGCCCGGGAACACCTGCTGCAGGTGCGGGCCGTCATCGCCAGCGCCCTCGCCCAGGCCGGGGTCAAGCTGGAGGACCTCGACCGCATCGCCGTCACCCGCGGCCCGGGCCTGGTGGGCAGCCTGCTGGCCACGTTCAGCGCCAGCAAGGCCCTCGCCTGGCGCCACGGGATCCCCTGGGTGGGCGTGCATCACCTGCTGGGCCACCTCAACGCCGCCCGCTTCGCCGCGCCGGACCTGCCCTTCCCCGCCCTGGTGCTGCTGGTGTCAGGCGGCCACACCCACCTCTACCTGGCGAAGGACTGGACCTCGCTCCACCTGCTGCAGAAGACGCGGGACGACGCCGCCGGCGAGGCCTTCGACAAGACGGCCCGCATGCTGAACCTCGGCTATCCGGGCGGCCCGGTGGTCGATGCCTGTGCCCAGGCCGCGGTTCGCGGAGGCGGCCGGGCCGACCTGCCCTTCACCCCGCCGAAATTCCGCGACGGCAAGGCCTCCTGGAGTTTCTCGGGCCTGAAGACCGGTGTGAAGCTGCGCATCGAGCGGAACCCGCGCCTGGCCGAAGCCGGGGCTTCCGATCCGGACGTGCGGGGCCTGTGCCGCAGCCTACAGGAGGCCGTCACCGCCTGGCTGCTGAAGCCCATCCCGGAGCTCGCGCGCGAGCATGGCGCCCGCAGCCTGGTCATCAGCGGCGGCGTGGCCTGCAATTCGGGCCTGCGCGAGGGGGCCGCACGCCTGGCGCAGCGAGAAGGCCTGGTGCTGGCCATCCCCGAGCCCCGACTCTGCACCGACAACGGGGCCATGGTCGGCGCCGCCGGGGCGCTGCTGGACCTGGATGACGATCCCTGGACGCAGAACGCCGACTCCGACCTGAAGCTGGAGGCCTGACATGGAGATCACCCGCGACGACGTGCTGCGCTGCGCCGCCCTGGCCCACCTGAGCCTGCGGGAGGAGGAGATCGAACCCATGCGCGAGGCCATGGGCCGCATGCTCACCCATGCGGCGAGCCTCGATGAACTGCCCTTGGATCAGGTGGAACCGATGCTCGCCGGCATGGGCCTGGACCTGCCCCGCCGGGAGGACGAGCCCCGCGACGGGTTCACGCAGGCGCAGGCGCTAGGGAACGCCCCGGCGCAGGACCGGGGCCACTTCGTGGTGCCGAAGGTGCTGTAGCGCCTACCAGTCGCCGCCGCCAGAATCGCCCCCGGAATCGCCGCCGCCGGAGTCACCCCAGTCGCTGGAGCTGGACTCGCCCCAGTCGCTGGAGGAGCTGTCGGAGGAACCCGAACCCCAGCCGTCCGAGTCGCTGCCGCCGTCATGGTGGTGATGCCCGCCACCGCCCATCATGCTGCCGATCATCATGCCGGTGAGCAGGCCGCCCATGCCGCCGCCGGGCTGGCCGTAGCCGCCCTGCTGCATGGGGACGGAGCCCTGCACCGGCGCGTCCAGGCCCAGCTTCCGGCGGGCGGAAGGCGGCAACTCCTCGTCCTTGAGGGTCTGCACGCCCGCCAGGCCGCCACAGTAGCCGCAGGTCCACTTCACGGCGCGGAGGCCGTCCCATTCCTGCTTCATCCGGTCGCCCGAGGCGCCGCAGGCGGGGCACTTGGGATAGGGGCACGGGAAGGTGTGGGGTTCCAGGGGCCCCGTGGGCAGGCCCCGCCGGGCGGCGCCGAGCTGCTCGGGACGGTCCTGCCGGCCCCGCATCGCGAGGTAGATCACGGTGCCGATGATGATGAGGACAATGAGCATGGTCATGGGAACCCCCCGGACGGGACCAGGGTACCCGGATTCAGGCGGCCAACGGCACTTGACGGCACTTGCTGGCATCATCAGCGTCATGGAGCCCCGCATCCCGATCCCGGCCGATCGCCCCTGGCGGGTCCTCGGCCTCATGTCGGGCACCAGCGCCGATGGCGTGGACGCCGTGCTCGTCGAGGTGGAGCCCCGGGCCTTCACTTCGGGTCAGCCGTTTCGGCGCCTGCTGGGCCACCAGGCCTCTCCCTATCCGAAGGATCTGCGCAGTCAGGTGCTGGCGGCCGCGGCCAATGAGCTCGCGCCCGCTCGGCTGTGCATCCTCCAGCGGCAGCTGGGCGACCACCATGCGCAGGCGGCCCGCGACCTCAGCGAGCGGCTCGGCCTCCAGCCCGACCTCGCCTCCCTGCACGGCCAGACGGTGCAGCACCATCCGGCCCAGGGCGCGAGCCTTCAGCTGGCGGACCCCTACGTGCTGGTCGAGGCCCTGGGCTGCCCAGTCGTGTGGGACCTGCGGCGCCGCGACCTCGCGCTCGGCGGCCAGGGGGCGCCCCTGGTGCCCCAGGCTGAGCGCTGGCTGCACGGCGCCGAGCCTTGGCTGGCCCTGAACCTCGGTGGCATCGCGAACCTCACCTGCTGGGACGGGCGCCGCACCCGGGCCTGGGACACGGGCCCGGGCATGTCCCTGCTCGATCTCGCCGCCCAGCGCTGGCTCGGCCTCCCCTTCGATCCGGAAGGCGCCGCGGCCACGGGCCAGGTGGATGACGCGCTCGTCACGGAGTGGCTCCAGCATCCCTACTTCGCCGCTCGCCCGCCCAAATCCACGGGCCGCGAGGTCTTCGGAGAGGCCTGGCTGGCCGAGCACGCCGTCGTCCTGGAGGGGCTCCCCCTGCGCGACCGGCTGGCCACCCTGGCCGCCTTCACCGCGGCCTCCGTGGCCCAGGAAGCCGGGCGTGTTCAGCCCTGGCCGGCCGACCTGAAGCTCCTCATCAGCGGGGGCGGCGCCCGCCACCAGCGGGTATGGCAGGAACTGGCCGAACGCATGCCCCTGCCGCTGTCGGAAGACGTGGCCTTCCCCTCCGGCGCCCGGGAGGCGGCGAGCTGGGCGCTGCTGGGCGCCGCCTCGGCCCTGGGTCTTCCCGGCAACCTGCCGGAGGTCACCGGGGCCGCCCGCGCCGTGGTGCTGGGGAGCTGGGTGTGGCCGTGAGGTGGAGCCGATGGAGCGACCACCTGCCCCTGTGGGTGTCGCTGGGCATCGCCCTCTCGGCGGGCATCTACGAACCTGGGGAGCTGCTGCTCATGGGCCTGCCCCTCGCCGTCGCCGCGGTGGTGGAGGTGTTCCGGTGGGACCTGGGCCGTCACCAGCGGTGGCTTGAGATTCTCGCCCTGCTGATCTTCCTGGGCGATCTGAGTCGGGGGCAGGGCGTCTTCACCGTGGCCATCCACACGCTCTACGTCCTGGGGGGCGTGCGGCTGATGCTGCCGCGGGAGCTCGCCCACCGCCGCCAGCTCCTGCTCATGAGCTTCCTGCTCTTCCTCACCGCCGCCGTGGGCACCGCCGACATCCTGTTCCTGGTCTGGACCCTGGCCTGGGCCTGCGCGGCCACCCAGGCGCTCCTCCAGCAGAGCTGGGAGCCCTCCGCCGCCCTCCGCCGGGGCGCCAGCCCCTCGCCGCCGCACGCCCATGTGCCGCTGTGGGTGGGCGCCGCCCTGCTGTTGGGGACCGGCTTCTTCGTCATCCTGCCGAGGCTGAACCTGGGCCTGCGCCCCGGCCTGCTGGCTGGCGCCTCGCGGGCCTTCGGCCAGGCGGGCCTGGGCGAGCGGCTCGACCTGGCAGGGGGCGGTCCCATCGAGCCCAATCCCGAGGTGGCGGTGCGCATCGAGCCACCGGCCGGCGTGGATCCCGTCGCCCAGCCGGAGTGGACCCACGGCCTGGAACTGCTGCGGGGCATCACCCTGGAGGCCGTCCAGGGTTTCCGGTGGGAGCCGCACGACCTCACGCCCCCGGTGAGCCTGCGGGCCAACGCGGGACAGGAGGCGCGACGGGCCGAGTTCCTCTTCTCCCCGAGCCCCCACGGCATCCTGACTCTGCCCGCCGGCGTCTCCCAGCTGGATCCCCCGGAGCTGCTGCTGCCCGCGGGCCCCGGCGGCAGCATCCGATGGCGCTACGCGCGGCTCCGCACAGTGCCCGTCACGGTGGCCTGGAACCCCGCCCTTCCCGGCCAGCGGGAACCCCGCCTCACGCCGCACCGCCAGGAACTCCTCACCCACCTCGACCCCGCCCACGAGGCGGCGCGCCGGGCCAGCTTCCGCTACGCCCCGGGTATCCTGCCCACGCCCCAGCTGGCCAGGACCCTCGAAGCGGCCCTCCAGCGGTTCGCCTACACCCTGGACAACCCCTCAGGGCAGGCAGCCAATCCCATCGAGGACTTCCTCGAACGCACCCAGGCCGGCCACTGCGAGTACTTCGCCTCCGCCATGGCCCTCATGCTGCGGGCGAGGGGCATCCCGGCCCGGGTGGTCAACGGATACCGGCTGGGCCCCTGGATCCCGGAAGGCGGCTACTTCCGCGTGAGCCAGAACGAGGCGCACAGCTGGGTGGAGTACTGGCATGAGGGACGCTGGTGGACCGCCGATCCCACCCCCCGGGGCGCGGCGGGACTGGGCGCCGGGCCCCGGCAGCTGGGGGCGCTCAGCCGCTGGCTCGACGCCGCCCGGTACCGCTGGGAACGCTACGTGGTGCGGTTCTCCGACCAGGACCAGCAGAGCGGCCTGGCCTGGATGCAGGGCCAACTTCAGGGGTGGCTCCAGGGCTGGGAGTGGCGCTGGCGGACTCCGTCGCCATCTCAAGGCTGGGCCCTCGGCCTGGCCGCCGCGGCCTGGATCCTCTGGCGCACGCGCGGCCTCTGGCGACGTCCCCCGCCGGGCCCGGGCCGTGTCCGCGCGCTGCGCCCCCTGCTGGCGCGCACCCGGGCCTACGCCGCCCCCAAACCGGGCGCCACGGCCCGCACCTGGCTCCTGGCCTTGGGCGCCCTGCGTCCGGAGCGCCGGGCGGAACTCCTGCGCCTCGCCGATGCGGTGGACGCCGAGGCCTACGGTGCCGGAAACCCCTCGGCCGCCGCCCTGGCACGGGCGGAGGCCGAGGCCTGGCGGGGCTGGAAGGCGCCTATTTCCCCCCGAACTTCTCGAAAGCCTTCATGAGCTCGATGGGCAGGGGGAAGACGATGGTGCTGTTCTTCTCCGTGGCGATTTCCGCGAGGGTCTGCAGGTAGCGCATCTGGATGGCCGTGGGGTTCTGGCTGATCTTGTCGGCGGCTTCCAGCAGCTGCTGGCTGGCCATCAGCTCGCCTTCGGCGGCGATGATCTTCGCCCGCTTCTCGCGCTCAGCCTCGGCCTGCTTGCCCATGGCGCGCTGGATCTGCTCGGGCAGGTCCACGCTCTTCAGTTCCACGCTGGTGACCTCGATGCCCCAGGGTTCGGTGGAGCGGTCGATGATCTCGCGCAGCCGCTGGCTGAGCTTCTCGCGGTCGGCCAGCAGCTCGTCCAGAGTGACCTCGCCGAGGATGCTGCGCAGGGTGGTCTGCGCCATCTGGCTGGTGGCGTAGTAGTAGTTCTCCACGCCCACGATGGCGGCCTTGGGATCGAGCACCTTGAAGTAGACGACGGCGCTCACCTTCAGGCTGACGTTGTCGCGGGTGATGATGTCCTGGCTGGGCACGTCCATCACCACGGTCCGGAGGCTCACGGTCACCGCGGTCTGGAAGGGGCGCCACACGAAGCAGAGGCCCGGGCCCTTGGGTTTCTCCTCCACCTTGCCGAGCGTGAAGACCACCAGCCGCTCGTACTCGTTCACGATCTTGATGCAGCTGAAGAGGTAGATGATCAGGAAGATCGCGGCGGGACCGAAACAGCCGAACGACGTGAGCAGGGCATCCATGGCAGCACCTCGGGAAGTTGCCCCATCATGCCACCGGATGGCTTTGGAAAAACAACCCACCTCTCAGCTATCCTTAGCCCGGGCGGCTGAACCGCCGACCCATCAGGGAGGAACCATGCGTCCGACCATCCTCGCCCTCGCCTTCCTGGCCGGCGCCGGCCTCGCCGCCCAGGGCGTTCCCATGAACGGAGGCCTCCAGGTGGGGGGCAGCATCCCGACGGGGGACTTCGCCGACAAGGAGGGCCCCACCGGCACGTACCTGGGCGCCAATGACGGGGCCGGCTTCCACTTCGGCGGCCACCTGGATTTCAACTTCACCTTCCACCACCAGCTGCGCCTCATCGCCAACGTCAACGGCTTCGCCAGCAAGGAGCAGGATCTCTTCGTGGGCGGCCTCTACCAGGGCACCCGCCAGAATGCCTTCGCGGTGTCCCAGGTCGGCGCCGACTATGTCTACAACGCCGGCTCCCCCACCCGGGGCGGCTACTTCCTGGCCGGCCTGAACCTCAACCACGTGAAGGCCAAGGCCGACTACTCCTTCGGCCCGGACCGAGAAATCACCCAGTCGGGACGCCTGGGGGTCCGGGTCGGCGGCGGCTACACCTTCAACCGCCTGTTCAGCCTGGAAGGCCACCTCAACAGCGTGGCCGTGGACAAGGACGGCTCCGACGGCCTCGGCTATGACAACATCAGCTGGCTGGCGGTAAGCGCCGTCTTCCGCTTCGGGCGCTGAGTCCCGACGCGAAGGCGGAGATTCACCACGGAGACACCAAGGGCACCGAGATGGTGTGATCCTCCGTGCCTCCATGGTGAACCCATGTACGATCGGTCCCCTGAGGCCCGGCTCACTTCCGGACGAAAGGATTCGTCTCCGCCTCCACGCCCAGCGTGGTCGCGGGGCCGTGCCCGGGGATGACCAGGGTGGCGCCATCCAGCACATAGAGCTCCCAGCGGATGCTCTGCTCCAGGTGCTCCCAGCTGCCGCCCCAGAGGTCCGTGCGGCCCACGCCGCCCCGGAAGAGGGTGTCCCCCGCCAGCAGCACCTGGCCTTTGGCGAAAGCCCCGTGGAAGCAGCAGGAACCCGGCGTGTGCCCCGGCGTGTGCAGGGTGGCCAGGTCCAGATGGCGGTCGCCGGCCTGCAAGTCCGACATCTCGGGCTGGGGGATGGCGGGCATGCCGAACATGCCGGTCTGCTGGGCCAGCGCCTCGATGAGGAAGGTATCCTCGCCATGCAGCACCGCCGGGCACTGCCAGAGATCCTGCAATTCCCGGGTGGCGCCCACGTGGTCGAAGTGGGCGTGGGTGTGTAGCAGGGCCGTGACCTTGAAGCCGAGCGCTTCGACCCGCTTGCGGATCTTCGCGCCGTCGCCGCCGGGATCCACCACCACGCCCTGCCCTGTGGCGGGATCCCACAGCAGCGAGCAGTTGCAGCCCAGGGGGCCCACGGGGAAGGTCTCGAGGTTCAGCATGGTTCCATTGTCTCAAATCCGGACGCCGAAGGACGCGCCGATGATCGGCGGGCCGCCGTTAGACTAATTCCGTGGCCGCCGTCCGAACCAACCTCGAGAAGTCCCCCGTCCTGAAGCGCAAGCTGGCGGACCTGCCCCTGCGCCCCGGCTGCTACCTCTACCGCGACGAGGGCGGCAATCTGCTCTACGTGGGCAAGGCCAAGGTGCTGCGGAACCGGGTGAAATCCTACTTCCAGCAGAAGCGCCTGGACGCCAAGACCCGCCGCCTGGTGGCGCGCGTCTGGGACATCGAGCTCATCGTCTGTGAGACGGAACTCGAAGCGCTCATCCTCGAGAACAACCTCATCAAGGAGCACTGGCCGCCCTTCAACATCCTGCTGAAGGATGACAAGAGCTACCCCTACGTGAAGCTCACCTGGAAGGAGGCCTTCCCGAAGGTCTATGTCACGCGGAAAGTCCGCAAGGACGGCAGCCTGTACTTCGGCCCCTTCTTCCCCGCCAGCACCGCCTACCGCACGGCGGAGCTGGTCTACCGCTTCTTCCAGATCCGCGACTGCGACATCGACATCGATGGCAAGCGCGGCCGGGCCTGCATGAAGTACCAGCTCCACCGCTGCACCGCGCCCTGCATCGCGGCCGTGGGGCAGGAAGCCTACCGGGAGCAGGCGAAGGAAGCGCGGCTCTTTCTCGAAGGCAAGCGCGACGAATTGAAGGCCCGCCTGGAGGCCGCCATGTGGAAGGCCGCCGAGGCCGCCGCCTTCGAGCAGGCAGCCCAGCACCGCGACGCCCTCCAGCAGGTGGATGCGTGGTTCACCCGCCAGAAGGCCGCCAGTGCCGACCTGGACGACACGGACGTCTACGGCAGCGCGGTGCTGGATGGCCGGGCCTGCGTGCACCGCCTCATGCTGCGGGAGGGCCGCATGGTGGGCCGGCAGGAGTACGTGCTGGAAGATGTGGAGACCTTCGACGGCGCCGTGCTGGCCCAGGTGATCCAGCGGGTCTACAGCGCCGACCCCGTGCCCGCGAAGCTCCTCGTGGAAGTGGAGCCGGAGGATGGCGACCTGCTGCGCGACTGGCTCTCGGGCCTGCGGGGCGCCAAGGCCCGCCTCCACGTGCCCCAGAAGGGCGAGAAGGTGGATCTGCTGACCATGGCCCAGGAGAACGCCCGCCTGGCCCTGGAGCGGAAGTTCGAGCCGGCGCGGCTGAACGAAGCCGTGCTCGAAGGCCTGCAGGCCTTCCTGGGCCTCAGCCATCTGCCCCGCCGCCTGGAGTGCTTCGACATCAGCCACGGCCAGGGCCGCGAAGTCGTGGCCAGCTGCGTGGTGTTCAGCGACGGCGTGCCGGACAAGGCCCGCTACCGCCGCTTCAAGATGACCAACGAGCAGAACGATGACTTCGCGAACATGCACGAAGCCGTGACCCGGCGCTACAAGCGCATGGGGGACGAGGGCCAGGAATTCCCCAACCTGGTGATCATCGACGGCGGCCTCGGCCAGCTGCACGCCGCCGAAGCCGCGTTGAAGGAACTGGGGCTCGAGCAGCTGGAGCTGGCCAGCCTCGCCAAGAAGGAGGAGCTGGTCTTCCGGCCCGGCTCCAGCGAGGCCCTGCGGATTCCCAAGTCCTCGCCGGTGCTCCAGCTGCTGCAGCGGATCCGCGACGAGGCCCACCGCTTCGCCATCACCTACCACCGGGCCCTGCGGGCCAAGCGCACCCTCCAGACCGAGCTGACCCAGATTCCCGGCATCGGCCCCGCCACCGCGAAAAAACTGCTGCAGACCTTCGGCAGTGCCGCCCAGGTGCGGGAGGCCGGCGAAGCCGACCTCGCCGCCGCCATCGGAGCGGCCGCCACGAGGAAGGTGCTGGCCTGGCGCGCCGCCCAGCCGGCAGCACCCACGCCTTGACCACCTTTCCTAGTTCGCCGCTTCCAGCCGGCTCAGCTCGGCCCGCGCCGCGTCGCTGCCCTTTTCCGCGGCCTGCCGGTACCAGTAGAGGCCCTTCTCGCGATCCTGCGGGACATTCAGGCCGTAGTAGTACATGACGCCGAGCATCCGCATGGCGTGGGCATCGCCGGCCTTCGCCTGCTCGAGGTAGACCTGGGCGCCGGGGGGGGTGGTCTCCGCCGGGAGGGGCGTGGGCTCGACGGGGGACGCCTGAGGCGCCGAGGCCCGGGGGATCATCAAGAAGGCCGCGGCCACCAGAACCACCAGAAATCCGATGGCCAGCGGGATGGGCCACCGCCGCGAGGGGGACGCCGGTTGCTGGGGAAGCTTCTGGGCCTGCCCGGTGGCCAGGGCGGGCTGGTCCTCCCGCTGAACCCGGATGGGCGGATCTCCGGCCATGGGGTTCGCCACCCGATGGGTCTCCGAGGCTGCGATGTCTTCGCGGGTGAGCTTCACGGTGCCGGCTGAGGCTTGGCTGCCCCTGCGCTCAGGATCGCGCTCCAGACGCTGAGTGCGAAGGGGATCCTCGGGCACGCCCACCACCAGCCGCTGCGTGGCGTCAGGCGACGGCTCCGGGTGCTCGGGGGCGGACATCTCGGGGTCGCTCATGGCGCCTCCATGGCGATGGGGATACCAAGCATACGCCCAGCCCTACCCTTCCAGGGCCTTCATCCACCGGGCTTCGCGTGGCACCAGGCCGACGAAGAGCAGGGGGGTGAGCAGGATGAAGCCCCAGGCGTGCCGGGCCGCGTGGGTGCCGACGAGGATCCAGTAGATGAGGCCGAGGATCGCGCTGGCTTCGAAGAGCGCGGCATAGATGAGGCTTTCCCGGAGGACCACCCCCGGACGCTGGCCCTCGGGCACCAGGCGGAAGCCCCGGAGGACGCGGCCGCTGCGCCACAACACCCAGGTGGCCGAGAGGAAGACCAGCCCCGTGAAGAGGTAGCCCAGCTGCTGGTAGACGCCCTCGGGGGCCTCGGCGCCCGGCGGAACGATCCCCGTGGCCAGCAGAACGGCGATGACCCCGGGCGTGCCGACGCAGAGCGACAGACCCAGGAGGTAGGCGATCCGGTGGGCGGTTCGGAGGGAGGGACCGTCGTTCACGCGGCCTCGGCAGCTTTGACCCGGATCTCGCCGAAGGCTTCGCCCTGCACCAGCGCGATGCGGCCGGTGCGGACCAGCT
>JAFJUR010000077.1 GCA_017859995.1 Holophagaceae bacterium | reverse complement strand
CCCCGTGGAGAAGGTGGCCGGGCGGCGGGTGACGAGCCCCGAGGTGCTGGACGCCGCCAAAATGGTCTTCGCCGGCCAGGTGCACATGGACCTCCTGGCGGAGCTGCAGGCGGCGGGCGTGCCCGCCGTGGGCCTCACGGGCCTCGACGCGGGCCTGGTGAAGGCCCACCGGCGACCGCCCGTGTCGGTGGTGCCCGACGGCGCCACCGAGGCTCAACTGGTGGACTACGGGCTGGTCGGCGACATCGACGCGATCGATCCCCATGTCCTCAGCCACCTGCTCGACGGCAACTTCTTGCCCGTGGTCGCGCCGCTTTCCGGCGGCGAGCTGCTGAAGGATGTGGCCCGGTCCTCGTCGCTCATTCCCCATGCCACCCTGGAGGAGCTCGCCGGCTTCGAGGCCAAGGGCATCATCAGCGGCGGCATGCGCCCGAAGCTGACGGCGGTGAAGGCCGCCCTGCACGGCGGGGTGCCCAGCGCCCACCTGGTGAGCGGCCTGGCCCCGGACGCGCTGCTGGCGGAGATCTTCACCAATGAGGGCAGCGGGACGATGATCGTTCCGGGGATCGTTCCCGGCACCATTCCTAGCACCACTCCCAGCATCGGCGCGAACGCCACGGCGGTGGCCGGATGAACGCCCGGGAGCTGATCACCACCCTCGTCGGCACCCCCAGCGTGTCCGGCGAGGAGGGCCCTCTGGCCGATCTGGTGCAGGGACTCCTCACCGCCCGGGGCTTCGACGTCCAGCGCCAGGGCCACAACCTCTGGTTCACCTTCGGCCAGAAGGGCGGCACGCGGCTGCTGCTCAACTCCCACCTCGACACCGTCCCACCCTGCGCCGGCTGGGAGGGCGATCCCTTCACCCCCGCCTGGCATGGCTCCCGGATCCAGGGTCTGGGCGCCAACGACGCCAAGGGGTGCGTGGCCGCCATTCTGCTGGCCGCCTTTGACCTCGCCGATCAGGAGCTGCCGGGCGAAGTCGTCGTCGCCCTCACCGCCGAGGAGGAAACCGGCGGCAACGGCATCGCCACCATCCTGGACCGGCTCGGCCCCCTGGATGGCGCGGTGGTGGGCGAGCCCACAGGGCTGCGCATTTGCGCGGCCCAGCGGGGCCTGCTGGTGCTGAAGTGCACCGCCCGGGGCCAGAGCGGCCACGTGGCCCACGCCCAGATGCTCGGCGCCGAGAACGCCATCCACAAGGCGGCCCGCGACATCAGCCGCATCGCCGCCATGGAGTTCCCCGTCCACCCGCTGCTGGGTTCCCAGAAGGCGCAGGTCACCCAGATCCAAGGCGGCCTGCGCCGCAACCAGGTGCCGGACGCCTGCGAGTTCTTCGTGGACCTCCGCACGGGCCCCGACCAGGACCACGACGCCCTGGCCAGGGATTTCCAGCAGCAGCTGGAAAGCGAGGTCGCCGTCCACTCCAAGCGCTACCTCCCCAAGGGCACCGACCCCGGCGATCCCATCGTCCGCGCCGCCCTTTCCGCCGCGGGCAAGGCCGGCCCCGTGGGGTCGGGCACCACCTCCGACTGGGCCTTCCTGGGCGGCATCCCCGCGGTGAAGGCTGGCCCCGGCGACACCTTCCGCAGCCACCGGCCTGACGAGTACGTGACCCTCGAGGAGCTCGAGGCCGGCGCCGCGTTCTACGCCCAGCTCGCCACCACCTACTTCAAGCTGCAGGCGGTCCATTCGACGGAAGGTGCCCGATGAGGCCCGAAGCCACCACCCTCTGGGCCAAGGACCTGCCCCTGGATGCCGCCGTGCACCGCTTCACCGTGGGCGAGGATCCAGACACGGACCTGGCCCTGCTGGCGTGGGACGCCCTGGGCAGCGCGGCCCACGCCCGGATGCTCGCCGCCACGGGGCTCATCCCCGAGGCCGATGCCGTCTCCCTGGTGCGGGGTCTGCGGCGCATCGCCAACCTGGCCCGCCAGGGCGCCTTTCCCATCCCCCCCCACATGGAGGACGGTCACACGGCCATCGAGGCGGACCTCACCCGCAACCTGGGCCCCGTGGGCGGCCGCATCCACCTGGGGCGGTCCCGCAACGACCAGGTGATCCTCGCCCTGCGGCTCTACCTGCGGGATGCCCTGGTGCGCCTGGGCCTGCGGGTGGCCGACCTGGCCGAGGCCTTCCTGGCCTTCGCCCACACCCACCAGGACCTGCCGCTGCCGGGCTACACCCATCTGCGCCGGGCCATGCCCAGCACCTTCGGCCTCTGGGCCGCGGCCTTCGCCGAAGGGCTGCTGGAAGAGCTGGAGGCCCTCCAGGGCGTCTACGGCCGCCTGGACCGCTGCCCCCTGGGATCCGCCGCGGGGTTCGGTGTGCCCCTGCCCATTGACCGCGAACTCACGGCGAAGCTCCTCGGTTTCTCGAAGGTGCAGCGGAGCCCCATTGACGTGCAGAACAGCCGGGGCCGCCACGAGACCGCCGTGCTGCAGTGGGCGTCTTCCGTGGGCGGGGTGCTGGAGAAGTTCCTGTGGGACGTCTCCCTCTACAGCACCGAGGAGTTCGGCTTCCTGAAGCTCCCGGACGCCTACACCACCGGCTCGAGCATCATGCCCCAGAAGAAGAACCCCGATGTGGTGGAGCTGGCCCGGGGCCGCTGCCGCGAGCTGCGGGGCGCCGCGGGGCTGGTGGAGCAGCTCGCCTCGGGCCTGCCCTCCAGCTACCATCGCGACCTGCAGTTGCTGAAGAAGCCCCTGGTGACGGCACTCCGCAGCGCCGACGACCTCTTCGGCGTGCTCAAGCCCCTGCTGCCCGCCCTGCAGGTGAAGGCCGAAGCCGCGGCCGCCGCGTCCTCCGACGACCTCTACGCGGCCCACCAGGCCTACGTCTTCGTGCAGGAGGGCATGCCCTTCCGCGAGGCCTACCGCAAGGTCGCGCAGCAGATCCAGGACGGCACTTTCGCCCCGGACCGCGGCGCCCTCACCGCCACCCATCTGGGCGGCGCCGGCAACCTGGCCCTGGAGGACCTCGCCGCCGACCTCGCCGCCGCTCGTGGCTGGATCGAGGTCAGGCGGGACCTTCATGCCCAGGCGGAGGCGGCGCTATGGGCGAACTGAAAAATGATCACCGCCAAGGCGCCAAGAACGCCAAGAAGTGCAAAAGACAGCCACTCGGTTTTTCTTGGCGCCTTGGCGCCTTGGCGGTAAATCCTTTTGCTTTTCCGAAGAAAGGCCTTCCATGAGCCAGCTTGCCGTCCTCGCCTTCTCCGGCGGCCTCGACACGTCGTTCTGCGTGCTCCACCTCAAGGAGCAGGGCTACGACGTGGCCACGGTGACCGTCAACACCGGCGGGTTCTCGCCGGAAGAGCTGGCCCGCATCGAGGCCGCTTCGCCCCGCCTGGGCGCCATTAGCCACACCACGGTGGATGCCCGCGCCGGGCTCTTCGAGGGCTACCTGCGCTACCTGGTCTACGGCAACGTGCTGCGGGGCCAGATGTATCCCCTGTCGGTGTCCGCCGAGCGGGTCTGCCAGGCCCGGGCCGTGGCGGAGCTGGCCAAGGAGATGGGGGCCAAGGCCATCGCCCACGGCTCCACCGGCGCCGGCAACGACCAAGTGCGCTTCGACGTGGCCTTCCGCGCCCTGGCGCCCGACCTGGAGATCCTCACCCCCATCCGCGACCTGGGCCTCTCCCGCGCCGAGGAGATGGCCTACTGCGCCGAGCGCGGCGTGGTGTTCCCCGAGAAGACCAAGGACTACTCCATCAACGAGGGCATGTGGGGCACCAGCGTGGGTGGCCGGGAAACCCTGGACGCCTGGACCACCCTGCCGGAAGCGGCCTTCCCCGGCGGCGTCATCGGATCTCTCTCGCCGAAGACGCTGACCATCAGCTTTGACGGCGGCGTGCCCGTGGCCCTGGACGGCAACGCCATGGACCCCGTCACCCTCATCGCGCAGCTCAACGCCATCGGCCGGCCCTACGGCATCGGACGCGGCGTGCATCTCGGCGACACCATCCTCGGCATCAAGGGCCGGGTGGGCTTCGAAGCCCCGGCGGCGCACCTCCTCATCGGCGCGCACCGGGAGCTGGAGAAGCTGGTGCTGAGCGGCAAGCAGCTCTTCTGGAAGGAATCCTTGGGCAACCTCTACGGCAGCCTGCTCCATGAGGGCCACTTCTTCGATCCCCTGGCCCGCGACCTGGAGGCCTTCCTGGAATCCAGCCAGGACCGCGTCCGCGGCGAGGTGCGGCTCACGCTCCACCCCCGCAGCTTTGTCGTGGAAGGCGTGCAGTCGCCCTACTCGCTCATGGACCCCCGCATCGCCACCTACGGCGAAGCCAACAAGCTCTGGACCGGCGCCGAGGCCGCGGGCTTCGCCAAGGTCTTCGGCGTACAACAGACGTTAACGCTCAAAGCGAAAAGCAACTGATCACCACCAAGACCCCAAGGCGCCAAGACCTGCAACTGATCTGATTCTGGTTTTCTTGGTGCCTTGGTGGTGAATCCTTCAAGAGGTCCCCATGATGCGCATCCACGTTGACAAGCTCGCCTCGGTCACCCGCAACTTGCGGCTGGGCCGGACGCTCACGCTCTCTCCCGACATCCTGCTGGAAGAGGGCTCGGTCATCGCCTGCCGCGTGCGGGGCGAGAAGAGCACCTACAACCAGCTGGAGGACCCCTACGGCCGCATGAGCACGCTGCACGATGGCGACATCCTCGTGGGCGCTCTGGGTCACCGCAACGCGCTGCAGGGCTACGAGGGCGTCATGCCGGCCTCGCTGAAGCCCGGCGACACCGTGAACCTGCTGAACATGGGCGGCGTCATCGGCCAGTGCCTGTCGCACAACCCGGACGTGGGCAAGCCCTTCGAGCTGGAAGTGCTGGGCCAGGTCCTGGTCTTCCCCGAGTTCCAGTCCCGCGCGGGCCAGCCCGCCCACATCCGCATGGGGGCGCTCAAGGGCACAGGGCTCTCCGCCCACTGCCCCGTGGTCTACGTGGCCGGCACCTGCATGAACGCCGGCAAGACTGCCGCCGCCTGCGCCACCATCCGCCAGCTCAGCCGGGCCGGCTACCGGGTGGGGGCCTGCAAGCTCACCGGCGTCTCCCTCATGCGCGATGCCCTGGCCATGCGGGACTACGGCGCCGAGGTGGCCCTGGATTTCACGGATGCGGGCATCGTCTGCACCGATGCAGGCAGCGCCGCCGGCGTGTCCCACGTCATCTTCTCGGAGCTGGCCTCCCACGGGGTGGATGTCATCGTGGCCGAGACCGGCGACGGCATCATGGGCGAGTACGGCGTGCAGGCCATCCTGCAGGATCCGGAGCTCAAGGCCCTCAGCGGCGTGTTCATCCTCTGTGCCAACGACCCCGTGGGCGCCGCGGGCGGCGTTCACCACTTGACGTCGGCCTTCGGCATCCAGGCCGATCTCATCGCCGGCCCCGCCACAGACAACCGCGTGGGCGAGCGCTTCGTGGCGACCCTGGGCCTCCCCGCCCGCAACGCCCGGGCCGACGCCGACGCCCTCGGCAAGTTCGTGCTGGGGCTGCTTGAGCCCAAGATCGCAGCAAAAGCATAAGAAACTGAAGTCCACAGATTTCACAGATTCGAAAACCAGCGTCTGTTTCTTACATCTGTGTGAATCTGTGAAATCTGTGGATAGCTGTTTTCTCAGTGAGTCTTTATGAAATCAGTGGATGTCTTGATCCTCGGCGCGTCGGGCTACGGCGGGGGGGAGCTGCTGCGCTGGCTTTCGTCGCATCCGGCGGTGAAGACGCTGCGCGGCACGGCCCGCAGCCACGCGGGCAAGCCCTTCCACGCCCAGCATCCGAACCTGCGGGGCCTGGTGGAGGGCAGCTTCGAGGCGACGCCGGACTGGGCCGCGCTGGCCCAGAGCGAGGCGCCGGTGCTCTTCGCCGCGCTGCCCCACGGGGAATTGGCCAAGCTGTGGCCCGACCTCCAGGCCGAATGGGACCGCCTGGGACTCACGGAGCGGCTCACCGTCATCGACCTGTCGGCGGACTTCCGGCTGGACCCCGCCTGGGTCTACGGCCTGGTGGACTGGCAGCCCGAGCGCATGCGGGGCGCCAGGCGCATCGCCAACCCGGGCTGCTTCGCCACGGCGCTGCAGCTGGCCTTGCTGCCCCTCGCCCAGTGGAAGCCCGCCTTCGTGGCGGTCACTGCTGCCACGGGCTCCAGCGGCTCGGGCGCGGCGCCCTCGGACACCACGCACCATCCCACCCGGGCCACGGATTTCCGCGCCTACAAGATGCTCGGCCACCAGCACGAGGCCGAAGTCCTGCGGACCCTCGCCATCGCCGGCTGGGAGGCGCCCATGAGCTTCATTCCCCAGAGCGCGCCCATGGTGCGCGGCATCTTCGCCACGGCCCAGTTTCCCCTGCCCCCTGGCGTGGACACCGTGGCCCTGCGGGCTCATTTCGAAGCCTTCTACCGGGGCCGGTTCTTCGTGCGCATCGTGGAGGGCTCCCCCCGCGTGGCGGCCACCACCGGCAGCGCCTTCGCCGACCTGGGCGTCGCCGCCCGCCCTGGCCACGGGGCTGTGATGGTGGCCCTGGACAACCTGGGCAAGGGCATGGCGGCCCAGGCGGTGCAGAACCTCAACCTAACCCTGGGCCTGCCCGAATGGACCGGACTCCGCACCGCCGGGGCCTATCCGGGCTGACGGGGATGACTGACCCATAGGTCCTTTTATAGACAACACTTCGGGCCGTGGGATGATGGGTTCCCCTTCCCGGAGCATCCATGAATCCTTCCCTACTCACCCGCGAGGCCCTGGGCCAGTTCGCTTCCGAAAGCCGCGCGGCCTTCGAGGCCGAGCTGAGAACCCTGGTGGAGATCCCTTCCATCAGCGCCGACCCGGCCCACCAGGGCGATGTGCGGCGCGTGGCCGAGGCGGCCCGGGCCCTGTTCGAGCGGCACGGCGGCAAGGCCGAGATCCTGGAGACCAGCGGCAATCCGCTCATCCACGGCTGGTTCGGGGAAGATCCCAGCCTGCCCACCATCACCGTCTACAACCACATGGACGTGCAGCCCGCCAACGAGCCCGAGTGGACGGCGGAGCCCTTCACCTTCGTGGTGGACGGCGACACGTACCGCGGCCGCGGCAGCACGGATGACAAGGGCCCGGCCGTGACCGCCTTCTTCGGCGCCCTGGCGGCCCGCCGCGCCGGCGTGCCCCTCAACATCCACTTCCTCTGGGAGACCGAGGAGGAGATCGGCTCGCCCAGCTTCGCCGGGGGCCTCGGCCGCCACAAGGATCGCATCAAGACCGACGCCATCGTGGTGAGCGACACCGTGTGGATCACCCGCGGCAAGCCCAGCACCCCGGCGGGCCTGCGCGGCCTCAAGGGTTTCCGGCTGACGCTGGAGACGGCGGATCACGACCTGCACAGCGGCGTGGTGGGCGGCGCGGCGCGCAATCCGCTCGCCGAGCTCATCAAGGTGGTGGCGGCCATGATGGACGGCGAGACCGGCAAGGTGAAGATCCCCGGTTTCTACGACGAGGTGGTGAAGCCCTCCAAGCAGGAACTCGAAGAATGGGCCAACGCGGGCTTCAGCGTGGAGACCTTCAAGAAGGACCACATGATCACCGGCATGCGCACCGAGGATCCCATCAAGGTCATGAAGCGCGTGTGGGGCCGGCCCACCATGGAAGTGCACGGCATGGTCGGCGGCTACACGGGCCCCGGCATCAAGAGCGCCGTGCCCCCCCGGGCCGAGGTCAAGATGAGCTGCCGCCTGGTGCCAGACATGGACGAGCACACCACCATCGACCGCATCCGCGCCTTCGTGAACGAGCACTTCCCTGACGTGCAGTTCCACGAGGAGCATGGCCTGGCGCCCTTCAAGGGCCATGTCACCGGCCCCTACGCCGAGGCCATCAAGGACGCCTACAAGTTCGCCTTCAACGCGCCCTGCTCCTTCACCCGCGAAGGCGGCAGCATCGGCGCCGTGAAGACCATGGAGGACATCCTGGGCTGCGAGGTCTTCTTCCTGGGCCTCAGCCTCCCCAGCCACGGCTACCACGCCCCCAACGAGAACTACGACTGGGAGCAGGCCTCGGGCGGCATCGCGGCCTTCGCGCACTATTTCCAGACCGTCGCCACCTTCAGGCACTGACAGTCCACGATCCACGAAGAAGCCGGCCCCGCGGGGCCGGCTTCTTCGTGGAAGGCTTGCCTCGAGCGCTTGCTATCCTCGAGCCCAGTCCCCGTTCAGGATCCGCTCATGACACCCCATCGACGACTCCCCCTCGCCATGCTGGTCTTCACCCTGGCCGCCTGCCTCCTGCTGGGCGTGGCCCCGAAGGCGGACCGGTTCACCTGGTTCATGGAGAACGTGCCGGTGCTGATCGGCGTGCCGGTCCTGGTGGCCACGTACCGGCGCTTCCCGCTCACGAACCTGCTCTACATCCTGATCGCGCTGCACGGCCTGGTGCTCATGGTGGGCGGGCACTGGACCTACGCGGAAGTCCCCGCCGGACATTGGGTGAAGGACTGGCTGCACCTGGCGCGCAATCCGTACGACCGCCTGGGGCACCTCTTCCAGGGTTTCGTGCCGGTGCTGCTGTTCCGGGAGGTGCTCTTCCGCAAGGGCGTCCTGAGGGCCGGCGCCTGGTCCGTGGTGGTCCTCGTCTTCATGGTGCTCGGCCTCAGCGCCGCCTACGAGCTGCTGGAATGGCAGACCGCCGTGTGGACCGGCAGTTCAGCGGATGCCTTCCTTGGCACCCAGGGCGATCCCTGGGACACCCAGTGGGACATGGCCTGCGCCCTCCTGGGAGCCAGCCTGGCCCTGGCCACACTCTCCCGAGCCCAGAATCGGCAAATGCAGACCCTCGAGGTCCAGGGTTGAGTTCCGCCTTCGCTCGACATTCCGGCACAGAAATTCGGCTCTGACCGGAAAAGACCGATACGATTCCTGAAGACCCCGATCCCTGTCGCCGGGAGTCCCCTTGGTCCTCAAGGAACCGTCCCATACCGCCACTCCGGCCGCCACCCAGTTCGCGCCGGCCGAGCGGGCCACGCCCGAGCAGCTGCACCTGGAAGCCGAGGCCTGCCTGGGGCACCCGGTCGTGCAGTTCCTCCTGCGCGCCCTGGATGGCCTGGTGCTCATCCTCAACCCCGAGCGTCAGATCCTCGCCACCAACGCGCGGTCCCGGGAGGTCTCGGACACCACCGGCGTCCCAGTGCTGGGATACCGCCCGGGTGAGCTCTTCGGCTGCATCCATGCCAACGAAGGCCCCGGCGGGTGCGGCACCAGTTCCGCCTGCGCGCACTGCGGCGCCGTGCTGGCGATTCTGGAGGCCGGACGCACGGGCCAGCCGGTCCAGTCCGAGTGCCTCATGAGCCTCCGCAAGCGCGGACAGTCGGAATGTGCGGAATTCAGGATTCTGGCCAGTCCCCTGACCCTCGGCGACCACCGATTCACGGGCGTGATCCTCCACGACCTCAGCGCCTTGAAGCGGCGGGAGGTCCTGGAGCGCCTCTTCCTCCATGACGTGGCCAACCTCATGCAGGGCATCCGGAGCTGGGCGGACCTGCTCGTTTCCGGCGCCGGCCGCCCCAAGGCCGTGGCGCAGAAGCTGGCCCACCTGACCGACCTTCTGGACCGCGAGTTGAAGGGCCATCAGGCCATGCTCCTCGCCGAGCACGGGCGGCTGAAACCCAGGGTGCGCGCCGTCCTGCCGCTGGAGATCCTCCAGGATGTGGCGGATCTGCTGCGCCGCCACGCCCTGGCCTCAGAGCGCCGGGTGGTGATCCTGCCCACGCCGGAAGGGGTCATCCACACCGACCCTGAGCTGCTCTCCCGGGTGGTGCAGAACATGGCCATCAATGCGGTAGAGGCCTCCTTCATGGGCGAGGCCATCACCCTCTCCGCGCGGGTGGAGGGATCACGCATTCGCTTCCTGGTTCACAACCCCGGCGAAATCCCGAAAGATATCCGGAGCCGCATCTTCCTGCGCTCCTTCAGCACCAAGGGCAGCCCCGGGCGGGGCCTGGGCACCTACGCGATGAAGCTGTTCGGCGAGAATGTGCTGCAGGGGCAGGTGGGCTACGACACGGGGTCGGACGGCACCACCTTCTGGATCCGGATCGCCCGCTGAGACCCGGCTCTGCGGGATCTGGCCTGGGCCACTGATACCATCCAGGGATGCCCGCCCTGGAACTCGACTCCCTCACCAAGCGCTTCGGCGACAAGACGGCGGTGGACGAGCTGAGCCTGCGCCTGGAGCCCGGCAGCTTCCTGGGCCTGCTGGGGCGCAACGGCGCCGGAAAATCCACCACGCTGAAGATGGTGACGGGCCTGCTGAAGCCCACCTCGGGCCGCATCCGCGTGCTGGGGCTGGATCTGGACGCCGAGCCGCTCGCCATCAAGCGCCAGATCGGCACCATGCCAGAGGACATGGCCCTCCTCGACATGCTCAGCGGGCCCCAGTACCTGCGCTTCGTGGGCCGCATGTACGGCATGCCGGACGCGCTCATCGACGGGCGGCGCGAGGAGCTCTTCGACAAGCTGGATCTGGGCGTGGCGCCGAAACAGCTCATCGCCGACTACAGCTTCGGCATGAAGAAGAAGGTGGCCCTCTGCGCGGCGCTGATCCACGGGCCCCGCATGGTGTTCCTCGACGAGCCCTTCGAGGGCATCGATCCCGTCACCAGCCGCACCATCAAGGACATCCTCCACAGCCTGCAGCAGAGCGGCGTCACGCTGGTGCTCACAAGCCACATCCTCGAAGTGGTGGAGAAGCTTTGTCCCCTCATCGCCATTCTGGACGAGGGCCGGCTCAAGGGCTTCGGCCCCCTCAACGAACTGCGCCGGGGCGGCCAGAGCCTCGAGCAGCTCTTCGTCGACCTGGTGGGCGGGGTCCAGAAGGGGGAATTGTCGTGGCTGTGAAACCCTGGACCGGAACCCACCCATGCGCCTGAGCCCCTTCCGCGCCCTGCTGGCCGCGCACTTCCAGACCGCCTGGAACCGCTCCGCGCGGGAGATGGGGCGCCAGGGCGCCTGGGTTGTGGGCCTGCTGGTGGGGATCACCGGCCTGCTGGCCGCCGGGCCGCTCTTCCTGGGCATGGGAGGCCTGGGCTGGCTGCTGGGCAGCCGCCTGGACCGGCCCTTCGCGGTGGTGCTGCTGAGCCTGGTCCTGGCCCTCATCAGCCTCGGCGGCGGCCTCTTCGGCGGCGTGGCGGGCGGCACCCGACAGTTGAGCTGGGAGGCCTACCGCGGCTATCCGTTGAAACTCAGGAACCTGTACCTTGCTGAGCTCGCCGCGGGCATCGCCGATCCCCTGCCGCTCATCCTGGGCGTGGGCCTGGCGGGCTTCCTGGCCGGCGCGGCGGGTGCCCTCGCCATCCCACTGGGCACGCCCAGCGCGGCGTTCCTCCTGCCCCTCCTGCTGCTGGAGACCCTTCTCACCCTGCTGGCCCTGCAATTGCTGGTGGGCGGACTGGCGGCGGCGCTCGTGAAGCGGCTGCGGCTGGCGCTGACCCTGCTCGCCGTGGTGGCCTGGGTGGGCTCCACCCTCGCCACCACCCGGCTGCCGCGCGAACCCCGACTCCGGCCCTCCGCGGCCGCCCGCGCCGCGAGGCAGGTCGACCAGCAGGCCAAAGTCGAAGCCTTGGCGGCGCGCGGGGCACGCATCCTGGCCGCGCTTCCAAGCCACGCCGCCGCCCAGAGCCTCGTCCTCGCCCGGGAGGGCCGATGGGGCCTGGCTCTCAGCCTTCATGCCTACCCGCTGCTCTTCCTGGCCCTGCTCATGGTCCTGGGTGCCCGACTGGTGGCGCGGGAGGCCGGCGCCGAACGCGCCGTTCAGGCCAGCTGGAGATCGGCGCCCCGCAACCAGGAGCGGCTCTGGAGCTTCCGCCATCCCGCCGAGGGCATCGCCCGCCTGCACTTCCGCACACTCATGGCCAGCCAGATGGGGAGGTTCGCCTTCCTGATGCCGGTGATGACGCTGGTGTTGCTCAAGGGCCCCTTCATCCAGCTGAAGGGCTATTCGCTCTGGGCGGTACCCTCGGCCTTCGCCTACCTCTCGCTGGTGGGGAACAACGTCATGCTGAACCAGTTCGGCTTCGACCGGCACGGCATCAAGGCCCTGCTGCTGCTGCCGGTTTCCGCCCAGGATCTGCTCAAGGGCAAGCTGGTGGGCATGGCGGCCCACCAGGGCCTGCAGGCCCTCCTCCTGGTGGCGCTGCTGGCGATCTTCGAGAAGGCCCCGGCGACACCCCTCTGCGCCGGCGTGCTCATGCTGGGCTGCGTCTTCCTGGCCCAGTCCGCCGTGGGGCAGTGGACCTCCCTCTGGGCGCCGCGCCCCATGGCCATGGACAGCCTCAAGAACGGCAACATGCCCTTCGCCATCGGCATGCTGAGCCTGGCCACCTCCGGCCTGTGGACCAGCCTCTTCGG
>JAFJUR010000009.1 GCA_017859995.1 Holophagaceae bacterium | reverse complement strand
AAGGAGAAATAGAGCAGCATCACGATGAAGGCCGCGACGATGACCGACCAGATGCCAAACAGAGCGAGGAAGGCCCTGGACGTCACCAGCTTGGCCCGCCGCGCCCGTGGAGGTTCCGCGGAGGCTTCGGCGAGGAGGTCCGCAGGCTCAGTGTTCATGCTGGCACCATGTGACCAGGTGGCTGGCGATGCCGCCCAGAGGGGCCTGGATTTCGACCGCTCCGCGCGCCCAGGCGGCCCTGGGCATGCCGTACACCACGCAGGTGGCTTCATCCTGGCCCAGGGTGCGGGCACCCTTTTGACGCATCTGGAGCAGGCCCCGCGCCCCGTCATCCCCCATGCCGGTGAGGATCACGCCCAGAGCGTGGGGACCACAGGCCTCGGCCACCGAGGCGAAGAGCACATCCACGGAGGGCAGGTGCCGGGAGACCCGGTCCGACCCCGTCAGCAGAGCCACCAATCCTCCGCCGCCCCGCGCCACCGTCAGGTGGATCTCGTTCGGCGCGAGGTAGACGGTGCCGGACTTCAGGGGCTCGCCATCCTCGGCCACTTTGACCCGCGCACGGCAGCCGCGGTCCAGCCGGTCGGCGAAGGCCTCGGTGAAGCCTGGCAGCATGTGCTGGACCACGGCGATGGGAGGCAGGTTCTCGGGAATGGCCTCGAAGACCTGGCGCAGGGCCTCGGTGCCGCCGGTGCTGGACCCGATGGCGATGAGGGACCGCCCGGATTTGGCCCGGAGGGCGAGCGGGGTTAAAGCGGCGGGTGGCGTTGCCGCCTCCGGCCGGGGCGCCGGGGGCCGTCCCTGCACGCGGGCGAGAGACGCCGCATAGACCGTGTCCGCGATCTCCGCGCCCATGGCCTCCAGACCCTTGGCCTGATCCAGGGTGGGCTTCCCTATGACGTCCACCGCGCCCAGGGCCAGGGCGTCCAGCGCGGTGGCGGTGCCCTTGGTGGTGAGGCTCGACAGCATCACGGCGGGCATGGGGTGGCCCTTCATCAGCTTGCCCAGGAAGGTGATCCCATCCATGCGGGGCATCTCGACATCCAGGGTGAGGACGTCCGGATCGAGCTCCTTGATCCGTTCCCTTGCATCGTAGGGATCCTTCGCGATGCCCACCACCTCGAGCATGGGATGGCGCGATAGGATGCCGATCAGCACCTGGCGGACCAGTGCGCTGTCATCCACGATCAGTACGCGCCGTTTCCGTTCGAGGCTCATGTGAACAGCTCCACATCATCACCCATCGACGCCCGCGTGACTTCCTGGAAATACGTCCATTCGCGATTGACGACGGTGTCGTTGTGGGTGCGCTCCATGCGCTTGACCAGCACCTGTCCGGTGTGGGGGAAGAAGTAGACCTTCCTGGGGTGGGGGCCGCCCATGTCCTCGCTCCAGAGGGGGATGTCCTCGTTGCGCAGGAAGCCCCGGATGAACTCGATGTTCTGGGCGCCGATGTCCGTGGTCATGCCATCCATCACCCGGCCGCCGCCGAAGGCCTTGGCCACGAGCCGGTCGCGCTGGGCTCCGAGGTGAAGTAGGTTGTTGACCAGGTATTCCATCGCCGCGGCCCCGTACCGTGCCGCGTAGAACACGTCCGGATCCCGTTGGCCCTGCCGCACAGGCAGCATGAAGTGGTTCATGCCCCCCACCATGGCGATGGGGTCGAGGATGCAGGCGGCCACGCAACTGCCCAGCACGGTGACGATCACCTCGTCCTCCGACGTGGCGTAGAACTCCCCGGGCAGGATCTTCATGGCCTGCCGGTTGAAGTGCCGGTCCAGGTACTTCGAGGCCCGGCCGAGCACCAGGGGAGCGGGTGGGGGGCTCATGGCGAGCCCGCTTTCCGCCGGTAGATGGTCTGGCCCAGCGAATGAAACCCTAGCGCATTGTCCAGCAGAGCCTCGGAGTGACCGACGAAAAGCAGACCATCCGGCTCGAGCAGGTCCCGGAAGCGGCCCAGCAGCTGGCGCTGGGTGGGCTTGTCGAAATAGATCATCACGTTCCGGCAGAAGATGGCCTGGAAGGGCGCCCCCCCCAGGGGCCAGGCGGCGTCGCGCAGGTTCAGCTGCTGGAAGGTGACGAGGTTCCGGACTTCCTGCCGGATCCGGACCTGCCCGCGCTGTGCGCCCATGCCGCGCAGGAAGGCGAACCGCTTCCATTCGTCGGAGAGCCCCTCCACCCTCGCGATCGGGTAGATGCCCCGGGCAGCCGTGGCCAGCACCGCCGTGTCGAGGTCCGTGGCCAGGATCTCGATGGAGGTCGTGCGTCCGAAGGCTTTCAGCAGCGTCATGGCCAGGGTGTAGGGTTCTTCCCCGGTGGAGCAGCCCGCGCTCCAGATTCGAAGGTGGCGAGACCTTCCCTGGTCCGGTTTCAGCAGTTCCACCAGCCGGGAGAAGTGGTGGCCCTCCCGGAAAAAGCTCGTGAGGTTCGTGGTGAGCGCGTTGATGAACTCGCCCCATTCGGGGCTATCAGGCGCCTCCAGCAGGTGCAAGTACTCCTCATAGGTTGAGATGCCGAGGGCCCGCAGCCGTTTGGCGAGCCGCGATTGCACCATGGTGATCTTGTGGGGCGAAAGGGCGATGCCGGAATGGTTGTGCAGAAGGTCACGCAGCGCCCCGAAGGTGCGTGCCGAGAGGGGTTCCCGGTCCAGGATCAGCGGATCCCGCGCGAGGCCGGCCGTCCTGCTCATGCCTCGACCGCTGCGGCCCCGGCCTCGAGGCGCATGAGTCCCGGCACGTCCAGGATCAACGCCACCCGCCCATCACCGAGGATGGTCGCTCCGGAAATGCCCTCCACCCGCCGGTAGTGGGTCTCCAGGCTCTTGATCACCACCTGCTGCTGACCCAGCAGCTCATCCACGGCCATGGCCGCCCGCCGGCCCTCCGATTCCACCAGGACCAGAAGAACCCGGTCGTTTCCACCCTGGGTGCCAGACCCGCAGGCGAGGAGGCGCTGCAGGCGCACGATGGGAATGAATTCACCGCGCAAGGAGATCACCTCGCGGTCTCCCTTCACGGTCTGCACGTCGCTGGCCTGGCGCTGGAAGCTCTCCAGCACCGAAGCCAGCGCGAACACGTAGGTCTCTTCTCCCACCCTGACCGTGAGCCCGTCCAGGATCGCCAGCGTGAGCGGCAGCACCAGCCGGATGAGTGTCCCTCGGCCGGCCTGGCTTTCCACCTCGATGCGGCCACCCAGGCTCCGCACGTTCTGCCGCACCACATCCATGCCCACACCCCGGCCCGAGAGGTCGGAGACCTGCTCGACCGTGGAGAATCCAGGTTCGAAGATCAGCAGGTTCAGCTCCTCGTCGGAGGGCCTCGTTCCTTCCGGAACCAGCCCGCGGTCCACGGCCTTCTGCAGGATGCGGTCCCGGTTCAGGCCCCTCCCGTCGTCCTTCACTTCGATGTGGATGTGTCCGCCACGGCTGGAGGCCCGCAGCGCGATGGTCCCCATGGCCGGCTTGCCGGACCGCCGCCGTTCTTCCTGGGTCTCCATGCCGTGGTCCACCGCGTTGCGGACGAGGTGTGTCAGGGGGTCCACCAGCATCTCGATGAAGGTCTTGTCCAACTCGGTAGCCTGGCCTTCCATCACCAGCTCCACGTCCTTGCCCAGCTGGCGGCCCAGCTCGTGCACCATGCGCGGGAAGCGGGAGAAGACCATCTCCACGGGCACCATGCGGATGCCCATGACGCGTTCCTGCAGCTCGCGGGTCTGGCGGTCCAGCTGCAGCAGGGCGGCGCTGAGGTGCTCCTCGCCCTGCAGGGAGTGCGGCTGCTGTGAGGCCTGGGCCAGCATGGCCTGGGTGATCACCAGCTCGCCCACCAGGTTCACCAGCCGGTCGATCTTTTCGGTGGCCACCCGCACGGTGGAGGCTTCCGCCTGGTTCCGCTTCTTCTGCTGGTGGTCCAGCGCCTTTCCGACTGCCTCGGGCTGCACCTTCCCCATGTCGACCAGCAGCTCGCCCAGAGGCTTCTGCTGTGCCAGGGCTTCCCGGATGTCCGCCGGGCTCACGCCCGCCTCCGCCTGGAGAATCTCGCCCAGGGGCGGCACCGACCCTTCCGGCGTCAGGGGCTGGATGCGCAGATTGTCGCCTTCCGCCACGAACTCGAAGACCTCCTCCACATCCATCTGGGGCCGGTCCGTCTCCAGGCGCAGGTCCCAGGCGAGATGACAATCCTCCGGATCCATTTGCGCCACCGCAGGCACCCGGCTCAGGTCGGCCCAGCACTGGAGGCGGCCCAGCTTCGCGAGGTCGCGGAACAGGCGCTCGAGGTTCACGCCTCGACGGAAGGCGTCCCGCGGCGCGTCGAAACGAATGCTGAAACCCGCGCCGCCCTGGGCGGCCTTCGCGGGCGGAGGCGCCACGGCCAGGGGTGGCGGGACGACGCCGTCCTCTTGCAGTTTCGCCACCAGGGCTCCCTGCGCCACCTGCTCCTTCAGGGGCAGCTCGTCGCCCAGCCGGGCGTGGTGCAGGTGGCTGCGGATCAGGTCCACGCCCTGGAGCAACAGCTCCCGCAGCTCCGAGGTCATGGGCCGAACGCCCTGCCTCACAGGCTCAAGGGTGCTCTCCAGCTGGTGGGTGAACGCGGCCACCGCGGGAAAGCCGAAGGTGCCGGCGTTCCCTTTGATGGAATGCGCCGCGCGGAACAGCGAATGGAGGTCTTCGGCCTCCACGGCCGCCAGGTCGAGGGACAGCAAGGTGGCCTCCATGCCATCCGCAAGCTCGGTGGCCTCCTCGAAAAAGGCATCTCGGAACTGCGCCATCGCGTCGGACATGGGTGCCTCAGATGACTTTGTTCACCACATCAAGGAGTTTCTCGGGGCTGAAGGGCTTCACGATCCAGCCCGTGGCGCCCGCATCCTTCCCCTTCTGCTTCATGGACCCATCCGATTCGGTGGTCAGCACGAGGATCGGCGTGAACTTGAACTCCGGCAGGGCCCGCAGCCGCTGTACCAACGTGATGCCGTCCATCCGCGGCATGTTCACGTCCGTGATGATGAGGGAGAGCTTTCTGCCCTTCGCCACCTCCAGGGCCTCAACGCCGTCCCCGGCTTCGATGACCTCGAAGTCCGCCCCCTTCAAGGTGAAGGCGATCATCTGGCGCATCGTGCTCGAGTCATCTACGGTGAGGATGCATGGTCCCATCTGCTGGCTCCTGCTAGAAAAGGTCTACGTCACCGGCGGCGAGCGAACCGCGCTTCACCGCCCGGAATTGCACCCGGGCATCCTCGATCGCCGCGAGGGCGGTTTCCAGCGAGGCCAGGGCCCCGGCCTCATCCGCTCCTTCCGCCAGCCGCTGTTCGAGATCCTTCCAGGCCTGGGCCTGTTCCTGCAGGTTCCCCAGCTCCTTCAGGCAGGCCATCAGCGTCTGGTGCACCAGATCCTCGAACTGAAGGCTGCGCACCACATGCCCCACCTGCTGGGCGATGGTCTGCGCGTTCGCCTCGAGCTCGCCCACCAGCAGCTTCACCTGCTCGTGGCTTGCCTGCATGGCTTGTACCAGCAGCTCGGATTCGCCCTTCGACTGGATGGCGAGGTTCATGTCCTTGCTGGCGATGGCCTGCACATGGGAATCGGTCCGCTCCAATGCCCCACGGGTGCCCTGGATCTGCTCCTGGATCGTGGCGCTCAGGGCTGTGCTGCGATCGGCGAGCTTGGACACCTCCCCCGCCACCACCGCGAACCCTGCGCCGAACTGCCGGGCGTGAGCCGCCTCGATGCTGGCATTGAGGGAGAGCAGGTGCGTCCGACCCGCGATTTCCGAAAGTTCCCCGAGCATTTCCTCCATTTGCTGGGACCGGTGGCGGATGTCTTCCACTTCATCCACCAGCAGCACGGAGGATTTCGAGATCTCCAGCATGTTGGAAACGAACCCATCCAGGGTGTGCATGATCGACGCGCCGACAATCTGACTGCTCGCGTCGAGGCTGCCCCCCTCCATGGAGATCTTCATGGCCTGCTGCACCTGATCCGCAAGGCGATGCTGGTGCTGCACGCTCTGATCCAGGGTCTTCAGCGCGTCTTCCAGGGTGCCGGCGGCCTCCCGGACCAGGCCGTCCACTTGCATGAGCTCCGGCGTGAGGAAGTCCACCTGACCGTCCAGCATGCCCGCTTCCCGCCTCGCCGTCCGCACCAGGGCTTCCCGCAGGCGCCCCGCGGATTCCGGCGCTTCCGGGATCGGCTTCGGCTCCAGGACTGGAACATGGCGGCTCCATCGGCTCATGGAGCACCCTCGTCGAAAAGAGACCCCGCGCCGAGGGCGCTGAACCGGGCCCGCCAGCCCTCCTGTGCGCCTTTGATGACCAGGCGGACGCCCTTGGCGTTCAGGTCCCGTGCCAGCGCGCCGAGGAGCTGGACTCCGGAGAGATCGAGGTCGCCCAGGGCCGTGAGGTCGAGGGTGGCGGTTCCGTCCTGCGCCTCGAGCAGAGGCAGGACCTGCCCCCACTGCTGCTGGATGGAGAAGAGGTCCAGATCGCCCTCAAGAGCGACCCGTGGCGGCGTGAGAGCGGGCTTGCGGGTCATGGGAATCAGACCACCGCGCTTTCGAGCGCGAGGAGCTCGTGATCGGACAGCAGCCGGTCCAGGTCGAGCAGGATGAGCATCGCCTCGGTGCCGTCGGCGCCGGGCAACGATGCCAGGCCTGCGATGAACTCGCGTCCCAGGGCCCCCTGGGCGCCGAGTTCCGGGGCCTGGCGGATGGCCGCCGGGTCCAGATCGAGGACATCCGACACCGAATCCACGCGGATCCCCAGGGTGCGCCCCTGGACCTCCACGATCACGATCACGGGGCGGGTGTCCTCGGGGGCTTCACCGAGGTTGAACCGGTGCCTGAGTTCCAGGATCGGCACGATGGCGCCCCGCAGGTTGATGACGCCAGGCATGTAGGGCGGCGCTTTGGGGATCCGCGTGAGGGTGGCCTGGGCCTGGATCTCACGGACTTTCAGGATGGGCAGGGCGTACGCCTCGCCGGCGAGGGCGAAGCAGAGCACCTGGTGGAGTCCCTGGGAACTTCCTTCGGTGATGGCCATGGTGTGCTCCGAATCGGTGTGACAGGTCGGATCCCGGGGTGATGACGGCCTCGGCGTGGGCATTCATGAGGTCGATTCCTCCCGCGGGGCAGGATCAGAAGGCTTCCCACTGCCCGTCGTCATCGCTCTTCGGGGTGGGAACGGGCTGTTTCGCGGTGGCCAGCTCGGGCCGGGCGGGGCTGCGCTTCACGCTGGCCCGCGCGGCCGGCTTGGCGGGCGCGGCATGGTGGGCGACCCCGTTGGGCCTGGGGCGGGGCGCTTCCGTGCGCCGCACTTCGACGCCGGTCTTGAAGCGGCTCACGATCTCCGTGAGGGCGTGGGCCTGGGCATCCAGCGATTCGGCAGCGGCGGCGGATTCCTCCACCAGGGCCGCGTTCTGCTGAGTGACCTCGTCCATCTGCACCACGGCCTTGTTGATCTCGTTCAGGCCGGTGCTCTGCTCCTGAGTGGCGTTGGCGATCTCTCCCACCAGGGAGGTCACCCGCTGCACGTTCGCCACCACCTCCTGGATGGTCTCGCCGGCGTGGGCCGCGATCTTGTTGCCGTCCACCGACTTCGCCACGCTCTCGCGGATCAGGACCTTGATCTCCTTGGCGGCATCGGCGCTGCGCTTGGCCAGATTGCGCACTTCGGCAGCCACCACGGCGAAGCCTCGGCCCTGTTCCCCGGCCCGGGCGGCTTCCACCGCGGCGTTGAGCGCCAGCAGGTTGGTCTGGAAGGCGATCTCGTCGACCACGCCGATGATCTCGTTGATCTTGGCGGAGCTCTGGTTGATGGCCTCCATGGCGCCGATGACCTGGTGCACGGCGGTGCCGCCGTCCTGGGCCACCTGGCGGGCCTTGCCGGACTCCTGATTGGCGGAGCGGGCGTTGTCGGCGGTCTGGTTCACGTTGCTGGTGATCTGCTCCATGCTGCTGGCCGTCTCTTCCAGGCTCGCCGCCTGTTCCTCGGTGCGCCGGCTCAGGTCGGTGTTGCCCATGGAGATCTCGCCGGAGGCCGTGGAGATGGCCAGGGCGCTTTCCTGGATCTGCAGCACCATTTCGCGCAGACCCTCGTTGGTGGTGTTGAGGGTGCGGCCCAGGTCGCCCAGCTCGTCCTTGGAGCTGATCTCCACCCGCTGGGTGAGGTCGCCCTGGGCGACGGTCTCGATCACTGCGCCCACGGCCCGCAGCGGGTGCGTGATGCTGCGGGTGATGAAGTAGGCCAGGAAGATGCCGAGGGCCAGGGCGATGGCGGAGAAGCTCACGGTGAGGATCACCGCCTGCTCATGGTTGGCCTGGGCCAGGGCGTATCGCTTGGCGATCCCCTCCTCGAAGTGTTTCGTGAGCTTGTCCACGCTCGCCTGGAAGCTGTGCTCCAGGGTGCGGGTCTCGCCGAAGAGGAGGCGGTTGGCGTCCTTGTCGCGCCCGGCGACGGAGGCCTCGACGATCTTGCTGAGGGACTGGTCGTAGGTGCGCAGCAGCTCCTGGCTGGTGGCGAAGAGGGCCTTTGACTCGGCGCTGTTGAGGGTGCCCTCCAGCACCTTGGCGGCGGCCAGGTACTCGTCGTGGGATTTTTCGATCCGCGCCGCGTTGGCCTTGCGGTCGGCCAGGTTCTCCATGAGGAGCATGGTGCGGAGGATGCGCGACATGACGTAGCCCTGCTCCGCCATGAGGTTGGCCTGGTTCAGCTGCACGTTGTAGTGGGTGACGATGTCCTCGGTGTTCTTTTCGATGGCGCCCATGCGGTTGATGCCCACGCCGGCGACCAGCAGCAGCAGCGCCAGGATGAGGGAGAATCCCACGGTGAGTCGGGTTCCGATCTTGAGGTTGGTCAGCATGGCTTCCTCCGGGGCTGGGGTGGAATCGCAGGGCTGGAATAAAATGAGGTAGTCGAAAAATAACCAGGCAATGACTCGAATAAGCGTGTTTTATTACCAATCAAGCCGAGCATTAATAAACCTTTAGGGGCATGGTCTCCTGGGTGACTAGACATGGTTCATCGGCGCGAGGGGCCGCAATCTGAGATATTCATTACCCATGAGTGATTTTTGTCACAGTTTCCTCCACGAATAGCGGACGTCTTGGTCGGCACAATTCGCGACGGATCCGCATGACGGCTCAGGGGACCCCTTCCGCGACAGGTCCCACGCCTTCCAGCCACCCGACCTGGCCCCGCTCCCGGGCCCCGCTCAGACCCCCCTGAGGTCGTGTGAGCCCTTGGGATCAGTGCATCTGCGGAACCTCAGGCTTGCGGCCCTTGGTGCCGATGCCAACACTGCACCGCGGGGTACGTCATGACCGTCGCGATCTGGAACGCCAGGTACGAGACCGGCATCGAGCTCATCGATGCCCAGCACAAGTCCCTGTTCGAGGCCATCAACCGGCTCGCCGAAGCCTTCCGTCTGGGTCAGTCCCGCGAGCAGGCGCGGGAATGCCTCGCCTTCCTCATGAAGTATGTGGCGGAGCATTTCCAGACGGAGGAGCGCTTCCTGCATGACGTCGGCTATCCGGAGTTGTCCGCGCACAGGGCGGAGCACGACCAGCTCACCGGATTGACCCAGGACCTGGCCATCCGCCTGGCCAGTGGCGAACCCGTGACCATGGACGTGACGATCTTCATCTCGGACTGGCTGCAGCGCCATATTCGCGAGGTGGACCTGAAGTACGTCGCCTTCCTGCGCGACACCGGGCGGAATTGACGCCCGTGTCCACCTGACTCGCCGGAGTGCCCGCATGCCCAGGATCGTGGTCGTCGATGACAGCCGGCTCATGCGGAACCTCATCCAGGCCTTCCTGGAAGCGGCCGGCCATGAGGTGGAGATCTGGGTTGATGTGACCGCCGCGGAGGTCGCGACGCGCATCCATTCCGGAAAACCCGATCTCATCATCACGGACTACCAGATGCCCGGCTGCAACGGATTGACCGTGGCGCGCATGGTGCGGAAGGCGAACCCGAGCCTGCCAGTGCTGGTCGTGACCTCCAGCCACGATCCGGCTGTGCTGGCGGCTCTGCAGCATCAGGACGTGAGCGGCATCCTCCACAAACCCCTCGGCGAAAAGGATCTGCTGGAGGCGGTGGACGCGGCGCTCAGATCCGGTCGAGGCCTTCCTTCCCCTGCATGACGTTCCAGGGGAGCAGCTCGTAGTTGGCGAGGCCGTGCTGGCAGAAGGGATCGTTGTCGCGCAGCGTGTCCAGGTCGGCCAGGGGGTTCTCGTCCTGCACCCGCACCAGCCACATGCCACCGAAGCGGGGATCGAGAGGCCCGGAGGCCACGAGGATGCCCTGGGCCTGGAGGGTGCGGAGGTAGGCGCGGTGGGCCTCTGTGACCGCTTCGACTTCGGGCAGCGGGCGGCGGTAGCGGACGATGATCATGGCGTACATGGGAACTCCTGGGCGGTTCAGTCGCGCACGATCCGGGTGCCCACGGTGGCGGGATCTTCCGTGGCCAGCGCCTCGGCGGTGGTGATGAGCACTTCGTGGCCGCCGCCATCGAGGTAGGCGAGGGCGCTCTCGATCTTGGGGCCCATGCTGCCGGCGGGGAACTGGCCCTCGGCCAGATGCCTGCGGGCCTCGGAGGCGGTGATGCGGTCCATCCAGACCTGGGTGGGCTTGCCGAAATCCAGGGCGACCTTCGGGACGCCCGTGAGGATGATGAAGAGGTCGGCGTCGAGCTGGGCGGCGAGCAGGGCGCTGAGGCGGTCCTTGTCGATGACGGCCTCCACCCCGACCAGGAAGCCGCTGGCGTCGCGGATCACGGGAATGCCGCCGCCGCCGCCGGCGATCACCGAGCTGCCGGACTGCAGGAGGGTCTTGATGGCCTCCAGCTGGACGATCTCCATGGGCCGGGGCGAGGGCACCACCTTGCGCCAGCCGCGGCCGGAATCCTCCTTCATCTTCCAGCGCTTGGACCGCATGAGCTCCAGGGCGCGGAACTCGGGATAGAAGGGGCCCACGGGCTTGGTCGGATCCTGGAAGCCCTTGTCCTCCTTGTCCACCACCACCTCGGTGAGCACGGAGGTCACCGGCGCGTCCAGCTTCAGGAACCGGAGGCGGTTGATGAGCATGCGCTCCAGCATGTAGCCCATGGAACCCTGGGTCATGGCGCCGCAGATGTCCAGGCTGTACGGCGGGATCTGGCCCGACCCGGCCTCCTGCTGGATGAGCAGGTTGCCCACCTGGGGCCCGTTGCCGTGCACCACGCAGAGCGCGTAGCCCTCGGCCACCACGCGCGCCAGCATCTCGGCGGTCTCCCGGGCGTTCTCCAGCTGTTCCTCCTGGAGCCCACGTTCCTTTTCCTTGAGCAGGGCGTTGCCGCCGATGGCCAGGAGCGCGATCTTGCGATGGCCCATCACGGGCGCACGCTGGGGCTGACCGGCGCCTCAGCCTGCGCGGCCCTCAGCCGGGCGCAGGCCGGAGTTGACGTGGTGGCGAGGCTTGAGGTGGTTCGGGTCACTGGAATCCCCGGGAAACGAGGATTCTACAGGGCCCCGGGCGGGGATCAAAGGACGGGCGTCACAGTGGGGCGGGAGGGGCCAGGGATTCCTTGCCAGGGCCGCCGTCCTTTTGCACCCTGTCAAGAAGGAGCGCGTGGCCATGAATCCATCCCAGTCCCAGGACACCTACGAGGTCGAAGCCGCGACCCGTCTCAGCCGCCTGGGGGCGGCGGTGGTGGACGGCCTGGCCTTTGCCGTGCCTGCCATCGCCATGGCCATCCTCGTGCCGCTGGCCATGGTCTCCGGCGGGGTCGGCTCGATGATGATCGTGCTGGTCTTGGCCATGCTCATTCTCCTGGGCCTGCTCATCGCGCAGATCGTCCTTCTGGTGAAGCACGGCCAGACCCTGGGCAAGCGGGCCCTCCGCATCCGCATGATCACCAGCAGCGGGGAGACGCCGAGCCTCTGGCGCGTCTTCTTCCTCCGATGGCTCCCCTTCGTGGTGGTGGCCGGCGTGATCGAGATGGTGTTCAAGGTGAAGGGCCTCGGCAACATCATCCACGTGGCGGACGCCCTGCTGATCTTCCAGGCCACCCGCCGCTGCCTGCATGACCTCTTCGCCGACACGCACGTGATCAAGGCGTGACGGCAAGGCCTCACAGGATCGGAAGCCCCCGCGCCAGCACCCGGTCCCGGTCCACCTGCTCGCCCACGCGGAAGGTGGCTTCGCCCACCTCGGTGAACCCTGCTTTCGCGTAGAAGCGGCGGGCCCGGGGGTTCTGCTCCCAGACCTGCAGCCACACGCCGTCGTGGCCCTCTGAGCCGGCCAGGGCGAGCACGGCCTCCATCAGCCGCAGGGCGGCGCCGGTGCCGTGCAGGCGGCGATCCAGGTAGAACCGCGCCACCTCCAGGGGCCGCTCGAAGGGGACGGAAGGGGTGGCCGGGCGGGCGGCGCGGAGGAGGGCGTAGCCCAGGGGTTCCGAAGTCCCGGTCAGCACGAGGGTCCGGCAGGCGGGATCGGCCAGTTCCGCCGACTGCTGCGCGGGGCCGAAGGTCTCCGCGAGGTGCAGCTCGAGGTTCGCGGCGGGGATCAGGCCGGCATAGGTCTCCCGCCACAGGCGTTCCCCAAGGGCCGCGAGGGCGGGCGCATCGGCAGGAAGGGCGGGGCGGATCACCATGCCCCGAGCTTACCAAAGTGGTGAAAACCCGCTACAATGCTCGTTTTGGCGAGCCCCCATGCACATCCAGGAACTGATCCTCCGCCTGCAGCGGTTCTGGGCCGACCGGGGCTGTCTCATCGGCCAGCCCTACGACCTGGAGAAGGGCGCCGGCACCATGAACCCGCTCACCTTCTTTGGCGCGCTGGGCGCCAAACCCTGGAATGTGGCCTACGTGGAGCCCTCGCGCCGCCCGGCGGACGGCCGCTACGGCGAGAATCCCTTCCGCGTCTACAAGCACCTCCAGTTCCAGGTGATCCTGAAGCCCAGCCCCGCCAAGGTGCAGGACCTCTACATCGAGAGCCTCGAGGCCCTGGGCATCGACCTCTCCAAGCACGACCTCCGCTTCGAGGAGGACAACTGGGAATCGCCCACCCTGGGCGCCTGGGGCGTGGGTTGGCAGGTGGTCCTCGACGGCATGGAGATCAGCCAGTTCACCTACTTCCAGCAGGTGGGCGGCCTGGACTGCCGGCCCGTGAGCGCCGAGCTGACCTACGGCATCGAGCGCATCTGCATGTTCCTGGGCGGCTACGACAACATCTTCGACCTGGTGCACGGCGAGGTGAAGACCGACGACGGCGTCTTCCCCGTCACCTACGGCCAGATGCGCCAGCGCGAGGAATTCGAGCTGAGCGCCTACAGCTTCGAGCACGCGGACCTGGACCTGCACCGCACGCTCTTCGACGCCTTCGAGAAGGAGGGCTGGCGCCTGCTCAAGGACCACGGCCACTTCCTCAGCGCCTACGAACAGGCCCTCAAGATGAGCCACACCTTCAACGTGCTGGACGCCCGCGGCGCCGTGAGCACCACCGAGCGGCCCGGCATCATCAAGCGGGTGCGGGACCTGGCGTGCGGGTGCGCGAAGGCTTCTCTGGAATTCGAAACCGCAAAGCTTGAAACCGCAGATGGCGCAGATGGCGCAGATGTCGCAGATGCGAAGGCCGGGATGGGGGGTGCGAAGTGAGCGGCACCAAGACTTTCCTGCTGGAGCTGCACTGTGAGGAGATTCCGGCGCGGTTTTTGAGACCGTTGTCAGAGGAGTTCGCAGCCAGCTATAAGGCATGGGTCGAAGGACAGATGCCGGTATCTCTGAATTGGAAATGGCTCGCGAAGGACCGGAATTCGATTTCAGAATTGTTCTCTCATGCAAAGTTACTTGGGGCTGGAAACCCTAGAGAAATTCATACGCCTTCTTCTGTTTTCGTCGAAACAAAGCTGTTCGGGGCTTGGGCATACTCTCCACGAAAAATTGCGTGGGTTGTTGGAGGACTCCCTGAGTCTCAGCCCGACCAGACCGAAACCCAGGTCGGCCCTCCCCAGCGCATGTGCGTGGGCGAGGACGGCAAACCCACGATCCAGGGGCTGAAGTTCGCGGAGAAGTGGGGCGTGGATTTCAGCGCCGTGCGGTTTGAGCAGCCGGCGGGGAAGAAGGAACCCTGCGCGGTGGTCACGATCACCCGCAAGGGCCGGCCCACGGTGGACCTGCTGGCGGAGGCCCTGCCGGGGCTCATCGCCGGGCTGCACGTGCCGAAGGCCATGCGCTGGGGCAAGTCCGACTTCGAGTTTGTGCGGCCCATCCGCAACATCCTTTGCCTCTTCGGCGAGCAGGTGGTGCCCATCACGGTGGATGGCGTCACCGCCACCAACACCACCTGGGGCCACCGCCTCTACCACCGCCAGCACCCGGAACCGGTGAGGATCAGCACCCCGGAAGCCTACGAGGCCGCCCTGGAGGCCGCGGGAGTGGTGGTGAGCGTCGATGTTCGCCGCGCGCGGATCGCCGCCCAGCTGGAAGACCTCGCCGCCGCCGTGAAGGGTCGCGTGGTGGCCGATGCGGAGCTGCTGGACACCCTGGCGGAGATCGTGGAATTCCCTAAGATCGTCCGCGGCGAATTTCCGGCCAGCTTCCTGGAGCTGCCGAAAGAAGTGCTGGTCACCTCGCTGCGCGAGCACCAGAAGAGCTTCTGCATCGAGGATGCGGAGGGCGCCCTGCTGCCCTTCTTCCTCACCGCCGCCAACCGCACGGACGATCCGTCTGGCTTCGTGAAGGCGGGCAACGAGTGGGTGCTGAAGGCGCGGCTCTACGACGCCCGCTTCTTCTTCGCGGAAGACCGCAAGCACCCCCTGTCGGACCGCCTGGAGAAGCTGCAGGCCCTCACCTTCCAGCGCGACCTCGGCAGCTACCACGCCAAGACCGGCCGCGTCGTGGCCCTGGTGAAGGCCCTGGCCACGCGGCTATCGAACGACGACGAGCACATCGACCGCGCCCTGGAAGCGGCCCGCATGGCCAAGTGCGACCTGCGCACGCTCATGGTGGGCGAGTTCCCCGAGCTGCAGGGCATCATGGGCGGCGAGTACCTGAAGCACGAGGGTGCCCACGAAGATGTGTGGATGGCCGTGAAGGAGCACTACCGCCCCGTCGGCGCCGACGATGCCATTCCTTCCACGCCCATGGGCGGCCTGCTGTCCCTTTGCGACAAGCTCGACACCGTGGTTGGCTGCTTCGCCGTGGGCCTCATCCCCAGCGGCTCGAAGGATCCCCTGGCCCTGCGCCGGGCGGGACAGGGCATCGTGCGCATCCTCTGGGAGCGCGGCTGGGCCCTGACGCCCACCGATCTCATCGCGGCAGCCCTTCGCGCCGTGGGCGACAAGGCCACCAAGCCCGCCTCGGAAACCACGGAGGCCCTGCTGGCCTTCTTCAAGGACCGCGTGGCCTACCAGCTGGAGCTGGCCGGGTACGCCGGTTCCGTGCGCCGCTCATCCCTGGCCACGGGATGGGAGGATCTGGCAGACCTGAAGGCCCGCTGCGAAGCCCTTTCGGCCTTCGCCGACGACGCCCGCTTCGCGTCCCTGGCCCAGAGCGCCAAGCGCATCGGAAACATTCTCAAGGACGAGACGCCCGTGGAGGCCTTTGACGCCGCCATCCTGCAGGACGCCAGCGAGAAGGACCTGGCCGCCCGGTTGCAGAAGCTGGAGGCCCAGAAGGACCAGGCCAGCCTGCTGCAAGCCCTCGCAGACCTGGCCCAACCTCTGGAGGCCTTCTTCACTTCCGTCATGGTGAAGTGCGACGACCCGGCGCTCCGCGCCGCCCGCCTCAGCCTCCTCCACCGGTTGCGTCAGGCCTTCCTGCGCGTGGCGGATTTCAGCCTTTGGCAGTAAGTCCCAGCACGGGTTGACATCTCCGGGTTTCCAGGACGGGATCAGTTGATGAACATGCTCCAGAACGCACCCTACCGGGCCCTCGCACTCTTTCTGCTCCTGGCATGGTCCGGTGGATCGCCCGCCGTCGCGGCGTCCAAGCGTGAGTCCTGGGTCGAGGTCCGTTCCCCCCATTTCGTGGCCTACAGCGATGCCGGTGAAGCCGAAGCGCGGCGCACCCTCGAAGGCTTCGAGGGCATCCGGAGCGTGTTCACCGCCGCCCTGCCTGGGCTGGTGGTGGATCTTCACAAGCCGGTCATCGTCATCGTGACGGAGAACGAGGCTTCCATGCGGCGCTTCGTGCCGGACCAGTTCGCGGGGAAGGATCCCAAGCGGTCATCGGGCCTGTACATGCGCGGCCGGGAGCGCGACCTGGCGATTGTGCGGCTGGATGTGGGCCGCCAGGAGGATCAGCCCTTCGCCGTGGTCTTCCACGAGTACACCCACGCCATCGTTCACAACAACTTCGCTTCGCTGCCCACCTGGCTGGACGAGGGCGTCGCGGAGTTCTACGGATCGACCGAGATCCGCTCCAAACGTGTCTACCTGGGACGCATCCCCTTCCACCACCTGGGTACCCTCCGGCGCGGGCGCATGCCCTTGAAGGCCGTTCTCCAGGTCAGCCACGACTCTCCGGAGTACATGGAAGGAAGCAAGGCGAACCAGTTCTACGCCCAGAGCTGGGCCATGGTGCACTACCTGTTCCTGGACGAAGCGGCCCGGAAGGCCGGCACACTCGGGGCCTACCTGCGGGCCCTCTCCGCCCAGTCCGATCCCCTGGCCGCCGCCCAGCAGGGCTTCGGCGACCTGGCGGCGTTCGAGGGACGCATCGCCCAGTATGTGTCGCGGCCTTCGCTCGCCTTCCTCGACTTGGCCCTGCAGGTCTCCTTGTCCGACAAGGACTTCAAGGTCCGCCCGGTGGGCGAGGCCGAGGCCCTGGCCCTCCGGGCCGAAGTCCTGGCCCAGGCCCGGAAGGAGGAGGATGCGGGGCTCCTCCTGGACCAAGCCAAGGCCCTGGATCCCCGCGCTCCCCAGGTGCAGGTCGCCCTGGGCCTGGCTTCGCTGCGGAAGGGGGACTGGGCCGGCGCGGAACGGGCCCTGCGGGCGGCCCGGGAGGCCGGCTCCACGGATTTCCGGGCGCCCCTGCACCTGGCCGAGCTGGCCCTGCAGAGTCTTCCGGCCACGGCCCCGTCCGAGGCCATTCTCGGGTGGCTGGAAGAGGCGAGGCGGCTGGAACCCGACTTCCCGGGCATCCAGCTGGCCCTCTGCCGGCTCCACGCGCGGGAGCCCAGGAACCCCGAAAAGGCGGCCGAAGCGGGGAAGGAGGCCATCCGCCTGGCGCCCTCGGATGTCGCCCTGCGCCTGAATGTGGGCAGCGTCCTGCTGGCCCTGGGCCGGGAGGAGGAAGCCAAGGCGCTGGGCGACCAGGCGGCCCGGATGGCGGTCGAGGCCTGGGAGCGGCAGGCCGTGGCCTCGTACCAGGGTCAGGTGGCGCGGTTCCTGGCGCAACGGGAAGCCCTGGCGATGGCCGCCGCCTCGCAGTCTGGCCCCGCGCTCGACCCGCCACCGTCCATGCCGATGGCCACGCCGCCGGGGGCGTCGCGTGGAAAGCCCCTGAAGTTCTGGCTGCCGGACACCCTGGCTGACCTGCGCAGGGAGGTGCACGTCGCCGTGCTGGAGGGCCGCCTGGACGACGCGATCCGAATGGTCAAGGAAGCGATCCCCAAGGCCAAGGGCCCCTACGAAAAGCCCTCCCTCAAGGCCCTGCTGGAGCATCTCAAGGCCAGGAAGGCGGGAGCCTAGCCCGCCCGGAACGGCGGGGCGGGACCCCTCGAAGGCCCCGAATGGGGCACACTGGAGGTGGCTCCAGGACCGTCGCGACGATCGTCCCGGACGAATTCCCAGAGGCCCCATGCACCACGAACGCATCGCGATCATCGACTACGGCAGCCAGTACACGAGGCTCATCACGCGCCGCCTGCGGGAGCTGGGCGCCTTCGGCCTGGTGTACAGCTCCGGCGCCACGGCCCAGGAGATTGCGGGCGCCGACCTCAAGGGCGTGATCCTTTCGGGCGGCCCCAACTCGGTGCTCGAGCCCGGCGCGCCGGACCTGGATCCGGCCATCCTCGACTTGGGCGTGCCCATCCTTGGCATCTGCTACGGCCAGCAGCTGCTGGCCCGCAACCTGGGCGGCCAGCTGCACCGCTCGGCGAGTCGCGAGTACGGCAAGGCCGAGATCCAGGCCATGCCGGAGCGCTCCATGCTCTTCGCGGGCCTGCCGCACCTCCAGCAGGTGTGGATGAGCCACGGCGACCACGTGGAGGTGGCCCCGGCGGGCTTCAGCGTCACGGCGAAAACCCCCAGCGTGCCCGTGGCGGCCATGGAGGATCCCAAGCGCGGGATCTACTGCCTTCAGTTCCATCCGGAGGTCACCCACAGCGCCCAGGGCATGCCCCTGCTGCTGAACTTCCTCAAGCACTGCGGCATGGCGCTGGACTGGAACGCCGGGAACTTCATCGAGGAGAAGGTCAAGGTCATCCGCGACCAGGTGGGCCAAGGCACCGTTGTGCTGGGCCTCAGCGGCGGCGTGGATTCCAGCGTGGCGGCCCTGCTGCTGCACCGGGCCATCGGGAAGCAGCTCACCTGCGTCTTCGTGGACCACGGCCTCATGCGCAAGGACGAGATGAAGCAGGTGCAGGCCTACTTCGCGCCCTTCGAGCTGAACGTGATCTGGGTGGACGCCTCCGAAGAATTCCTGGGCGCCCTGGCGGGCGTCACCGACCCCGAGCAGAAGCGGAAGATCATCGGCGGGAAGTTCATCGAGGTCTTCGAGCGCGAGGCGGGCAAGGTGAAGGCCGACTTCCTGGGCCAGGGCACCACGTATCCCGATGTCATCGAATCCAGCGGCATCGGCGGCGCCATCCTGGTGAAGTCCCACCACAACGTGGGCGGCCTTCCGGAGCGGATGAAGCTGAAGCTGGTCGAGCCCCTGCGCGAGCTCTTCAAGGACGAGGTGCGGGCCACGGGCCTGGCGCTGGGCCTGCCCGAGGAGATGAACCAGCGGCATCCCTTCCCGGGGCCTGGACTGGCCGTGCGCCTGCCCGGCGCCATCACCCGGGAGCGGGCCACCATCCTGCAGAATGCCGATGCGATCTTTTTGCAGGAGCTGCGGGAGAGCGGCTGGTACGCGAAGACCAGCCAGGCCTTCGCCGTGCTGCTGCCCGTGCAGACCGTGGGCATCATGGGCGACGAGCGCACCTTCGAATGGATGTGCGCCCTGCGGGCCGTGACCAGTGAGGACTTCATGACCGCCGACTGGGCTCGCCTCCCCCACGAGCTGCTGGACCGCATCGCCCAGCGCATCGTGCGCGAAGTGCGCGGCATCAACCGGGTGGTGTTTGACATCACCAGCAAGCCGCCGGCCACCATCGAGTACGAATAAAGAATTGGTCCACAGATTTCGCAGATTCACACAGATTCAGGCGAAGGCGATCTCACCTCCTTCGGATCACCCCGATCTGGCTTCTTAAATCTGTGGAATCTGTGGAATCTGTGGACCCAGTCTTTTCCTAGGAACAGCATGGCCAAGCGCAACGAGCCCGTCCGCAAGTCCGTGAAGGACACTTTGGAAGACCTGCTGGCGGGCCACCGCGAGGCGGCGTTCAGCGGCCCGGAGTCGGCCCTGAAGTATCTGCGCCGCACCTTCGAGGGCCAGGGCAGCCTGCCCAACGCGGTGAAGGCCGTGGCCTACGACTTGAGCGCCGAGGCGCAGGGGCAGGCCGGGCTGTGGGAGGCCTGCGTCGAGTCCGTGAACCAGGCCCTCGGCTACCTGCCGGAGCTGGAGGCCGCGTTTCCCCACGAGTACCGGCGCATGCTGGAGGGCCTCACCTGCTTCGAGCGGGGCATTCAGGCTCACAGCGAACTGGGCGACTTCCACGCGGCGCTGGAACTCTGCGAGCGGGCCATCGCCCTGGGGCTCGGCGCCCACTACACGGCCAAGCGCGATTCCCTCGAGTGGGCCCGGTAGCTATTCCGGGGCCAGGGGGAAGACGAGGAGGAAGCACTGGCCCCGGCCCTCGCGGCGGTGCAGCTCGATGCGCCCGCTGTGGCGCTCCACCACCCGCTTGACCACGGCGAGGCCCAGCCCCGTGCCCTTGCCCTTGGGCTTGGTGGTGAAGTACGGCTCGAAGATGCGGGAATGGATGGCCTCGGGGATGCCTTCGCCGCCGTCCTCCACTTCCAGGTGGGCCTCCCCGCTCACGCGCCGCGTCCGGATCAGCAGGCGGCCGCCCTGGGGCATGGCGTCCCGAGCATTGAGCGCGAGGTTCAGCACGGCCTGGGTGAGTTCCACGGTGCGGATGGCCACCGGCAGCGGCTCGGGCGCCAGGTCCATGGCCAGGACGATCTCCCGGCCCAGGGCGGGCCGCACCAGGAGGCTGATGTCCTTCAGGCACTCGCTCAGGTCCACCCACTGGATGGTGTCATCCTCTTTGCGGCCGAGGCTGAGCATCTGACGGTTCATGGCGATGCAGCGCTTGGCGGCATCCAGGCCTTCTTTCAGGTCCTCGGCGGACTTGGGGCCCCAACCCCGCTCCAGGGCGCGCTCGATGCGCAGCATGACGATGGAGAGCACGTTGTTGGAGTCGTGGATGACGCCTCCGGAGAGGGCGGACATGACCTCGAAGCGTTGGGTCTGCAGCAGCTGATCCTCCAGACCACGCCGGGCCTTCAGGGCGCGGCCCGTGAGCTGCAGGCTGTGGCCCACCTGCCGGAGTTCCCAGATGTCGGAGTCCAGGTCGGGCACGTCCACGCCCCGGCTGGCCGCTTCGGCGGAATGCAGGAGCCGCTGCATGGGCTGGTCGTAGCGCCGGCTCATCCAGCGGAGGTACGTGAACCACGCCAGCAGCAGGATGCCCACCACCCCGACCAGCGCGAGGCCGCCGCCCGGCAGGAAGGGGCCCGGCAGGGTCATGGGGAACGCCACCCAGAGCTCGCCCTGGAAGGTCGAGCCCAGGGCCACCGGGGCGCGATACGTGAGGAAGGTGAGGCCGCCGATGACAGCGGTGGCCTCGGCGGGGGCCTGGTCCTTCGGCGCCTTGTCGAGAAGTCCCGCGGCCCAGGGGATGTCCCGCACGGCGGGCACGCGGTAGGCGTCCTCCGCGTCGGGCATGGTGGGCCATTGGGGCGGGACGACGACCTGGCCGGCGGGGTTGGTGATCATCGCGCGGCCGAAGGGGTTGTCGAGCACCGTCGACATGGCTCGGCTCACGCGGTTCTGGGTGCTGTCCAGACAGACCAGGCCCAGGCGGGTGCCCTCGGCGTTGATGACGGGAACCAGATAGGAGAGGCCGCCCATGGGGGTATCCACGAACTGGTAGGGGTGGCTCATCCACCCGGGCCGGTCGAGGACCATGCCCTCCTGGAACCAGGGGCGGTCCAGGGGGTAGTTCTCCGGCAGGCGAACCCAGCTCACCTGGCTGCCCGGCGCGTCCACCTGCTTGGTGAGGCGTCCGCGCCCGGGGCCGAAGGCCGGGCCGCCTTCGACGAGGTCCCAACCCACGGTGGTCCGGATCAGGGTGAGGAAGTTCCCATCCGGCGCGCAGAGGATGAGGTTGGAGACCAGGTCCTGCTGCCGCAGCAGGGGCAGGGCGGCATGCACCGCGTGCTCGGAGGCCTGCCCATCGGCTTTCAGCGAGGTCCAGGATTTGGACAGCATCTGTCCGAGCCCGTCCAGCCCTTCCCCCTGGGTGGCCAGGTGCCGGCGCAGGGCCTCCACGCGGTAGGTGGCCATGGCCTTCATCTGGGAGCGGCGCAGGACCGTGATCCCGATCCAGGTCACCACCAGCAGGAGGGCGATGCCCGCGACCGAGGGCAGGGCCATGTCCAGGAAAAGCCGGCGAGAGAAACGGGAGGGCGCGCTCTGAGCTGAAGAGGTGGAGGGGAGGGCCAGGGGCATGGGATCCAGGGAAAGAATGTCTCAGTAAAAAACGAGTATCACACGGGAGTTACAATGCGGGCATTAATTGCCAATTTTTCACAGGCTGCGGGTTGGGCGGCAGGCATTCCCTGGTCAGGCGGCTAGACTTCAGCCATCGTCGCAGGGGCCGTAGAGGTGGACGAGGGATCCTGATGTCCGAAGAAATCCAGGTCGTGCCAGACCAGACCAGCCTGCTCGTGGTGGACGATCTCCCGATTGTGCGGCTGTCCCTGCAGCGGATCCTCACCAAGGCGGGTTACCGCTGCCGGGAGGCGGAGGACGTGCCGACCGCCCTCGCGGTCCTCGCCGAGGACACCATCGACCTGATCCTCTGCGACATCCAGATGCCTGGCGCCTCGGGCCTCGACCTCGTGAAGGCCATCCAGCCGCGCATCCCGGACACCTCCGTGATCATGGTGAGCTCCCTGGAGGATGCCGAGACGGCCATCGAATGCCTGCAGCAGGGCGCCTTCGGCTATGTGCTCAAGCCCTATCAGCCCCGGGAGATCCTCGTGCAGGTGAACGGCGCGCTGCGCCGTCGGATGCTGGAAATCGCCTTCCGCGACCGCGAGGCGCAGCTGGCCCGGAAGGTGCGGGAACAGACCCTGGAGATCCGCCAGTCCCGCGAGGAGATCGCGCTGCGGCTCATCGCCGCCAGCGAGCACCGCGACAACGAGACGGGCATGCACGTGCGCCGCATCGGGCTCTACGCCGCCGAGATGGCGAGGCTCCTGGGCTGGGGCGAAGAGGCCGTCGACACCATCCAGTCCGCCGCGCCCATGCATGACATCGGGAAGATCGGCGTGCCCGACGCCATCCTCCAGAAACCCAGTGCCCTCACGGAGGACGAGTGGGTGACCATGAAGCGGCACACCAGCATGGGCGCCACCATCCTCAAGGGGTCCACCGTGCCCTTCATCCGCATGGGCGCGCGGATCGCCATCGGGCACCACGAGAAATGGGACGGCTCAGGCTATCCGAAAGGGATCGGCGGCGAGGCGATCCCCATGGAGGCCCGCATCACCGCGCTGGTGGATGTCTACGACGCCGCGAGCAACCGCCGGCACTACAAGGAACCCTGGCCCGAGGAGCAGGTGGTGGAGCTGATCCGGAAGGGCCGGGCCGCGCACTTCGACCCGCAGCTGGTGGACCTGTTCCTGGCAAACCTGCACCGGTTCCGGGCCATCCTCCAGGACAATCCCGACGAATCCCACGATGAGGATCCCGGCATCTGAGGTGACCCGTTGTCAGGGATTCACCGATTCACCACGGAGGCACGGAGGGTTCGGAGAGGCTCGGATGGACGAGCTTCGCGAGGCCAGCCGGCGCGGGCGGACGGCCACGCGATCGCGCGGATCCCGCCTGCGCCGGTTGGCGGGGCCGCATGCGGCCCCTGGGCGCGCCGCGCCCAGCGAAGCTGGATGGGAGACACGGAGCCTCCGTGGCATCTCCGTGAGCTCTGTGTCTCCGTGGTGAATCTCTAAAACCTTGTCGCGCTCAGGTCGGATCCGCCTCGGCGGCGCGGCGGCCCCTGGTCAGGGTGAACTCGCCGAGCATCATCGGCACGGCGGCCTTCAGCATGAGGGTGAAGACCAGGAAGCCGATGGCGAAGATGCCCGCCGCCACCGCGATCTCCGTGTACGACGGCTTGTAGACGTAGATGTCGCCCAGCACGTCCGGCGTGAGCCCGGGGATGATGAGCCCCATGCCCTTCTCGATGTAGACGCTGGCGTAGATCAGGACGCAGCCGAGATTCAAGGTCACCCAGTTGGTGCGGGTCTTCGGCACCAGGAACAGGATGAAGGCCGCCAGTCCGCAAAGGATGGAGGCCCAGGCGAAGGGCACGAGGGTGGTGTGGCCCTTCAGGCCGAAGAGCAGGTACTGGAAATACACCATGTGCTCGGTGCCGGAGTAGAGCTCCTTGAAGGCCTCCGCCGCCGTGAGGAAGAGGTTGAAGCCCATGGTGTAGGCCATGAGCTCCGCAATCTTGAAGATGGCCTCGTCCTTGATGCTCAGCTTGGTGGTCCTGCGCAGTACCTGCAGCAGGATGAGCAGGATGGCCGGCCCCGAGCAGAAGGCCGAGGCGAGGAAGCGGGGCGCGAGGATGGCCGAGTTCCAGAAGGGGCGGGCGGCCAGGCCGTTGTAGAGGTAGGCCGTCACCGTGTGGATGCTCACAGCCATGGGGATGGAGAGCAGCACGAGGGGCAGCACCAGCTTCTTCACGTAGTGCCGTTCCGTGTAGGCGCAGAAGAGCAGGTAGGTGACCACGAACCAGTTCAGCAGCAGGTAGAGGTTCAGCACGATCACGTCCCAGGCCAGCATGGACTGGGGCCAGTTCAGGCGGCCCACCAGGGGCATGATGTGCCAGAAGCGGTCGGGACGGCCGATGTCCACCATCACGAAGCCGAGGCACATCACAAGGGCCGCGATGGCCAGCATCTCGCCCAGGATGGTGATCTCCTTGATGGGTTCCCAGTCGTAGATGTAGGCGGGGATGACCAGCATGATGGCCGCCGCGGCCACGCCCACCAGGAACGTGAAGTTGCCGATGTAGAAGCCCCACGAGACCTGGTCGCGCATCTGGGTGACGATGAGCCCGTCGTTCAGCTGCCGGAGGTAGGCGCCACCGCCGATGGCGATGAGGAGCAGCAGGAAGCCGATCCAGGCGTAGTAGTACCGGCTGCCCGTGGCGAGGATCCGGAAGGTGTCGGTGATGAATTGACCGAAGGTCCGCAAGCTGGTCATGGCCTCACACCCCGTAGAAGTAGAAGAAGTTGGGCTGGGTGTTCAGGTCTTCCTTGAGCTTGAAGACCCGCTTGTTCTCAAGCACGTACCGGATCTCGCTGTCCTTGTCGAGCAGGTTGCCGAACTTGCGCGACCCGGTGGGGCACACCTCCACGCAGGCCGGGTACAGGCCCTTGCGGGTGCGCTGGATGCAGAAGGTGCACTTCTCCACCACGCCCTTGGGCCGCGGCCGGTTGCCGAAGTAGTGAGTGTCGGGGTTCACGTCCGCGGACGGCAGGTGCGGCTCGCCCCAGTTGAAGTGGCGGGCGCCGTAGGGGCAGGCGGCCATGCAGTAGCGGCAGCCGATGCACCAGTTGTAGTCCACCACCGTGATGCCGTCCTTTTCGCGCCAGGTGGCGCCCACGGGGCAGACCTTCACGCAGGGCGGCTTCTTGCACTGCTGGCACTGCACCGGCATGTAGAAATGGCCCTCGCGGGGAACTTCCTCGGGGTTGTAGTACTGGTCCGCGTGCTGGAGGTTGACGCCCTCCTCCTTCTCCAGTTCCAGCACCCGGATCCACTGGACTTCCGGCTCCCGCGACTGGTTGTTCTCCTTCACGCAGGCATGAACGCAGCGGCGGCAGCCCACGCAGCGGCTGAGATCCAGGGCATAGCCGAAGATGACGCCGGGGAGGGGCGGCGTGGTGGCGACCTTCACCTCCTTGCCAAATTTCTCTTTGTATTCCTTTTCAAGCCGGGCGATGACCGAGAGCACCTCGTCCTTGGATAGCTCCTTGAAGTTGTGCTGCAGGAATTCCTCGTGGCTGATCTTCCCGCAGCCGGTGAGGGCCGCGGCCACCGCGGCCACCGCGGTGCCCAGGAACTCGCGCCGGCCGCCGCAGCCCTGGTCTGGATGGTTGAGTCTGGGTTCAGTCATCGGGCACCCCCTTTCCGGGCCTGGATCTGTTCGGGGCGCGCCGGTGGCGCCATGGGCTTCAGGGGCTTGAAATGAGGTGAGTGGGGATCGTGGCAGTGCACGCAGAGCAGGTACTGCTTCGGTCCGTTCCAGGAGCCCGTTCGCTTGCCGTGGATGCCCACGCGCCAGTCGCGGAACTTGTCGCCGTGGCACTGGCCGCAGAGCAGGTACGACGTGGTGAAGGGCACCTTCTCCCCGCTGGCCAGGCGCAGGTGGTCGCGATCAGCGGGATCGTGGCAATCCAGGCACCAGCGGGTCGCCGGGCCGTGGTGCAGCGCGATGTCGCCGTGCATGTCCACCAGCTCGCGCCGGCGCGGGTTCACCTTCATGGACTTGCCGTCGTGGCAGGACGTGCAGGGGAAGATCCCCTCCGTGAGCGGCGGCCGCGGCACCTGCAGGCCCTCCTGGGCGGCGGGCTCGGCCTTGCTTCCCGGGGGCTCGGCGGCGGCGGGCAGGGAGAGGAGGATGCCAGCGAGGCAGCATGTGGCCAGGCTCGCGGATCGAAGCAGGCGGGATGTCATGGATCCACCTCCGGTGGGGACACGTTGGGATGTTTCAGCAGCCGGGGGGCCAGGATGAGCGTGGCCCCGAAGGCCATGAAGGCGAGGAAGAGCGTCAAGGGCCGGCCCACCGCCACGTCCTCGAACAGGAACTTGAGCGCGCCGAGGATCAGCAGCGGATAGACCAGCCAGCCGGTGGCCAGAACCGGCAGGCGCCGGCCGCACCAGGCGAGGGCCAGGGTCAGCGTCGAGAGGGTGGCGGTACGCAGCACCGCGAGGAGGCCCGCGTCCCCGCCGGGCGGCAGCAGCACCCGGCCGGCGCCGAAGATGGCCAGCGCGCCGAGGGCGAGGGCGCCCAGGGCGGCCAGCGAGAGGATCACGGGCCGAACCTTGGCGGCGAGGACATCCTCCGGGCGGCGGAGGAGGAACAGCCCCAGGGTGGCCGAGAGGAGCGCCAAGGTGGCCGCGCCCGCGGCAGAAGGTGGCACCGCGGGGGCGGTGGTGGCCAGGAAGGCCCGGAAGGACCAGAGGGCCAGGCCTGAGGCCAGCAGGGCGGCCGCGAGGTAGATCCCGCTCTGGAGGATGAGCGACGCGCGGCGCCACCGCAGGCCCACGCCCATGGCGGCGAAGCCCAGCAGCCCGCCCAGGATCGCGAAACCGGGCAGGGGCAGGACGATGGGCCCGCCCAGCAGCAGGAAGGTGAGGGCGAGGAAGGTGAAGAAGTTGAAGTTCGCCCGGGTCTCCTCCTGGTCTTCCGCGAAGGGGCGGGCCGCCAGGTAGCAGCCCGCGCCGGCCAGCGAGACGCCCGCGCCGAGGAGGCCCAGTCCGGCGTCGGTGGCCAGGGCGACGCGGACGGCGCCGCCGAACCCCACGAGGAGCACGAGGACCGTCTGGGTGGCCTCGAAGGCGTTCACGACGCGCTGCCGCTGGCGCATGCGGAGGGCGAAACTCCCGACATAGAGCGCGACGAGGGCCAGGGCGAGGGCCATGGCCCAGGCGGCCGAAAGGCTGCGGTAGGCTTCCGGCGTTCCCCCGGGCCAGGCGGCGAGCGACGTGAGGATCAGCACGCCGAGGTCGGCGGCCAGGGCGGTGGGCCAGCGGAGGCCGTGCCAGCGACGGCCGTAGGTGAGCCACAGGGCCCCAGCGCCCAGGAGCAGGAACCCCGCGACGAAGGGCTCGACGGTGCGCCGCGCGGCCATGAGGAGGAACCCGGAGGCGAGGGAGGCCAGCGTGGCCGTCCAGAGGATGGGCTGGAGGTCCCGCCGCCAGGCGACGGAGGCGTGAAGGCCGGTGGCGATCACCAGCAGGGCCGCCGCCAACCCCGGGGCCAGGATGCCGAACCGGGCCGTGGATTCCACGAGGAGCGGATAGGTGATGAGGATGGAGGCCAGGGCATGGAACGCGGCCGTCAGGGGCGACCGGGATCGGTCCGCGAGGACGGCCCAGGTGAGCGCGTACGCCAGGCCCAGGGCCACGCCCCAGCCGCGGTGGAGGCTGCCCGCGTCCACCAGGGCGCGGATGAACGTGGCGCCTCCGAGAATGAGGCAGACGCGGCCGAGGAGGCCCAGGATGCGCGGGGCGGCCGGAAGCGTATCCGGAAGCGCGCCGGGGAGGTGGATCTCCCCTGGCACGTCGAGCGCGGTCCCCGTCAGCCCAGGGGATTCGAGGGCGGCCACCCGGGCCTCCAGCCGCGCCACGGCCTCGGCCAGCCCCGCCACCCGGGTTTCCAGGGAGGTGGAAGGAGCTTCCGCCGGAGGGCGACGAAGGGGAGGGACTTCGGCCGTGGACATCGATTGTTCCTCGGGAGAGGGGGAATCGACTTGGGGTAGGTCGGTTGGTGGGCCCATGGCACGCCTACCGGACGTGGGCGTCAAGAAAAATTAGGTCATTCCAAATGACGCATAAAAAAATCAATGAATGGTGTTAGCACATCGTGAACGGGGCCGGATTCCGTCCTGACGGAAGGGGCTGTGAGAAAAACGATGGCGACAGGTGTCGCCATCCCCGCGACGCAGCGCGGCGCATGTGCCGGACGTCACAGCCCGGGACATCCCGCCGCCGCCCTATCCTGAAGGCCAGGAGCCGCCATGACCCCACGCGTCCGCCCCCATGGGCCCAGCCTCATCCGCCTGTTCGCGTGCCTGGTTCTCCTGGCGGCCGGGCTTTCTGCTCAGGGCGCCGGTCCTGTCCCCGCGCAAGACACCACCGTGGTGCTCATCCGCCACGCCGAGCGGCAGTCCCTCCTCGACAGCGATTCCCCGCTGTCGGACGCAGGACAGCGGCGGGCGCAGGCGCTGGTCCCGATCCTGGCGGCCTTCCACCCGGCGGTCCTGTTCGTCTCGGACCGGCAGCGCACGCAGCAGACCCTGGCGCCGGTGGCGGCGAAGCTGGGCCTCGTTCCGCGCGTGTGGAACCACGAGGGCACCGAGGCCCTCGCCACGGAATTGCTGGCGAAGCACCGGGGCCAGGTGGTGGTGGTCTGCTGGCACCACGACCTGTTCAAGAAGATCGCGCGGGGCCTGGGCGTCAAGGGGCCGCTGCCCTACTGGTCCCTCGACAGCTACGACCCGCTCTGGGTGGTCCGGGTGACGGCGAACGGCGAGGCCACCTTCGAGGCCCGCACGCAGGGCGCCTCAGCGCCAGCTGCCGCCGCGCCGGCCCAGTCCCGCTAGGACTTCCTCGGCGGCACGCAGGCCATGGTCCTGGGCCTCCTCGAAGAGGGCGAGGCCGCTGAGTTCGGTGTGCGCGAAGTGGACGGCGCCGAAGGGCGCTGAGAGCCCGAGGAAGGCCGGATCCCAGAGCAGCCCCGGCTCGGGGCGCACCATCGCGTGGCCCCAGCGCATCACGTCGAGGCGCGCCACGAGGCCTTCCAGGTCCGGGTGCGCCGGGCGCAGGTCGTCCATGACCATGCGCGCGCAGGCCGGCCAGTCCAGGGCGCGGAGCCGGGCCCGCTCGGCGTCGCAGTCACCGCCCGCGAAGGGCCGGTACCAGGTCCAGACGGTGGGCCCGTGATCCCGCAGGCTCTGGTGGGTGGCCACCACGTAGCCCAGGGCCTCGCTGTCGCGCAGTACGTTGTCCCAGGCCTGCGGAAACCCCGTCTCCTTCGGCCGCGCGCGAAGGGTGAGGTTGGCCACCAGCCAGGGGGCGTTGCGGATGCGGGCCATGGCGGGCCGTTCCGCCGCGAGGCCCTCGACCACATGCTTGGCCACGTGCTGGGGGCCGGCGAAGATCACGCGCCGGGCCCGCCAGCCCACCCGCCGCTGGTTCGGGGCGTCCCAGGCCGTGACGAGGACGCCGTCCTGCTCCTGGCGGATGGAGGTGGCCATGACGCCGCAGCGCAGGCGGTCGCCGCAGGCCGCGCGGAGGTGGTCCACGAGAAACCCGTTGCCCTGGGGCCAGGTGAGCAGGGGCCGGGAATCCTCGCCGGGGCCCTGCTTGCGGGCCGCGAAGTAGAAGAGGCCGGCCCAGGCGCTGGTGGTCTCCAGGCGCGAGCCGTAGTCATCCCGGCAGGCGTAGTCCAGCAGCCAGCGCAGGCGCGGCGACGTGAAGCCGCGCTGGTCCAGCCAGACCCCGAAGGAGAGGGCGTCGAGGGCCCGGGCCTCGGGGGCGTCTGAGCAGCGCGACCGCGGAATGCTGAAGGCGGGCCGGCCCTTTGCGTCCCTGTAGGAAGCCCAGCGATCCACCTCCGCGAAGAATGCATGGTACTGGCGCTCGTCCTCGGCGCTGGCGCCGGCCCTGAGGTAGAGGCCCTCCCACCACTGGCCGTAGGCGAAGATTCGTTCCTCGGGGGCCCGCACGGTGGCCTCCTCGGCGAACATCGGATCGCCCTTCGCGTTGAACCCCTCCAGCACCTTGCATTCTTCGAGGAGGCGCAGCACCGCATGGTTCCCGCGGTCGGGCACGGGCAGGTAGTGGGCGGCCCAGGGGAAGGGGCTCACGTGGTTCCGGCCGGACCGGGAGGTGCCGCCGGGTTCCGGCTCCAGCTCCAGCACGCGGAAGTCGTCCAGCCCGGCCCCGGCCAGGCGCCAGCCGGCGCTGAGGCCCGCCACGCCGCCACCCACGATGAGCGCGGAGATGGGCTCGAAGCGGTCGGGGTCCGGGAAGGCGCCGCCCCGCAGCCAGTGGCCCGAGGGCAGGTCCGGGCCCACGAGCTCGCCCTGGAAGGGGAACTCGGGCTTGCGGCGGCAGGCCAGGGCTCCTGCGGCCAGGGCGCTCATGGCAAGAAAGTCGCGGCGCCTCATGGGCGAAGCTCGAAGCGGGAATTCGGAATAGAAAAATGAATTGAAACCGCAGATGACGCAGATGGCCGCAGATAAAGAAGAAGCCTTTGTCGTTTCGTCTGCACCATCTGCGTCATCTGCGGTTTCCCATTTCCTACGACCACCGCCGCCACTCGCGGGTGTAGAGGTGGACGAGCACCTGGTTGTCCAGGCGGTTCACCTCCACGGGCACCCGGTCCATGTCCTTGGGGAAGGCGAACATGGCCGCGGTGGCTTCGTCGGACAGGTGGCGCAGGCCCGGCAGCACCTGGATGGGCACGGCGAAGTCGCGCTTCGAGGCCAGCACGAAGCCCCACACGCCGAAGGAGGGCACGGCGAGATGATAGGGGCGCACCTTCAGGCCCGAGGCCTCCATGGTGGCGGCGATGCACCAGAAGGACTGCCGGGCCATGAGCGGCGAGGTGCTCTGCACGGCGATGATCGCGTCCTCCGCGAGCCGGCGCTGGAGCAGCCGGTAGAAGCGCGACGTGTAGAGCTTGCCGAGGGCATAGGTGTTGGGGTCGGGAAAATCCACGATGGCCAGGTCGAAGGGCGCGCCGGGCGTCTCCTGCAGCCAGACCATGGCGTCGGCGTTCACCACCTTCACCCGCGGGTCATCCAGGGCGCCGCCGTTGAGCTGGCGCACCATGGGCTGGTTCCGCGCCATGTCGGTCATGCCGGGGTCGAGGTCCACAAGCACCACTTCACGCACCGAGGGATGCTTGAGCACCTCCCGCACGGCCAGGCCGTCGCCGCCGCCGCAGATGAGCACGCGCTGCGCGTTCGGCCGGATGCCGAAGGCCGGATGCACGAGCGCCTCGTGGTAGCGATACTCGTCGGCGCTGGAGAACTGCAGGTTGCCGTTCAGGAAGAGCTGGAAGCTGCCCCGCCCCCGGGTGAGCACGATGCGCTGGTAGGCGCTGTCCTTGGCGTAGACGATCTCGTCGGCAAATATCTCCTCTTCCATGGCGAGGGTGAACTTCCCGGCGAAGGCCAGGCCCACGGCCAGCAGGGCCATCACCACGGCGCAGCGCAGCCGGATCATCCGCGTGGGACCCAACTGGGACTGCAGCAGGTAGGTGGACCAGAGACCCACGGCGGCGTTCAGGAGGCCGAACAGCAGGCTGGTGCGCACCAGGCCCAGCTTCGGCATGAGCAGCAGGGGGAAGAGCAGCGAGGCGAAGAGGGCGCCGATGTAGTCGAGGGTGAGGACGCTGGCCACCAGGTCCTTGAAGCGCACCTGGTCCTTGAGGATCCGCATGAGGATGGGGATCTCCAGGCCCACCAGCGTGCCCACGGCCACCACGGTTCCGTAGAGCACCACGCGGAAGGCGTGGGTGTGGGCGAAGGCCTGGAAGAGGATGGGCGCCGAGAAGCCGCCCACCAGGGCCACGGCCAGCTCCAGATCCACAAAGCGCCGGGCCAGGCCCCGCTGAAGGAACTTCGACAGCCAGGAACCCAGGCCCATGGCGCTCAAGTACACGCCGATCACCGTGGAGAACTGCGTGACGGAATCCCCCAGCAGGTAGCTCGAGAGCGTCCCCGCCACCAGCTCGTAGATCAGCCCGCAGCTGGCGATGAGCAGCACGCTGATGAACAGGAG
>JAFJUR010000008.1 GCA_017859995.1 Holophagaceae bacterium | reverse complement strand
CCGTCCACCATGACGCTGCGGAAGGCCGCGCCCTTCCCATCCTTGCGCTTGCTTTCGTCCGGCTTCATCCGTGCCTTCCCCTTGTCCTTCGGCCTGGCGGAATCCCTGGCCCCGCCCTTCGTTTGTCTCTTGGACGGTGGGTCCGGCGCAAGGTCCCCCGCCTCGCACCGGCCCGCCCAGGCCGCCCGTTCCCGGGCCAGCTCGGCTTCCAGGTCGCGAATCCGGGCCAGGCCGCGCTCGGCCTTCTTCGCGGCCTGGAACCAGGCCTGGGCTGCCGCCTCGACGCTGAGCCCGTCGGGCAGGCGGACCTCGCTGCCGTCCAGCAGGATCACCTCGCCCGCCAGCCCCTTCAGCCGGTAGAGCTCGGCGGACACGCGGCGGGCCCGATCCTTCAGGGGCAGCAGCGCTTCGTGCTTCGCCCGGTCCCGGGCCAGGGCCTGGCCGAGCCGGTCCATGCGGGCCGTCTCGGCCTGCCGGCGCCGCTCGACCGCGGCCCGGGCGGGGGCGAGGATCAGCTCCTCCGCCCGTCCTTCGGACCAGGCGCGATGCCGGGCGAGCAGGTCTCCCTCGCCGGCGAGGACGTCGGGCTCTTCTCCGGCCAGGGCCGCCTCCAACCGGTCGCCCCAGCGGTCCCGCCAGCGCAGGAAGGGCGGCGGATCGCCCTGGGGCTGGGGCGCGGCGGCGGGAAAGGGCGTGCCGAGCCCCAGGCGCGGCACCTGCGTGTCCAGCCCGTCCACCCGGATGCCCGGTCGGCCGGGAATGGCCTGGAACGCGAGCCGAAGCGATTCCAGGCGCCCCGTGATGACCCGCCGCTGAAGGACGAGGCCCAGCCACCGCTCCCGCGGATCACCTTCGACGGCGCGGAGGCGGGCGCCCTGGAACCAGGGTCCCCAGAGCTTCGCGGAATCCTTCGGGGCCTCGGCCATCAGGCGCTTCCAGGCGGGATGGTCGACCCCCAGCAGCCAGAGCTCGGGCTTGGGCTGCAGCAGGAGAACCCACCCTTCGGCGGCCTTCCGCCCCGCCCACTTCAGTCCCAGGGCCCGGCCGGAGGCCCAGACGGCCTCCACGGGCAGATCGCCCCGGTCCCGTGCCCAGGCCCGGGCCAGCGCGAGCAGGAGCGGCGCTTCCACGGCTATTCGCCCCCGCTGCGGAACGTGGCTTTGCTTGTCATTTTCCGAGCCCAGTGGTCATCATGAGGCATGCTCCCCGTCCCAGCATCCCACGGACGGGGCAGGCGTATGCAGGGGGCCCGAACTCATGCGACGTCCCCTCTTTCTCGATAAACGGAATCTATGACCTCTGCCGTACCATCGACTCCCCGGGCGCTCCAGGTCCTCCTGGTGGATGACAATCCCATCCAGCTGAGCCTGCTGCGGCACCTCTTCCAGCGCCACGGCCACCAGACCATCGAGGCCCGCAATGGCGCGGAAGCCCTCATCGTCCTGGCCACCGAATTCCCGGATGTGGTCGTCAGCGACTGCGTCATGCCCCTGCTGGACGGCTACCAGTTCTGCCGCCTGCTGAAAGATGACCGGGCCACCCGGCACCTGCCCGTCCTCCTCCTCACGGCCCAGGGCACCGGCCTCGCCCGGTTCTGGGCCAAGACCTGCGGCGCCGACCGCTTCCTGGTGAAGGGCCGCGACCTGGACCACGTGGTGGAGGCCGCCGCGGCCCTCGCCGAACAGTCCTCCAGGCCCCGCAGCACCCACGCGGTGCCCAAGCTGGCGCAGGAGAACTTCGGCGTGGACGCCATCCAGCGGCGGCTGGCCATGGCCCTGGAGCAGCGCCTGGTGGAGACCGCGCTGCGCGATTCCATCGCCCGGCTCTACACCGCCGACCACGACACGCCCCGGTTGATCCAGGGCTTCATCGAGATCCTCCAGGAGCTGGTGCTTCCGGGCGCCCTGATGGTGGCCTACCTGGGCGAGGACGGCGCCTGGTGCCACGGCGTCCACGGCTCCTCCACCAGCGCCGAGGACCGCCAGACCCTCGAAAAGGCCCTCGCGGAGCAGGGGCCCATCCAGACGCAAACCGGCTGCCACTGGCACCCCGCCGCCGACGACGACGAGCGCCGACGCAGCCTCCGCGATCCAGTCCTCCGCGTCTTCACCGCCACCACCCCCGGCTATCCAGCCGTGGGGGCCCTGGCCTTCATCACCGAGCGACGGGCCTCCGAGGATTTCGAGCGGCTCTTCGAGATCGCCGCCGAAGAGCTGGGCCGCCTGCTCAGCCTGGAAGATTCGCGCCTCCGCCTCTACCACCAGGCCATCCGCGATCCCCTCACAGGGCTCTACAACCGCAAGCACATCCTCGACATGCTCGGCATGGAACTCGACCAGTGCGGCCGGTTCGGCCAGGACCTGTCGATCATGCTGGTGGACCTCGACCACTTCAAGGCGGTGAACGACCGGTTCGGCCACGCGGTGGGCGATCAGGTGCTCAGCGTGATGGCCCAGCGCATGGTCTTCGGCCTGCGGAAGGTCGACCAGCTGGGCCGCATCGGCGGTGAAGAGTTCCTCGCCTACTGCCCCCAGACCGACCTGGAAGGGGCCCGGGCCCTGGCCGAGCGCCTCCGCGAGCAGGTGTCCGTGGAGACCATCCCCGGCCTGCCCAGCAATGATCGGGTCACCCTGAGCATCGGACTGGCCACCTGGGAAGGCCCCGAGGATACCCCTGAGCGCCTGGTCTCGCGGGCCGACAAGGCTCTGTATGAAGCCAAGGCCCAGGGTCGGAACCGCGTCGTCAGCTGATTCCCGCCCCGCATCCGGACATGCTTGACAGGCCCAGGGACCCGACCGCATGATTCCATACGCTTCCGTATGGAGTCGCCATGGACCCGAATTCCCCCAGTGATCAGAACGACCGGGATCTCACCGGGCGCGTGGCCCGGCTGGAGGCCCAGGTGGCCTGGCTGCTCCAGCGCCAGCAGGCGCCCGCAACCCAGGCCGCGCCCAGCCCGGTACCGGGCCAAGCTCACCCGGCACCGGGTCAGGCCCAGCCGACTCCCGCGGCCGTTCAGGGCCAGCCCCTGCCCCGCCCCATCCTCCGCCCCCCGACGCCGCGGAAAGAGATCTCCCCCGTGGTGTGGATCGCGGGCATCGGCGCTTCCATCTTCCTCTTCGGCACCATCTTCTTCTTCCGCTGGGCCATCCAGCAGGGCTGGGTGGGCGCGGAGCTGCGCTTCATCCTCGGCCTGCTCGCCGGCGGGGCCATCGCGGCCTTCGCTGCGAAGCTGATCCTCGGCGACAGCCGCCGCCTGGGCGTGGCGTTGCTGCTGGCGGGCCTCGGCACCCTGCAGTTCACCTTCCGGGCCGGGGCCATGGAATACCACTTCTACCCCGCCTCGCTCGGCCTGGCGGCCACGGCCCTCGTCACCCTGCTCGCGGGCGCGCTGGCCGCCCGGGGCGGCAGCGGCGGCGCCCTCACCGTCTCCCTCGTCTCCGGCCTCGTGGCGCCCCTGGTGTTCAGCCAGGGCGGCCACCACGAGATCGCCCTCGCGACCTACCTTGCCGTGCTCATGGCCGCCGCCCTGGCCGTGCCCTACCTCGCCCGCACCGGCGGCCGGTGGCACGGCGCCCGCTGGACGGCCCTCATCGGCGTGTGGCTCTGGCTGCTGCCCGCCTGCGCCGACGTGCTGAAGGGCGACGCGGCCACCCTCGCCCTGCTGCTGGTGCTGCACCTGGTCCTCGCCGGGCTGTGGGCCTGGCTGCCGGGCACGGAGGAGATCCCCACCACGGCCGCGCCGCTCTGGCTGGTGGCCTCCATCCTGGCCACCACCTTCGGCTGGCTGCTCTGGAAGCGCCTGGACCTCACGCCGGAGACCTTCGCCATGCCCGTGATCGCGGCGGCGGCCCTGAACCTCCTCCTGGTGCAGCCGCTCCGGCGGCGCATGGAGGGGCGCCGGGCCGACTGGGGGCTGCTGGCGCTCGCTGCCGGCCACCTCGCCCTGGCGGTGCCCGTGGCCCTCGCCTGGCGCTGGGTCGGCCCTCTTTGGGGCGCCTTCGCCCTGGGCCTGGCCTGGGCCTCGCTCAAGGCCGAGGACAGCGCCTTCGCCGAGGAGGCCTCCGCCCTCCGCTGGCTCGCCGCGGCCCTGGCCCTGCTGACCACGCTGCGCTGGGCCTTCCACGGCCTCGACGGCTTCCTGTTCCGCAGCGGCACCATGACGCCCTTCCTCAACCCGGCCTTCGCCGAGGGCGCGCTGGCGTCCTTCGCTTGGTTCCTCCTCGCCCGCCGCGGCGGCGCCCTCGGGCTCGTGTCCTTCATGGCCCTGGAGCTGACCGCCAACGTGACCCTCGCCTTCGAGACCGCCCGCCTGGTGCAGCGCCTCCAGGCGCCCACGCCCGGCTGGGGCCCCTCCCGCGCCGCGTCCATCAGCATGACGCTGGTCTGGGCGCTCTCCGGCGCCTGGCAGTGGATGCGCGGCCTCGGCAAGCGCGACGCCGCGCGGCAGGCGCTGATGATCGCCGGCTACGTGTGGATGGGCCTGGCGAGCCTGAAGCTCATCGCCTCGGACCTCGACCGGGCCGACACGCCCCTGCGCGCCCTGGCCTTCCTCGGCGTGGGCGGCATCGGCATGGCCGCGGCGATCCTCGCCAATCGCAAGCGGGCCGAGGAGGCCCCATGAGCCGCGCCGCCGTCATCCTCTTGCTGCTCTCGGCGGCCTGCGTTCGGGAGGATCGAGCCGCGCTGCACCGGCGTCCCATCGCCCCGGCCCCCGCCAGCGGTTGGGCGCGCGTGCCCCTCGACGCCGCGGCCCAGCGGCAGCTGGACGGCGCGTGGATCGGCGACGCCGCCGGCCGCAGCATCCCCTTCCTGGAGGCCCGCGAGGGCCTGTGGGAGGCCCGGTCCCTACCGCTGGAGAACGTGCTCACGGGCAAGGACGGAGAGGGCCGCCCCACGGTGGAGTTCACCCTGCGTCTGCCCGAAGGCTGGCGGGTGGGCGAGCGCGAGACCCTGCGCCTCGACCTCGACCTGGAAGGCCGCGCGCCCTGGGTGGCGCAGGTGAAGGCCGAGCGGCAACGCGAAGGGGGTGGCTTCATCGCCTACGACCCGCCCTCGCCGCTGCACCTGTTCGACCTGTCTCCCTCGGGGCACCGGCAGACCCTCGACCTGCCCTGGGACGGCCACCGCTACCGCCTGACCCTCCTCGCCGCCCAGGGCGAGGCGCCCCGCATCCGCGGCCTCTCCGCCCGGGCCGAGGCCCGGCCCGAAGCACTGGAGACCGAGCTCGCCCTGGATGGCAGCTTCGCGCCCGAGTCCGGCCGCCCCCGCACCTGGCGCGTCACCCTGGCCGACAGCGAGCGCGTGGTGGGCCTGGACCTGGAATTGGCTCCGCCCGCGGCGCCGCTGCATCCCGGCATCCGCATCGGCGGCGCGAAGGACGGGGACCAGGACGCCGACCGGGAATGGTTCTGCGGCGACCTCGTGTGGAACCTGCCGGCACTCGGCACCCGCTCCAGCCGCCTGGCCTTCGCCCCCGTGCAGGCGAAAACGCTCACCGTGAGCCTGCCCGAAGGCGCCACGCCGCAGCGCGTGCGCATCCTCGTGCGGCGCCAGACCCTGATCTTCCCAGCGGAAGCGGGACAGGCCTACGCCCTCCATCTCGGCGGCCTCGCGAAGCCGGCGCCCGGCAGCCTGGGCGCCCTGCCCTCCATCCGAACCCTGGCGACCACCGCGCCCCTTGAGCTCGGTCCCAGCCAGCCGGACGACCAGGGCCTGCCCCGCCGCGAAGGCGCCGACCAGCGCGCGCGGCCCTGGATGCCTTGGGTGGCGGCGGCGGCCCTGCTGGGCCTCGGCTACGCTGCCTGGCGGCTGTTCCGGTCAAGCAGTTCCTAATCCAAACCGTCCAGCCGACCATCCAGCGGGGCACGCACCTGGCATGCCATGGTCAAGGTGGACGACCCCCGGGCGGGGACCATTAGTTTCCAGGTGCGCACGCCAGGGATTCGTTCCTCCGATCCGACCGTGGTTTCCGGAAGCATGGTCACCTTTACCGTTTCGAGATTGGATTTCAGCAGACGATCCTGGACCTCGACCTCAACAGGTTCGCCTCCATCATTGGACACTATTACTTGTTCCCGAAGGGTCCATTGGCGCTCCTTGGTGAAGGTGCCCACCTGCTCTTCTTTACGATCTAGTGACCGCAAGGACACTCGCAGAGGCTTGTAGGGTCCGAATCCCAGCTGAAATGGCTGTTTGGGGGCCGGCAATGCCAACTGGCTTTCCCCTAGGCGCTGAGCACCTACATAGTGCGTCACCGTTGCAGAAGGAAAGAGAGGCAGGTTTCCGGGCCCCTCGAAGCGGGCCACTTGTTGAACATTTGTTTCCAATCGAGGCACGGCAAGGAGGGTCATGGTTGGTTGCAGGTCTTGACCCGTCACTCGAAAGCGATGTGGCTCGCCATCACTTGGAATGTCCTTGGATCCCTCCAGCACCCAAGTACTAGCCAATCCCGTGGCCTCTTCGACCATTTCCGCCTCTGAGCTGGAAGCAACAACCTCAACCACGGCGGTGGCCTGGCGTGGCGACGGCGGTGGTGGTGGTGGTGCTGCCGAGTACGTATTGGATTGCGCAGCCAGAGCCCTCTCCGAGTGTGCAAATTTTATGGGCGTACTCCCTGGACTCGAGTAGTCCAGACTCACGATCTGTGGTCCATCGAACATTCCAAAATCCAGTCCACGGCTGGGTCTAGCGTTGCTGATCTCCAACCTCACGCCATTCCAGGGCTCTCCGGTTTTCTGAGTAATGGCCGCGTAGAGTCCCAGCCCGAGTGTTTTACGATCCTCGCTGAGTCGAGCTTCATAATTTGGTCGCCAGCGTGCCTGGGTCTGACGGTAGAGCAGCTCGACTTCAACCACCCCCGCTCCTGCGGTGGTGAGCTCCACCCGAACAATGCTAGGCGCTGTTCGTTGCTCTCCCTGGCGCTTGAGTAGTTCCGCATCGAGGCGCCGCTCCTCCTTCGTCAGGTCGTTGAGGTCACGGGTTGCACGACGCTCCTCCTTCATGAGCACCGCGAGCCGTTGCTGCAGGCTTTTCCCAAACTCCGTGAGGCCCTGAGAAGTGGGCAATGTGTATGCAAGGCGCGTGCTTAATTCCTTGGCGTGAGTGGCCTGAAGCTCCCTAAGAAACTTCTGCTCAGCAGCAAGTGAGTCGCGCTGGGACTCTAGATCGTCTCGTCGATCGCGGAGCCTCTCCCGCTCGCCCTCCAACTTCCTCCATTCCGCCGTTTCGGTGACGGTCCTCACATCCGCTCGCACAGCCACATCGCCCATGCGCGTTCCTGCCGGTCCCTTGGCACTCACCTGCAAATCCTCTAGGCGAAGTCCGGAGGGAAGATTGCCGATATCTAGGCGATGGATGCCAGCCCCATCCACCCGAGTGCGTCCTGATCGGGTGACCCAGGCTTCATCAGGGTGCAATCGCACCCTGATGATGGGAGCCTGCAAAATCACCGGCTCTTGGGCGCAGAGCAGCACAGACAGGGTCGGCAGAAGCAAAAAAGGAAACCGTTCCATGATTGAATCCCCAGTGGCTCAGAGAATAAACCATGGCAGTTGGGTCATCGTCGGCGAATAAACCTCAGTGCGTTGAATCCGCCTCTTTCGGCCGCAGCTGCACCAGGGCCACCGCCGCCAGGATGACCACCATGCCGAGAACCTCGCGGAAGCCGAAGGCCTCATGCAGGATGAGGCTGCCCAGCAGCACCGCCACCAGCGGGTTGAGGTAGGCGTAGGTGCCCATCTTGGCCGGAGGCCAGGCCTTGGCCAGGTAGATGTAGGCGGAGAAGGCCAGCACCGAGCCGAAGAGCGCCAGGTACCCGATGGCGAGGAGGGCCTTGGGGGTGACGGGCCCCCGGAGGAAGCCGCCCGTGAGCGGCGCCACGGCCAGGCCGATCACGGCGGCCGTGAGCATCTGGATGCCCACGTTGGTGAGCAGGCCGCCGCCATGGACGAAGTGCTTGCCGTGGAGGGTGCCCCAGGACCAGATGAGCGGCGCCGCCACCATGGCCATCAGGCCGCCCGCGTGGATGCGCACCCCGCCGCTGGGCCACACCAGCACGGCCACGCCGGCGATGCCGAGCGCCAGGCCCGCCCAGCCCTTGGGGCCCAGTGGCTCCTTCACGATGGAGAACACGGCGAGCCACAGGGGCACGAGGGCCGCGAGCACTGCGACGAGGCCGGTGGAGACGTGCAGTTCCGCCCAGGAGACCAGGGCATTGGAGCCGCCCAGCAGCAGCGCGCCCACGATCATCAGGTGGCCCACCTCCCGCCGTGGTGGCCAGGCTTCCTTCCGCAGCCGGCCCAGGACCAGGGCCAGCACCGAGGCCACCGAGAACCGCGCGGCCACCATGCCGTAGGGCGTGAAGGACTCCAGGCCCAGGGCGATGGCGAAGTAGGTGGAGCCCCACACCACGGCCACGGTGAGGTAGGCGAGCCAGCCGAGCATCAGGCCGTCCCCATGCCGGAGTCGCGCTCGACCCGGCAGACCCGGACGCGGAAGGCCCCGTACCAGGCCTCGCGCCCGAGGCGCTGGGCCACGGCATGCTCCGCGTGCGCCTTCCAGGCCGCGACCGAGGCCTCGTCCCGCCAGTAGGACACGGTGATGCCGAAGCCTTCCGCGTCCCGCGCGCTCTCCACGCCCAGGAAGCCCGGCTGTGCCTTCGCCAGCTCCTCCATGCGGTCGGCCATGGCGCCGTAGCCCCGGTCGCCCTCAGTGCGCAGGCTGCTGAAGATGACCGCCACGTATGGCGGCTTGGGGGTGTCGGCAATCATGGGCGCTCCATCTGCGCGGCATCTGCGAGGGCGGCCTGGACAAGAGCCAGGTCCTCACCGGTGGTCATGAAGTTGGAGAAGGCCGCCCGCAGGCCCTTGCGGCCCTGCCAGGCCCCGGGCGTGAGGAAGCAGCGGCCGTCCGCCGCCAGTCGATCAAGAACCACAGCGGGATCCGCATGCTTCGGCGCGAAGCAGACGATGTTCAGGTCCACCGGCGCGAGCAGGTCGTAGGCATCGGACGCCTCGATCCAGTCGCCGAGGGCGGAGGCCAGATCGCAGCAGCGGGAGACCACCTCCGCCACGCCCGAGCGGCCGTAGGCCTGGAGCGTCGCCCAGACCGGCAGCGCGCGCCACCGCCGGCTGTTCTCGGGCGTGCGGTGGAACAAGTCGCCGCCGGCGGACAGGTAGGCCGCGCTGGCCTTGAACACCTGCTCCTGCAGGGCGAGATGCCGCGTGAACAGCAGCCCGGCGTCATAGGGCACGTTCAGCCACTTGTGCGCGTCGGTGGCCACGCTGTCGGCCCGCTGCAGCCCCTCCAGGCGCCCCGCCAGGGCTGGAACCGTCGCGGCGAAGAGACCGAAGGCACCGTCCACGTGCAGGAACGCGCCGTGGCGCTCGCAGAGGTCCGCCGTGCGGGCCAGGTCATCGAACGCGGTGGTGGTCACCGTGCCGGCGCTCGCGGCCACCACCGCCGGCGCGCCCTTCAGGCCCGCCAGGGCTGACGCGAGGCTGGTGAGGTCCATCCGCTCCGTGCCCGGTTCGCAGGCGACGGGAAGCCAGGCTCGGCGACCCAGGCCGAGCACGGCCGCGGCCTTCAGCAGGCTCGCGTGGGGCGCGGCGGCGAGGAGGCGGATCGGGGGCTGCCCCGCCAGGCCGTCCTCCGCGGCGTCGAAGCCCAGGCGCTGCGCAGCCCACTGGCGGCCCACGGCGAGGCCCACCAGGTTCGCCTGGGTGCCGCCGGTGACGAAGGCGCCTTCGAAGGCCCCCGGCAGTCCGAAGAGGTCCCGCAGCAGCGCCAGGGCGTGGTGCTCGATGGCCGTGGCCGTCGCCTGGGAACGGTCGCTGAGGTTCTGGTCGGTCATGGCCACCAGCAGGTCCCCGACGGTGGCGGCCGGGGTGGACCCACCCGTGACGAAGCCGAGATACCGCGGCCCCGCGGAACCGGACAGGGCAGGCAGGATCCGCGCTTCCAGCAGCCCCAGCACCGCGGCGGTGCCCAGGCCCTGGTCCGGCAGCCCGCCTTCAGGCTTGAAGGGGGCCCGCGCCATCACGGGCCTGTCGGAAAGGCTTGCCCGGAAGGCCGCGCCCAGGCGGGTCGCCTCCGACAGCAGCCCCTCCAGCGCGGGCAGTTCCTGACGCGGATCCATCAGGCCTTCTTTTTGCCGCCAGTCGGCGCGCGGTGGTTCTCCAGGGGGAAGGGGCTCGGACCCGCCTTCTCCCAGTGGGTCTCCAGCACCATGGTGGTGCGGGTGGTGACCATGAGGCCCAGCACCCGGATGCGGCGCAGCCGCTCGGCGATGCCCGCGGGCGTGTCGGCCACCACCTTCAGCAGCAGCGCGTCCTCCCCGGCGATGGTGTGGGCCTCGAGGATGTCGGGCTCCTCCTCCAGCGCCTTGATGAACCGCTGCTCGATGGCCTCGTTGTTGTCCTTGTAGCGCACCGCCACGAAAGCCACCGTGGGCTTGTTCACCGCCGCCGGCGTGACCCGCGCCGCGTAGCCGCCCAGCACGCCGTCGGCCTCCAGGCGCTTCACCCGGTCGATGATCGTGGGCCGGCTCACGCCCAGCCGCTCGGCCAGCTCCGCGTGGCTCATGCGGCCGTCCTTCTGGAGCAGCGCCACCAGGCGCCGGTTCAGATCGTCTTCCATCAGCAGCTTCGCCATGGGGGGCTCCGGACAAAAGGAATGAGGCCTGTTGGACATTATGACAGTTGATTGAACAAGTCGGGTGACAACCCGTCAATGTCATGGCGAGGCGTTAAACTGGGTCTCGAGGTGCCCATGGATTTCGCCCGACCCTTCACCGACCAGAGCTTCTTCCTCATCGCCGGGCCCTGCGTCATCGAGAGCCGGGAGCACGCCCACCTCATGGCCTCCAGCCTGCGGGACCTGGCCGAGGCCCGGGGCATCCCCTTCATCTACAAGTCCAGCTTCGACAAGGCCAACCGCACCAGCGGCGGCAGCCACCGCGGCCCCGGCATGGAAGGCGGCCTCGACATCCTGGCGGAGGTGCGCAGCCGCTACGGCGTGCCGGTGCTGACCGATGTCCACGAGAGCGACCAGTGCGCCCCGGCGGCCCAGGCCGTGGACGTGCTCCAGATTCCGGCCTTCCTCTGCCGGCAGACGGACCTGCTCGTCGCCGCCGCGGGCACAGGCCGCACCGTGAACCTGAAGAAGGGCCGCCCTGGGACCTGAAGCACGGCGTGGAGAAGCTGAAGTCCGTGAAGGGCCACGGCCCCGTGTGGGTCACCGAGCGCGGCTCCACCTTCGGCTACGGCAATCTGGTGGTGGATTTCCAGAGCTTCCCCCACCTGCGCAAGACCGGCTGCCCGGTGGTCTTCGACGCCACCCACAGCGTGCAGAAGCCCGGCGCGCTCGGCAACGCCACCGGCGGGGCCCGGGAGATGATCCCCACCCTGGCCCGGGCCGCGGCCACCTGCGTGGACGGCTTCTTCTTCGAGGTGCACGACTGCCCCGAGAAGGCCCACAGCGACGGGCCGAACGCCATGCGCCTCGAGCAGTTCGGCGACCTCCTCGACCAGCTCCTCGTGCTCTGGCGCGCGGGCCGCGCCGCGGCCCTGCAGGATCCTGCCGGCAAGTGAGGTGGCCATGCTCGTCGAGGCGTTGAAGGCCGGACGCGGCTTGGAACTGCGACAGCTCACGCTGCGCGACGCCCGCCCCCTCTTCGCCCTGGTGGAGGCCAATCGCGAACGCTTGAGCCGCTGGCTGCCCTGGCCCGAAGCCAACCGGAGGGTTCTCGATTCCCGGGCCTACATCCTGCTCTCCCGCCGCCGCGCCCAGGCGGGCCTCGGCCAGTCCTTCGGCCTCTGGTGGAGGGGCGAGCTGGTAGGCGTGGCGGGCTTCAACTGGGTGGATCGCGCCAACCGTTGCGGCGCCATCGGGTACTGGCTGGCCGAGGCGGCCCAGGGCCGCGGTCTCATGACCGCCGCCGTGGCCGCGCTGCTGCGCCACGGCTTCCGCACCCTGGAACTCAACCGCATCGAGATCCGCGCCGGCGTCCGCAACCTGCGCAGCCGCGCCATCCCCGAGCGCCTCGGCTTCCGGCGGGAGGGCATCCTCCGGCAGGCCGAGCGGCTCGGTGAGCGCTACGTGGATCACGTGGTCTACGGGCTGCTGGCCTCCGACTGGAAGGCGGGACGGAAGGGCCGCTAAACCCGCCCCGGCCCTGGAGGGTAGCCTTCCCATGCGCCGCCTCGCCCCCGCCCTCCTCCTGTCCGGCTTCGCCCTGGCCACGCTGCCCGTGGCCGCCCAATCCACCCTGGTCTCGGTGATCCGGCAACCGCGGGCCACCGCCGCGGAGTTCACCACGCCCATCGCCGACTTCATCGTGAAATCCGAGCGCGATCCGGCCCACCTCCATGTGGGCGTGGGCGCTGGCGTGCGGCACTGGGACGACGGGGACAACGCCCTGCGCTTCATCGTCGACGCGAACATGGTGGCCGAGGAGGTCTTCATGGGCCTCGCCGCCATCGTGGAGGTGCCGCCCGGAGAGGGCGGCTTCATCGGCCCCCGGCTGCGCGTGGGCTGGGCCTTCCACCCGTCCTGGGCCGTCAGCCTCGAGGGCGAGCACCTGGAGCGGCCCTTCACCGACGGCCTGAAGGTACGCCGGCGCAGCAACCTCGGCCTGGCCCTGACCTTCCGGTTCTAGGCTCCGGCCGGCCTACTCCACCCCACAGGCATACGTGAGGTTGAGCAGCGCCATGGCCCGCGTGACCTTCCCCACGCTGTTCTTCGTGGTGTCCGTGTAGGGGATGCCGCGGCGGTCGAGGGCCTCGTAGTCGAAGTTCCCTTCGCCGCTGAGGTCGAAGCAGAGGGCGCCGTCCTTGATCCACTCCGTGTTGATGCGGTACCCGGCGGCGGGCACGGCGCTGACGATGACATCGGCCACGCGGATGAAGCCCTCCATGTGCTCCTTGTTGGTGTTCGCGTGGCAGAGGATGGGCGTGGCCTTGAGGTTGGCCACCATGGCGGTGAGGGGCCGCCCGATGCGCAGGCTGTCGTTGATCACCAGCACGGTCTTGCCCGCCAGCCAACCCTCGCCGAAGCCGCGCTTGAGGGTCTTCACGATGGCCCTGGCCGTGCACGGCGTCATGCAGCGGTGCTGGGTGCCGTCATCCATGCGCTTCCGGTACTTGGTGAGAAATCCGATGTTGATGGCGTGCAGACCCTCGATGTCCTTGCTGGGGTCCACGAGGTCCATCACCTCGTCGTCCTTGATCTCGGGGTAGCGCAGGGGATAGAAGATGAACACGCCCTGGGTCTTCTCATCCTGGTTGAGGCGGGCGATGAGCTTGACCATCTGCATGCCGTTCTCGACGCGCAGGTCCGCCGCGTTGATGCCCAGGTCCTCGCAGTCCTTCATGAGCCAGTGCTGGTAGGTGACGCTGCCGGGATCGCTGCTGCCGAGGATCACGCCGAGGCCCGGGGAGAACCCGAGCTTCTTCACGTTGGATCGCACCAGCTCCAGGTAGTGACGGGCGGTTTCCTGGCAGTCGAGTTTCCCCGTGAGCGCGGTGGGCATGCGGCACCTCAGCCCTCCAGTCTATCGAAACCCGCCACCTCCTGCGGTCAGGCCACCCTATCCTGGTGCCATGCGCACCCCCAAACCCGACCCCGGCGAGCTCCAGCGGCGCCTTCGTGCCGCCTACCCCGACGCCCAGTGCGCCCTCGACCACCAGGATCCCTTCCAGCTGGTGGTGGCCACGATCCTCAGCGCCCAGTGCACGGACGCCCGGGTGAACCTCACCACGCCGGCCCTCTTCGCCCGCTTCCCCGACGCCGCGGCCCTGGCCGGCGCCCGACAGGAGGAGGTGGAGGCCCTGGTGAAGTCCACCGGCTTCTTCCGCAACAAGGCCCGGAACCTCATCGGCCTCGGACAGGCGCTGGTGGCGCGGCACGGCGGGCAGGTGCCCTCCGACCCCGCGGCCCTGGCGGCCCTGCCCGGCGTGGGGCAGAAAACCGCCAACGTGGTCCTTGCCAATGCCTTCGGCGTGCCCGCGCTGGCGGTGGACACCCACATCTTCCGGGTGGCGCGGCGCCTGGGGCTCTCGAAGGCCCCCACCCCCGAGAAGGTGGAGGCCGATCTCTGCCGCGCCTTCCCCCGGGCAGACTGGATCGAGTTGCACCACCAGCTCATCTTCCACGGGCGCCGCACCTGCGACGCCCGCCGCCCCGACTGCGCCGCCTGCCCCCTGCTGGACCTCTGCCCCACGGGCCTGGGGAAGATGAAGGATCCGCACCTCGGGGTCCGGTTCGAAGCGCCCAGCCAGGATCTCCCGGCCTCCGCCCTGAACCGCCGGCAGGCCTCGGCGCAGGGTCCCCAGCGCATCGTGAGCCTGGTGCCCTCGGTGACGGAACTCCTCGTGCAGTGGGGCTTCGCGGCGCGCCTGGTGGGCCGAACGCGCTACTGCATCGAGCCGCGCTGGATCCGCAACACAGTGCCCACCGTGGGCGGCACCAAGGATCCCGACCTGGCGCGCATCCGCGACCTGGCGCCGGACCTGGTGATCCTGGAACAGGACGAGAACCCGAAAGCCGTGGCCGAGGCCCTCACGGCCCTGGGCATTCCCTGGCTCGCCCTGGAGATCCGCACCGTCCAGGACTGCGCCCGGGGTCTGCGGCTGCTCGGCGAGCGGCTGGGCGCCCCCGAGGCCGCGGAGCCCCGAGCCGTGGCGCTGGAGACTGCCCTCAAGGGCCGCCGCCGCAAGGGCCCCCGCGCCCTGGCCCTGATCTGGAAAGCGCCCTGGATGAGCGCCGGACCGGACACGTACCTCGGAGACCTCCTGCGCCAGGGCGGCCTTACACCCATCGGTCCCGACCGCTATCCGGTGCTCTCTGATGCCGACCTGGGCGACCTCGCGCCGAAGATGATCCTGCTGCCCACGGAGCCCTACCGCTTCAACCGCCGCCACCAGGCCGAGCTGCAGAAGCGCTTCCCGGAAGCCACGGTGCACCTGGTGGATGGCCAGGCCCTGACCTGGTATCTCAGCCGGACCGAAGCGGGGCTCGACCTGGTGCGAAGCCTCCGCTAGGGTGATGGACAGATTCTAACGAGGCTCCCATGCGAAACCACCTGCCCCTTGGCCTGCTTGCCGCGTGCCTGACCGGTGCCCTCGGTGCCCAGGGAACCTACCAGAACGCCAACGCCCCTGACGATCCCATCTGCCCCCTGATCCAGAGGGACAAGACCGGCCTCAATTACGGCGGTTCCGGCGCCCTTGGCAGCACGGGGGGGCAGACCGGAGCTGACACCGCCGCGACCCTCTTCTACCAGCAGGGGCGGCAGTTCTTCCCCGTGGGCCAGCGCAAGCCCGTGACGGCCTTCACGGCCTACGACGAGAAGGGCCACGGCACCAGCATCGCCAGCCTGAAGGGCAAGGTGGTGCTGGTGGGGCTCTGGAGCATCAACTGCGCGCCCTCCGCCAAGATGCTCATGGAATTCTCGAGCATCTACGCCAAGCGCGAGCAGTTCGGCTTCGAGATCCTCGCCATCAACTTCGATGAGAGCCGCCCTGATCCCAGCCTGGGCAACGTTGGCGGGTGGCAGGCCATCCGGAAGTTCCAGATCAAGAACCGCCAGTTCTTCGAGGCGAGCCAGATGCCCGTGTTCACGCCCGGGCTGGGCAAGGAGGGGGCCTCGAACTTCATGGACATCGTGCACTCGCTGCCGGCCCTGTTCGTGGTCGACCGGGCGGGCAACCTGTCCCAGCTCCACATCGGCTACAAGGAGGGGTTCGTCGGCGACGCCCTGAAACGCGCCGTGGTCGAAAAGCTTCCCCCCGCCACCGCGGTCCCTCCGCCGGCCCCCGTCCCGGTGCCGCCCCCGGCGCCCACAGGCAAGAACGGCTAGCGCAGGATGTAGCGGAAGGTCATGTCGAAGGTGGCGTCCACCTTGCGGCCCCGGAAGATCCCTGAACCGAAGCGCCAGAGCTTCACGGCCCGCATGGTCTCCGACTGCAGCGCCGGCGGCCCCTCGATCAGCTCCGTCCGGATGGGGACGCCCTTCTCGTTGATGGTGACCCGCACCACCACGTCACCTTGCACATGGCTCCACTCCGCCAGCAGGGGGTAATGGGGAATCTCCTCGTGGAGGATCTCAAGGTCGTTCAGGTCGAGGCCCGGGTTCATGCCGGGCACGGCCCGGATGATGGCGTGGCCACCCCCACGCCCCACGGTGGGGCCCCCGGCCGCGCCCCTGGCGGTCCCGGTTCCACCTGCCGCCACTGGCAGCCGGGTGTCCACGGCAGGCGGCGCGGGGTGGGCCAGGGGGTCCGGCAGGGTCTCGGGATCCAGGGCCCTGAGCGGGACCGGGACCATCGGTTCCTGGTCAAGCAGGCCCGGATCGATGGTGTGGGTGCCTTCCGGTTCCCCGGCCCCGACCTCGCCCGCTGGCCGGGCGATGGGCGCCAGGGCTGCGGGGCTGGGCGCATCATCCAGGGTGAGGGTGATGGTCTGCCGTCCCTCGTCGCTTCGCGCCGCCTGGACCGGCCGCTGCGTCACCCAGAGGAACAGCGCGCCCGCCGTGAGCCCATAGACCACAGAGGTCAGCAGCAGGCTCAGCCGTCGATCCCGGCGAGGCGCCGCATGCAGGATGGGCTCCGGCTGGAGGCCGGGATGCAAGGTGGGCAGACCCTCGACCTGGACAGGCCGAGAGGCCCGGGGAGGAGGGTCGATGGATCGAACGTGAACGTCTGGGAACACAGGCATCGGTTATTTATCGGCTGCATGCGTCGAGGGAAATACCGAGCGCACATGAACGGAGTGCCTGCGAATCGCAATGACACGGACAGGGTCTGCAGCGGTTATGGAGGATTTCGTTCCACAGTATAGGGCATGGACCGTTCTCCCAGGGTGTGAATCAACCTCAGCTTCCGAGGTATCCTGGGGCGCGGCCAGATTGTCCGCCGGAGGACCCATGACCTTGCCCATGATCTGTCTCCTGACCGCCCTGCCTGCGCTGCAGGCGCCGGCGCCGGCAAATGAGGCGCAGGCCATTCTGGATGCCGCCCGGGCCAAGTCCAAGGCCGTGATGGAGGCCCGCGCGGCCCACATCCAGGCCGGGAAAAACACCAAGGACTTCCGCGGCGACTGCACCAAGGAGCTGGCCGACCTCGACGCCCGGATCGCCACGGAAAAGCGCCCCGAGATCCGCCAGGCCCTGCTGGTGAGCCGCCTCTTCCACCTGCAACTGGCGAAGGTCGAGCCGACGCCCGCCGTCCTCGACCAGGTGCGCAAGGAAGTGCCGCCCGTGGCCACCGCCTGGTCCCTGGACCAGGGACTCATCCTCATGCTGGCCGACGAGGCGGCGCCCGGCTGGGGCCCCTACATCACCGAAGCCCGCACCAAGCACCCCGACCCGGCCCTGCGGCGCCACCTGCTCTTCGAGTTCTTCTGGGACCGCCTCGATGCCAAGGAAGAGGCCACCTGGAAGCCCGCCTACGACACCCTGCAGTCCGAATTCGCCGATTCGCGCCAGGCCAAGCAGGCCAAGGAGCTGCTGGAAGCCGAGCAGAAGACCGGCATCGGCCGCCCCGCCCCCGCCTTCAGCCTGAAGGCCCTGGGCGATCCGAAGACCACGTACTCCCTGGACAGCTTCAAGGGCCGCTACGTCCTCATTGATTTCTGGGCCACCTGGTGCCCGCCCTGCCGCGCCGAGATGCCCAACATGCACGCCGCCTGGGCCAAGTTCAAGGCCAAGCCCTTCGACATCCTCTCCCTCTCCTTCGACCGCCGCATCGAGCACATCGCGCCCTACCGCCAGCAGGCCAGCACGCCCATGCCCTGGAAGCACGCCTTCGTCGAAGGCGGATTCCAGAACCCCGTGAGCGAAGCCTACGGCGTAAAGGGCATCCCCAAGCCCCTGCTCATCGGACCCGACGGCAAGATCGTCGCCAGCGGCGGCCAGCTGCGCGGCGCGAACCTGGAGAAGACCCTGGCCCAGTTCCTGGGGAACTGAGTCCTTCACCGACACGAAAAGGGCCCACGATCGCGGGCCCTTTTCGTGTGGCTCATTTCGACTCACTTCCCTTCGAGCCAGGCCTTCATGGTCGCGGCCTTCTGGAAGCCCAGGATCCGCCGCAGCTCGCGGCCTTCCGCATCCAGCATCAGCACCGTGGGGTAGCTTCGGATCTGCAGCTTCGCGGCCAGGTCTTTGCGCTTGGCGTCCGTGTCGATGCGGATGGCCACGGCGTTCTGCGCGAGCCACTGCTTCACGCCCGCTTCGGGCCAGGTCTTCTCGTCCAGTTCCTTGCACTGGGCGCACCAGTCGGCGTAGATGTCCACCACCACGACCTTGCGTTCGGCCTTGGCCCTGGCGAGTGCCCCTTCGAGATCCTGCTCCAGCCAACCGGCGTGTTCATCCTTGGCCGCCACAGCGCCTCCCTTCGGCAGGAGGTCCACCTTGAGGAAGGTTTCCGTGGCCCGCACGCCGAGCAGCACCCCCAGGGCCAGCATCAGGATGGCGAAGCCCTTGCGCACTTGGCCGGTCAGGCCTTCGCCCGCCTCGAAGGCGCCGAAGACCGCGCTGCCCGCCAGCAGCACCACGTTCCACGCCGCGAAGCCCAGCACCACCAGGCCCATGCCCTGCTTGAACCGCGTGAGCCAGTCGCCGCTCTTCGGCAGGGCCGCCGAGAACGTGCCCACCGCCAGGAACAGCACGCCCATGCCCAGGGCGAAGACGAAGAGCTTGGCGCCTCCGAGAAACACCTCGCCCTTCTGCGCGATGTCTACCAGCACCGACCCGATGATGGGACCCACGCAGGGCGCCGACAGAGGGCCGAGCACCATGCCCATGAAGAATGCGCCGCCGAAGCCCTTGCGAGAGCCATCGCCTTGAAGCTTCGTCATCAACGAGGAAGGAAGTGCAATCTCGAAGGCCCCGAAAAGGGAAAGGGCAAACGCCGCAAAGAGCAAAGATACAGGGATCAGGAACTCTGGACGCTGGGCCCATGCTCCGGCCGCTGCGCCTGCCCGTGCCGCGAGAATTCCCAGCGCCGTGTAAGTGACGGCCATGCCCAGCACCAGCGCCAGGGAAAGGCCGAACCCCCGGGCCTTGCCGCTTCCCTTGGCGCCCACGATGGCCATGGTGATCGGGATCATCGGGTAGACACAGGGCGTGAGCGAAGCGCCCATGCCGAACAGGAAAACAATGAGGAACGACCACAGCAGCCCGCTTCGTTCCGGTGCGGCGGGTGTCGGGACTGTGGCCTGGACGGGCGCGGGCTCTGCGGTCTTCGGCGTCGCAGCGGGTACAACAGGCGCCTCGGCCGCTGGCACCGCGGCGGGTTCGGCGGGCTTCGCCTGGGGAATCTCGGAGGCCTTCACGTCCAGGGTGCGGGTGGTGGGCGGGTAGCAGACGCCGCCTTCGCCCTCGGTGCAGGGCTGGTAGGTCACGTTCAGCGTCACGGTGCCGGAGAGGCCTTCGCCGCTCACGGGCACCTTCACGGCGCCGTACCAGATGCCGTCGCCGATCTCATCCTTGGCCGTGGTGGGCGGCAGCTTGCCCATCTTCAGGGTGCCGGGGCCGGCCTTCTTCGCCACCTCCATGAAGGCGGCCTTCAGGTGTGCGCCGGCGGGCACGGTGGCCACCACGGCACCCTTCTCGAAGCGCAGGGCCACATCCTTGACGGGGTCGAAGTTCGGGTCCGCCCGCTGGGCCAGGGCCGTCACCGCGAGGCCGAAGCTCAGGAAGAACGGGATCAGGGCACGCATGGGGGCCTCCGGGCCGGAATCCATCAGTTTATCTCCCTCGTATGACGATCCATGAATCCTTTCGTGCGAGCCGGTAGCCTGGATCCATGACCGCCGCCTTTCCCTTCCCCTGGGCCGAGCCGCTGCTGAAGCGCCTCCGCCACCACCTGTCGGACGAGCCCTTCCGCCGGGACGCCGCCCACGACCTGGGCCACATCCTGCGCGTGGCGAGGCTCGCCCACCGCCTTGCGCTGGAGGAGGGCGCCGATCCTGACACCTGTGTGGCAGCTGCGCTGCTGCACGACCTGGTCTACCGCCCCAAGAACCACCCGGAATCGCCGCTCACGGCGCAGATGGCCGCGGACATGGTGCCGCAGTGGTGCCGCGAGACGCCGGGGCTGGAGAGCCGCGCCGAGGCCGTGTCCGCGGCCGTGGCCAGCCACAGCTGGAGCGGCGGCGGCACGCCCGCCAGCCTGGAGGCCGCCGTGGTGCAGGACGCCGACCGGCTGGAGGCCCTGGGCGCCATCGGCATCGCCCGGGTGTTCGCCACGGGCGCCAGCTTCGGCGCGGGGCTCTGGCACCCGGAGGATCCCTGGGCCGACGGGCGCGACCTCGACGACAAGGCCTGGAGCCTCGATCACTTCGAGCGGAAGCTGCTCAAGCTGGCCGAAGGCATGAAGACCCCCTCGGGCCGGCGACTGGCGGCGGCTCGGGAGCGGGCCATGCTCACGTACCTGGAGGCCCTGCGGGCCGAGCTTGCCCCCTGACCGCTATACTGATCCATGGCTTTCACACTCTCCCTGCGACGCCCCTTTGTGGCGGACCACTTCCACGACCTGCCCGGGTTCCAGGAGGACCGCCACGGCCACAACTGGGAGATCGAAGCCGCCGCAGACCTGGCCCAGGAGTCGGATGAGACCCTCCTCGCCACCGCCCTCGACGCCTGGGTGGCCGCCGTGGACTACCGCCTGCTGAACGACCTTCCGTCCCTGGCAGGCCGCAACCCCACGGCCGAGGCCCTGGCCGAATGGGCCCTGCGCGACCTCCAGGCCGCGGCCGTGAATCCGCGCTGGGTGAAGGTCCGCGAGAAGGCAAACTACTGGGCCCTCTGCCGCGTCGGGGAGGCTCGGTGAAGCTCTGCCCTGCCCTGGTTCCGGGAGTGGCCCTGCTGCTGATGATCACAGGCTGTGGCCGGAAGGACGACCCCGCGAAGGCCCCCCCGGCGGCCATCGCGGAAGCACCCAGCCCGCTTCAGACCGCAGAGGCCTGGTCTTGGCATCCTCTCGGCGGCCTGGCGGTGGTGGAGGGCGAGGTCGCGCAAGCCACCGAACTGGTGCTGGAAGGTCGTTCCATCCGCGAACACCGCTTCGCGGAGCCGGGCCCCGTTCGCTGGGAATTCTTCCGTCCGCCCGAAGGCGAGAGCGCCATCCTGCGCACCGCCGAAGGCCGAGAGCTGGCCCGGTTCGTGTTTTCGCTGGAAGCGCTCCGGAAACCCGCGCAGGCCGCGCCCCGACTGGCCCGGAAACCCGAGGCCGCACCCAAAGCCAAGCCCCTGCCCGAGCTGCCCGCACCGAGGACCCGGGCCGAGGTCCGCCTGAGGACCCTGCCCGTCGGCCCCATCCCCGGCCGGAATGCCCGCGCCCTGCCCGAGGTCTTCCAGGCGCCAACCCCGGCGCCGGGTGAGGCCCTGCGCCGCGCCGCGACGGCCCTGCCGGTCCTTCCCGAGGCGGCGGTCCCCTCCCGCCACGCGGCCCCAATCACCGCCGGAGCCGCGCCGGCCCTGGCCTGGCCCGGCATGGGCGAGGCCCTCAACCTCACCCGCGGCCCCGGCGGGCACAAGCGGATCCTCCTCAGCTTCGACGGCGGCTCCAGCGCCGAGGTGGCCACGGAGGTGCTCGACCTGCTCAAGGCCCGGGGCGTGCGCACCACGCTGTTCCTCACCGGAGTCTTCATCCAGCGCTATCCCGCCCTGGTGAAGCGCATGGCCGCCGAGGGCCACGAGCTGGGCAACCACACCATGAACCACCCACACTTCGCGCCGGGCATGCAACGGGATGCCAAGTGGACCCGGGAACGGGTGCAGCGCGAGCTGCTGGAAGCGGACGCCGCCCTGGTGAACCTTCTCGGGCGACCCATGGATCCCTTCTGGCGGGCGCCCTACGGCGAGCACACCGCCGAGATCCGCCGCTGGGCTGAAGAACTGGGTTACCGCCATGTGGGCTGGAGCGAGGGTGCCGACACCTTGGACTGGGCGACCCCCAAGGATCGCCGCCTGTACCGCAGCGGCGAGGCCATCGTGAAGCGCCTGGAGCAGCGCCTGGAGAAGAACGGCGACGGCCTGATCGTGCTCATGCACCTGGGCTCGGGCCGCCACGAGGGCGACCGGCCCACCGATGGGCTCGGCGCCTTCATGGACCGCGCCCGGAAGGAGGGCTGGACCTTCGTGTCGGCCGGCGCCTTCCTGCGCGACCATTGCAGGGGATCGGCCGCTGGATGTTGAGGGCTGTGCTGGGTTTCATCGCCCTGGTGCTGATGCTCTCCCTCGCCAGCTACCACCCCCTGGATCCCCACCCCTTCACGCAGGGCGCCGCCATCACCGCCGTGCAGAACCTTTGCGGCACCGTGGGCGCCACCCTGGCGGGCCTGCTGCAGACCCTGATCGGCATCGGCGCCTGGATCGTGCCGCCCTACCTGCTGTGGGAAGCCTGGCCCCGCGAGGGCCGCCACTGGCCCGGGCGGCTGGCCTGGCTCGGCTTCGCCCTGTCGATCTGGACAGCCCTCGGCGCCTTCGGCACCCGCCTCTGGACGGGCCTGCCCGAGGCCGGCACCCTCCAGCTGCGCTGGGGCGGCTGGCTGGGCAGCGCGCTGTGGCCTGTGGGCCGCCGCATCCTCGGCCCCGTGGGCCTCCCGCTGCTGCTCGCCCTCATCGTGCTCATCTGCGCCCTGGTGCTGGCGCCGGCCCTGACGCGGGCCGTGGGCCGCCTGCTCACCCGGTGGTTCGGCGAGAAGGCGTGGCCCTGGATGAAGCCCATGCCCGCCCGGGGCTTCCAGGGGTTCCTCACCATGGTGAAGCGGCCCTTCCTCCGCGGGCACAACCCCCACCAGCCCGACCTCGACGCCAGCGACGCCATTGCCCTTCAGGCCCTCGCCCTCCGCCAGCAGGCCCTGGAAGGCCAGCGGGAAGCCCTGCTGAAAGCCGAATTGGAAACCGCAGAGGCCCGGCGGAAGAAGCCCATCATCCGCACCGAAGACCTGCTCCCGCCCATCCATTCCATGCACCTCGACGCCATGCAGCTCGACGCCGCGTCCACCACCCTCGACGCGCAGGCCCTGCCCGCCGCGGGCCCCGTGGCCACGGGCACAGAGGCCACCGCGCCCTTCCGGACGAAACTGCTCGCCTCGGCCCCGCCGACCGCCCCCGCCAAGCCCACCGTGGCCCGCGCGCAGGTGGCAAAGGACCGCTTCGGACGCGAGATCGTGCAGCCGCCCCTGCCCTTGACGGAGCCCACCCCCGCCAAGCCGCTGCCGCCCCTCCCGCCCGAGCCTGCCCATCCTTCCCTCGCCGAGCGGGACACCCTCCCGCCCCGCCGCCTCTTCGATCCGCCCGGCCAGCACGCCAAGGCGGACCTGAGCGCACTGGAATCCATCAAGGAACGGATTGGACAGAAGCTGTCGGAATTCAAGATCAAGGGGGCGGTCACCGGCATGCAGCCCGGGCCGGTGGTCACCGTCTTCGAGTTCCAGCCGGACGCGGGCATTCCCCTCAGCCGCATCCTGGGCATGGAGGAGGACCTCGCCCTGGCCCTGCAGGCCGAGGCCGTGCGCATGGATCGCATCCCGGGGAAGAACCTCGTGGGCATCGAGGTGCCCAACCCGAAGCGCGAGATCATTACCTTCCGCGAAGTCATCGACAGCCCCGCGTTTCGCGAGGCGAGCGGCCTGCTGCAGCTGGCGCTGGGCAAGGACATCGCCGGCCGCCCCGTGGTGGCCGACCTCAACAAGATGCCCCACCTGCTCATCGGCGGCAGCACCGGCAGCGGCAAGAGCGTGGGCGTGAACGCCATGATCTGCTCCTGCCTCGTGCGGGCGCAGCCCGACGAGGTGAAGCTCATCCTCGTGGATCCCAAGATGGTGGAACTGGGCGTCTACGAGGACATCCCCCACCTGTGGGCCCCGGTGGTCACCGACATGAAGGAGGCGGGCCGCGTCCTCAAGTGGGTGGTGGCCCAGATGGAGGATCGCTACCGCTGCCTGGCGCTGCTGAGCGTGCGCGACCTGAAGGGCTTCAACGCGAAGATCGCCGACGCCGGGGGCACCCTCGACCTCACCGACCGGACTCCGAACCCCCGCTGGCCGGACCGCCCCTCGGTGCTGGAGCCGCTGCCCTACGTGCTCGTGGTCATCGACGAGCTGGCCGACCTCATGATGGTGGCCCGCAGCGAGGTGGAAGACAGCATCGCCCGCATCGCCCAGAAGGCCCGTGCCGTGGGCATCCACCTGATCCTCGCCACGCAGCGCCCCAGCGTGGACGTGGTCACCGGCGTCATCAAGGCGAACCTGCCGAGCCGCCTCAGCTACCGCGTGCGCACCAAGATCGACAGCCGCACCATCCTCGACTCCGGCGGCGGCGAGCAGCTGCTGGGCGCCGGCGACGCGCTCTTCCTGCCCAACGGCGCCAGCCATCCGAAGCGCATCCATGCCCCCTTCCTGAGCGAAGAGGAGACCCTGCGACTCGTCACCTGGCTGCGCGAGCGCGGGCGGCCCGACTACAACCAGGCCCTCATCAGCGCCATGGAAACCGAAGAGGAGACCGCCCTCTTCGACGACGCGGAGATGGCCGGGGTGGACGACATCTACCAACGCGCCGTGGCTGTGGTGACCCGGGAGCGCAAGGCCAGCACCAGCCTCCTGCAGCGCAAGCTGAACCTCGGCTATGGCCGCGCCGCGCGGCTCATCGACCGCATGGAGGAAGAGGGCATCGTGGGCCCCGACCGGGGCGCGGGCAAGCCCCGGGAAGTCTTCGCCCAGGCGGAGTGAGCGCCCAGCCGGAGGGCCGCCTCAGCCGCCCCGCGCGTGGTCTGAAGTCGCCACTGGAGTGGCTGTAGACCGCGATCACATCTTTCTCGACTTATAGGTAAACAACCATAGACTCCTACCGATATCCGAACCCAGGAGCCTCCATGAGACATGCCGCCCGAACCTCCCTGCTGCTGGCCGCGAGCGTGGCAGCCCTCTTCGCCGCCGAGCCGCAGGCCCCGAAGCCCGCCGCCGCGAAGATCTGCGCCACCTGCCACACCACGGCCCCCGACAACCTCCGCGGCCACTTCGACAACCTGGCCCTCAAGAACAGCTCCTTCCAGCTGAAGATCGACGAACGCACCGAGGTGCTCCGCTTCGACAAGGCCACGGTGAAAGTCGTCACCCCCGAGCCCGCCTCCGACGTGGAAGCGGCCTTCAAGAGCATCGCCAAAGGCCATGAAGTGCGCGTGCAATTCACCGAGAAGGACGGCGTGAAGACCGCGGTGACCGTGGCCGTCAAGCCGCCCGTGAAGCTGGCCGCGAACGAGACCATCACCCTCGACGAGATTCAAAAGCTCGTGGCCATGGGCCCGGAGAAGGGCCACTACTTCCTCTACGACTCCCGCCCGACGCCGCGCTTCCTGGAAGGCGCGATTCCCACGGCCGTGAACCTGCCCTTCCCCGCCTTCGACAAGAACCTCGACAAGCTGCCCGCCGACAAGGGCGCGCTCGTGATCTTCTACTGCAGCGGGAAGACCTGCAACATGAGCCCGGGGTCCCTGGCCAAGGCCAAGAAGCTCGGCTACACGAACGCCAAGGTCTTCATCGAGGGCATGCCCGCCTGGACCAAGAAACAGCCCGGCGTGTTGAGCCCCGCCGCCCTCAAGGCCGCCTACCTCGACACGAACACGCCGCTGGTGATCCTCGACGCCCGCCCCGCCACGCTGGCCGCCAAGGGCTTCCTGAAGGGGGCCGTGGCCGCCGAACCGGCCAAGGTGGCCGACCTGCTCAAGACCTTCCCCGCCGCCAAGCTGAAGCCCCCCGTCGTGGTGGTGGATGAGACCGGCGGCGAGGCCGCCAGGACTGTGGCCATGGAGCTGGTGAAGGCCGGCTATGTGGGCGTGAACATCCTCACCGGCGGCTTCAGGGCCTGGCAGGCCGCCGCCCTGCCCGTGGAGACTGGCACCCTGGCCGCCAAGGCTGTCTTCGTGCCGAAGCCCCGTCCGGGCGCCATCTCACCGGCTGAGTTCACCAAGATCGCCGAGGCTGCCCCAACCGAGCGCGCCGCCGTGATCCTCGACGTGCGCAATGCCGACGAGACCAAGAACGGCGTTATCAAGGGCGCCCTCACGATCCCCGAGCCTCAGCTGCTGGCCCGCCTGTCGGAGATCCCCAAGGGCAAGGCGATCCTCTGCCACTGCTCCACCGGCATCCGCGCCGAGCTGGCCTACCACCTGCTGAAGGAGAAGGGCTACGACGTTCGCTTCCTTCCCGCCGAGATCACCATCATCGACAGCGGCGAGTTCACCATCGACTAGGCCTTCACGGCAACTGGGAAGGGCCAGCTCCAGGGCTGGCCCTTTTCATTCGGCTGGAACAGCCTTCTTCGCCCGCCAGCGGCTTCGCTGGGCCGGGTCGGCCATGCCGTTGGCATGGCAGCTGCGGCAGCTGGCGAGGTGGGCGTCGTCCCCTCGCCAGTAGGCCCGCGATTCGCCACCAAATTCGCGGCGCTGCTCCATGGGGATGCGCGCCCAGTAGAAAGTGAGCGAGGGACCCAGGGGCTTCATCTCCAGGGCATAGAGGGGGCCGACATCGGCACCCGGGCGCCCCCAGCGGTCCTCGGTGGAGCTGAGCACCACCAGGGCGCCCTGGGGCAGGGGCTGGCCGGCCCGGTAGGCCGCGGCCGCCGTGGGGCTCGCCCAGGCGCGGATCCAGCGGCCGCCGTGGGCCGGGGACTTCACGGGCTCGGAGTGGATGGGCTCCAGGGCGGCATGGTCGAGGGCCCGGAGGGGTGCGTTCGCCTCAGGATCCGCCGCCACTGGCGGGGCGGTCTGAGCCGGTGAGGCGGGTACGGCCACCGGCGGAGGGAGCGGAACCCGGTTCGCATGGGCCAGCCGATAGCCGCCCTCTCCCGCCAGGAGCAGGAGGGCGGACCAGGCCAGGCCCACCACGAGGGTCAGGAATCCGAGGCCCTGGTGGTCCTTGCGCGGCCGGTTCATGGCCCAGAGGGCGGCGATGGCCAGGAGGAGGGACGCCCCTCCCAGCAGAGCATGGCGGAAGAGCACCGCGTCCGGCCCATGGCCCGAGGCCGGGAGGGGCAGCAGGCGATGGTCGGGGATGAGGTTCAGAAGGCGGCCCGAAGCGAAGCCGCTGACCACGGCGCCAAGGGTGCCGAGCAGGCCGGTCCAGCCGAGGTAGCGGCTGACCGTCCACCACGGGCGGATCCCGCGCCCAGGCCGCTGCGCGGCGATGAGAGCCCAGGGGAGCAGCAGGCCCGAAGCCACCGGGAGGTGGGAGAGGAGGGCGTGTTTGAGGGCAATCCAGTCCATGGGACCCGCACCGTTGGTGGCAAGACTCCCCGCAGTCTGCCAGCGTCTGCTGATTCTAGGGAGTGGATTTGCTGTCACAATCGCTGCCATGAAGCAGACCCTCCTCCAGCATGTCCAGGACGCCATCCAGCTGAAGCAGACCTTCTTCGCCCAGGAGATGGACCGGATCGTGGCCCAGGCCGACGACATGGCCGAGCGCCTGCGCCGGGGCGGCCGGATCCTCGTGTGTGGCAACGGGGGCAGCGCCGCCGATGCCCAGCACTTGGCCGCCGAGCTCAGCGGCCGCTATGTGAAGGAACGCCGGGCCCTGGCGGGCATCGCCCTCACCACCGACACGTCCGCCCTCACCGCCATCGGCAACGACTATGGCTTTGACCAGGTTTTTTCCCGCCAGGTCGAGGCCCTGGGCCGTCCCGGCGACCTGCTCATCGGAATCAGCACCAGCGGCAACAGCCCCAACGTCATCCGGGCCGTGGCCTCGGCCAAGGACCTGGGCGTTCGCACCCTCGGCCTGCTGGGCCGCGACGGCGGCAAGCTCGCCGGTCTCATGGACGACGCCCTGGTGGTGCCTTCCACGGTCACGGCGCGCATCCAGGAAGTGCACCAGATGATCTACCACTTCTGGTGCGAGGCGCTTGATGCGCATTTCTGAGGGCCGTTCTTGATCGCCGCTGCCGGGCTGCTCCTTCTGTCCCTCCTGGGACAGGGCCAGGCTCCGGCCCAGGCCCAGCCGCGCACCTACTACTGGCGCGACACCAGTGGCCAGACCCACATCACCAACACGCCCCCGCCGGCCAACGCGGAGATCCTCGAGCCGCCCCCACCCCCGGCGGTGGAGCCCGGCAAGGGGGGCTCGCCCGAGTTGATCCGCCAGAGCGCCAGCCGGGGAGGGCGCCGCCAGGTCGTCCTCAATCCCGCCCAGCAACAGGCCTGGGAGGCCCTGAACCAGCGCCTGGCCAAGGCCCGCGCCGAGGGAGACCGCCGCACCCTGGAGGCCGTGACCGAGTCCCTGATCCAGGACTGCCTCTGGGGCAATGGGCTCTGGGCCATGCCCATCGTTCCCATCGTCTCTGTGCTGCTCCTGGGCCTCATGGGGTGGTGGCTGGCCCTGGGGCTCCGCCTGGGCTCCCAGATCCCCCTTATCGGCGGCTTCCTGGTGCTGGGACTCGCCTTCGGGCACCTGCTGCTGAACGTCTTCCTCTACCATCCCCAGGCGGTGCGGCTGCGCCAGAACCTCGAACTCCTCGAGCACCACATGGGCACGGGCAAGGCCCTTCGGCCGGAGCACCGGACCCTGCTCCAGCAGCGGTACCAGGCCCTGGAACAGGCCTCGGAGCCCATCCAGGCCCCCTGGCGCTTCCCCGCCGAGGTGCAGAGCCTGCGCGAGGCCATGAAACAGGTGATGGTTGAACCCTGAGCTAGAGCGCCGGCTCCCAGCACTCCGGCGGGCCCTCCAGGCGGAGCCGCTCGGGCTCTACCTCCACGTGCCCTTCTGCCTCGACCGCTGCACCTACTGTTCCTTCGCCACCACCCGGGACCGCAGCCTTCAGCCCGAAACCGCCCGTCGCCTGGCCGAGGAGGTCGCCGAGTGGGGCCGGGCCCTGGGCCGGCCGGCCGTGGACACGCTCTACCTGGGCGGCGGCACGCCGTCGCTGCTCACCGTCGCCGAGCTGGAGCGCCTCACCCTCGCCATGCGGGAAGCCTTCGACCTGTCGCCCCTGCAGGAGGCCACCCTGGAGGCCAACCCGGGCACCGTGGACCGGGCCTGGCTGGAGCGGGCCCGCGGCCTCGGCTGGGACCGCATCAGCCTGGGCGTGCAGGCCCTGGATGACACCCTGCTTGCGCGCCTGGGCCGCATCCACGGCGCCGACCAGGCCCTGGAGGCCCTGGCGCTGGCCGAACGCGCTGGATTCCAGCGCCGCAGCGCCGACCTCATGGTGGGCATCCCTGGACAGTCATTGTCGAAGGTGCTGGCGGACGCTCGAGCCCTCGTCGCCACCGGCCTTGAGCACCTCAGCATCTACCTTCTGGATCTGGACAAGGCCTGCCCGCTTCGCGCCGACATCGACGCCGGGCGCCTCACGCTGCCCTCCGAGGACGAGGTGGCCGATGTCTTCGAGGCCCTGCAGGAGGAACTGCCCCGGCTCGGCCTCCAGCCGTACGAGATCAGCAACTACGCCCGGCCCGGCGCCGAGTCCCGCCACAACAACCGCTACTGGGAGCGTCGCCCCTACCTGGGCCTGGGCCCCAGCGCGGCCTCGCAGATCGGCGACTTCCGGTGGACGGAGGGCAGCGTCCTCCCCGCCTGGGCTGAAGGCCGCGCTGAGCTCGACTTTCAGGAACTCGACCCCGCGGAGGCGCTGGCGGAGATTCCCCTCCTGGGTCTCCGCCTCCACCGCGGCCTGGACTGGGGTGTTCTCCGCGCCCGCGCCGAGGCCCTGAACCTGCGTCCCCTCTGCGACGCCTGGGAGGCCCGCCTCCGCGCCCTGGCCGGGGAGGGTCTCGCGATCTGGGAGGCGGACCGCGTGCACCTCAGCTCCCGCGGGATGCTCGTCAGCAACGGCATTCTGGGGATGTTCACATGAGATACCTCGGCGAAAGCGCCGCCCTGCTCACCTCGGTCTGCTGGACGCTGAACTCCGTCTGCTTCACGGTGGCGGGCCGCCGGGTGGGCTCGACCACGGTGAACGTGGGCCGCATGCTCATGGGCTGGGCCTCGCTCCTCCTGCTGCACCTGGCCCTCTACGGCAGCCTCTTCCCCGTGCAGGTCGGCGGCGCCCGGCTGGGCTGGCTGGCGGTCTCAGGGCTCATCGGCTTCGCCCTGGGCGACGCGGTGCTGTTCGAGGCCTTCGTGCTCATCGGGGCGCGGCTGGCCATGCTGCTCATGACGCTCTCGCCCATCTTCAGCGCCCTGCTGGCCTGGCTGTTCCTCGGTCAGGATCTCGGCCTGCCCAAGCTCCTCGCCATGGTGGTCACCCTCGGCGGCATCGCCTGGGTGGTGTGGGGCGGCGGCGACCACGAGAACCATCCGCACCTCTGGCGCGGCATCCTCCTGGGTGTCGGCGGGGCCATGGGCCAGTCCATCGGCCTGCTCTTCAGCAAGTTCGGCCTGGCGGGCGATTTCCCGCCGATCTCGGCGAACCTCATCCGGGTCACCGCCGGCGGCGCGGCCCTCCTGCTCTACTTCGGCGTCACGGGCAGCCTGCGCGGCACCGTGGCGAGGCTGCGCGACGGCCGGGCCACGGCCTTCATCGGCCTCGGCGCCCTCACAGGCCCGGTGCTGGGGGTGGTGCTCTCCCTGATCGCCATCGCCAAGGCCCCCATGGGCGTGGCCGCCACCCTGATGAGCCTCTCCCCCGTGCTCCTGCTGCCCATCTCCCACCTCCTGTTCAAGGAGAAGGTGGGCGGCCATGCGATCCTCGGAACCCTGCTGGCCCTGGCGGGCGCGGCGGCGCTGTTCTTCGTGTAGCCCCCGCCGGGGTCAAAGGAAAAAATCACCACCAATACACCAGGAAAGAAGAGGCAGTTCTTGGTGCCTTGGTGTCTTGGTGGTGAAAATGAACGTTCTCAATCCCAGGTGCTCACCATCGAAGGAGCCGCGCATGTCGCTTCGCAAGGATCCCGTCAGCTGGCTCTATCCGCCCATCGAGCCGCGTCGCGTGATGCGCCTGAAGGTCTCGGATCTGCATGAGCTTCACGTGGAGGAGAGCGGCAATCCCGACGGCAAGCCCGTGGTCTTCCTCCACGGCGGCCCCGGGGGCGGCACCAGCCCCAAGCATCGCCGCTACTTCGACCCCGCGAAGTACCGCATCATCCTCTTCGATCAGCGGGGCTGCGGCCAGAGCACGCCGTACGCCGAAGTCCGCGAGAATTCCACTTGGGATCTCGTGGCCGACATCGAGCGCATCCGTGAGCACCTGGGCATCGAACGCTGGATGGTCTTCGGGGGCTCCTGGGGGGCGACGCTGGGCCTGGCCTACGCAGAGCGGCATCCCGAGCGGGTGACCGAGCTGATCCTCCGCGGCATCTTCATGCTGCGCCGCCGCGAGGTGGACTGGCTCTACCAGGAGGGCGCCAGCCGCATCTTCCCGGATGCCTGGGAGCCCTACCGCGACGCCATCCCCGAGGGCGAGCGCGGCGACTTCCTGCAGGCCTACGCGAAGCGCCTGCTGAGCGAGGACCCGGCCGTGAACCTGCCCGCCGCCAAGGCCTGGAGCATCTGGGAGGGCGCCACCAGCAAGCTCGTCCCCGACCCCGACTTCATCGCCTCCTACGGCGACGAGGCCACGACGCTCGCCTTCGCCCGCATCGAGTGCCACTACTTCCTGAACCAGGGCTGGATGGACGAAGCCCAGCTGCTGCGGGATGCCGGTCGCCTCAAGGGCATTCCCGGCGCCATCATCCAGGGCCGCTACGACATGGTCTGTCCCATCGAGAGCGCCTGGGCCCTCTCCAAGGCCTGGTCCGAGGCCGACCTCGTCATCGTCCCCGATGCCGGCCACAGCGCCTACGAACCCGGCATCTCCCGCGCGCTGGTCGCGGCGACGGACCGGTTCGCGGGATAAGGGATCTATCCCGGCGCGGGGGGTTCGAATCGACCCGCGAAGGCTCCATCCCGCCTACACTTGGTGCTTCCGTCTGCGAAGGAAGTCGACGCATGTTGAGAACTCGTGATGCCGCGCCAGGCTGTTGTGCACCCGTCCTCCGGCGGAATTTGAAGGCGGTCTCCCGGCCGCACAGGCGCTGAGCCATGTGGAAGACCACCGAAGGCAGCACCGGGCGGCTCCTGCAGTTGTGTCTGGGCTACTACCTCGCCTACATCGTCACGGGCCTGGTGGTGAAGGCCTTCACCGCCGCGCCGCAGACCCCGCTCGGCACGCCTCCCATGAACGCCATCGCGTTTCTGGGTTACAACACCCTGGGCGCCAACCTCACCTGCCTGATCCCTGTCCTGGCGTTGGGGTGGTTCCGCATCCGCTCCATCCGCCTGGTGACGGTAGGCGGGGTGACGTTCCCCTCGGAACTGCTCTACATCGTCCCCAGCGGCATCTGCACGGCGATCATCATCCCCACCACCACGCTCATGTACACCCTGCCCATCTCGGTGATGGTGGCCATGGTCATCATGCGGGCCAGCGTGATCGTCATCGGCCGGGTGGTGGATGGCCTCCAGATCGCCCAGGGCATCCTCCAGAAGCGGATCTACTGGGAGGAGAACGCGGCCGTGGCCTTCGCAGTGCTGGCGGCCTGCATTGAATTGTTCGGGTCGCACACCGGGGGTTTCGCCTTCCTGCGCAACCGGGCAGCCGTGGTCATCTTCACGAGCTACATCGCGGCCTATGCCATCCGCATCTACATCATGAACTACTTCAAGAACACCCGGCCCAAGGGCGCCCCCATGGACAACACCGGGTACTTCGGCCTGGAGCAGATTTCAGCCTCCGTGACCATGGTGCTGATGGCCCTGGCCGTCCTGCTCGGACCCCGCGCCTTTCCGAGCTGGCTCGAAGCCCCGCAGGTGGCGGATTTCATCGCCGCGATCCAGCAGCCCGCCCCGGGCTGGCTTTGGGCGGCCTTCTCGGGCATCGCCTTCGGCCTGGTGGCCTTCTTCTCGGTGTTCATCTTCATGTTCAAGGGCCGCACGGCCACCTTCACGGGTCTGCTGAACCGGCTCACCTCCCTGGTGGCGGGCACCACGGCCACGGTGGTCGGGCACTGGCTGTTCCGCAGCAAGCTCCCCAGCCTGCAGAACTGGATCTCGCTCGGGTTCGTCCTGGTGGCGGTGACCTTCCTCACCCGCGCGGAACGCCGCCGGGCCCTGGAGCTGAAGCTGGCCCAGGAGATCTGAGCCGAACCTGTCGGTTCAGCCTTTCGCCCGGTTCTTGAAGTGGTCGTACACGAACCAGCCCACCCCGGCAAGGATCAGCACGCCGATGACGGCGTCCAGCTTGTGGAAGTAGGCGCCCAGGGTGTTCCACTTCTCGCCGAGCTTGAAGCCCACCCAGGCGAGGGCGAGGCACCAGGGGAGGCTGCCGAGGAACGTGTAGATGTGAAACCGGGTGCGGTTCATGCGCGCGATGCCCGCGGGCAGGGCGATGAAGGTGCGCACCACGGGCAGCAGGCGGCCGATGAAGATGGCCCAGGTGCCGAAGCGCTCGAAGAACCGGTGGGCCTGATCCAGGTGCCCGGTATGCAGCCAGATGTAGCGGCCGTACTTCTCCACGGCGCGCCGCCCGCCCCAGGCGCCCACCTCGTAGGCCGGAATGCTGCCCAGGTTGCAGCCCAGCGCCCCGAAGACCCCCGCGATCCAGATCTGCGCCACAGGATTGCCCGCGCCCAGGCCGAAGAAGGTGAGCTGGCCCTTGTAGGCCAGGTAGCCCGCGAAGGGCATGATCACCTCGCTCGGAAGCGGTATGCAGGCGCTCTCGATGGCCATGAGCAGCATGACGCCCAGGGGGCCCATGGCGGCCATGACGGCCACCATCCAGGCGACGATGGGGGCGAGGATCTTCTGCAGCATCGGGCCATCCCAAAAGGATCAGTCTACCGGGAGGCTACACTGGTGGCATGTCCGAGGATCTCGTCCGCAACCGCAAGGCCTTCCACAACTACCACGTCCTCGAGACCTGGGAGGCGGGGATCTCGCTGCAGGGCACCGAGGTGAAGGCCCTGCGGGCGGGCCTGGGCCAGCTGCAGGACGCCTATGTGGATGCCGTGGGCGGCGAGCTCTGGCTCAAGCAGGCCCACATCTCGCCCTACGAATTTGGCACCTACGCCAACCACGACCCGCTGCGGGCCCGCAAGCTGCTGCTGCACAAGGCCGAGATCACCAAGATGACCGCCAAGGTCGTGCGCAAGGGCCTCACCATCATCCCCCTGGCGATCTACCTCAATGAAAAAGGCATGATCAAGGTGAAGGTGGCCCTGGCCGAAGGCAAGGCCGTGGGCGACAAGCGCGAGGCCCTGAAGCAGCGCGAGCAGAAACGCGAGATGGACCGCATCCGCAAGGGCTCGCGGGAATAGAAAGCCCCCCGCCTTCGCAGGGGGCTCGGAGCGGGGCGGCCAGGACTCAGGGCGCCAGCACGACCTTGACGCTGCCGTCCACGGCGGACTTGTCCACATAGCCGATGAACTTCGGATTGTCGGCAACCATCTTGACCACGGCCTGGTTGCCGGCCAGGGCTTGCGGAGGCTGGGCCTTCCCCGAGAAGGTGAGCTTGGACCAGTGGGCCCGCAGCTGGGCCGCGTTCTTGCCCGTCACCTTCTGGTAGAACTCGTTGCGCGCACCGGAGCCTTCCGCCTGATCCAGCGGCTCGCACATGGCCCCGGTGTAGAAGGTCTTCGCCTGCCCCAGGAAGATCTGGGACACCTGGTCCGCGGTCAGTTTCGAGATGGGGTTCTTGGTGGAGATGATCACCACCACCTGGGCCTGCGCCGTCGCCGCCGCCATCCCCAAGGTTCCCGCGAGGAGGATTCCAAACAAGCCATTCGCTCTCATGGTGCGCTCCACGTCAGAAAACGAAGTCGAGGGCGAGGGTGGCGAGGTTGTAGGTCTCGCCGGTCTTGAAGCCCGGGTGGATGTTGACGAGGGCCCCGTAGGAACCCGTGGCGTTCTTCACGCGGTCGAATTGGGCCTTGGCCGCGAGGTTCTTGTAGAAGTCCCAACGCAGGCCGACGGCCACGCTGTTCTGCGCGTGATCCTGGCCGGAGACGATCGCGTTGACGATGGGATTGGCGTGGCTCGTGGGCGAGTCGGTCGTCTTCCATCCCGCGGTGAGGTAGGGGGTCCAGGCGCCGAACCGGTAGCCGCCGGTCACGTAGCCCGCCGTCGTGTGCAGCAGCTGGTTTTCGTCCCCGCCGGTCCGCGCGGCCTCGGCCATCACGAACCAGTCGCCGGGGTCGTAGTTGTATCCGAGGCTGATGTAGGTGATCCGGTCCTTCTTGATCTGGTACTGGTCTGCCAGCGCAGGGTTGCCGCCGAAGGCCGGGGGCAGGGTCCGCAGCAGCGCGTAGGGCCCAGCCGGGCCGTCCACCGCCGAGCTGTCGAAGGAGCCCTTCATCTGGAGGTAGAACACCCGGAAGGTGGCAGATCCGTAAGCCGCGGCGACGCTGACGGAGCCAAGGGAATCGCCCTTGAACTTCGCATCGCCGGCCGCGCTGGGCACCCGGGCCATGGTCGAGCCTCCGAGTACCTGCCCGGAGAAGGCCACGGGCCCGGCGGTGGCCTGCCAGGTGAGATCAACCCCGTCCACGAAGGTGATCGGATTGAACTGGTAGACCTCCACGGGCGGCCGGGCCCAGGGCGTGGCGTAGCCGACCTTCTGATAATCGGAGATCAGGTAGGCGGAGTAGGGGATCCGGCCAGCCCGGAAGGCCAGGCCCGGCAGCGCCTGGAACTTCAGGTGAGCCATGTTCAGGTAGGGATCGTAGCTGTCGTCGTAGCGGCGTTCCGCGATCGCCTGGACCACGGCGGAGAAGCGCTCCGTGAAGCGAAGGTCCACCTGCAGCCCCAGCCTGGAATCCAGGCCCAGGTCGGTGCTGCGGGTGAAACCAGGGCCCTTGGGCTGCGAGAAGTTGGTGGTGAAGTCCGCGTTCTTCTCGCTCGAGTGGACGGCCGCGAAGGTGCCGAAGCCGCTGAACTTGAACATGTCCTGGTCCGCGCCCTGCGCTGATCCAGGAACCGCGCCCACCAGGGCGGCGAGAACTCCGGTCATCCAAACGGGCTTGTACATGCGCCGCCTCCTTGCGCCGCGGCGATCAGGCCCAGAAAAGGCCCGCGCGGCTCGTAGAAACGACTACGGCAGGCAAGCCCTGAAACATAAGATTTGCACGCGAGAATACCCGTTTTTTACACACCCAAGCATCTTCAATCTAGACGCCAGGTCGATGCTCAACCCTGCTGCCCCCACCCTCGCTGCGCAAAGGCAGTCAGGCGCTCGTCGCTGCCGCGGAGGGCCAGCGCCCGGGCCACGAAGCGGCCGACGGGATCGGCCTCGAGGTTCACGGGATCCCCGGGGCGCAGGCCGTTCAGCGCGGTGCGGGTGACCGTCTCGGGGATGAGCGCCACGGAGAACCAGTCGTGGCCGCAGTCCACCACCGTGAGGGAGATGCCGTCCACCGCCACAGAGCCTTTGGGCGCCATCATGGGCGCGAGGATCGGCGGCATGGCGAAGCGCCAGATGCCCTCATCCACGCTGCCTTCCGTCCGGGGGCGCGACAGCAGCTGTCCAACGCCATCCACGTGACCCGCGACCAGGTGGCCATCCAGCGGCTCGCCCACGCGGAGCGCCGGTTCTAGATGCAGGACCGCGCCCGGGGCGAGGCGGCCCAGGGTGCTCTTCGCCAGGGTCTCCTCGCTGAGGTCCGCCTCCCAGGCCCGGCCGTCCACCGCCACGCTGGTCAGGCAGACGCCGTTCACCGCGATGCTCGCGCCCAGTTCCGCCCGTGCCAGGAGGTCCGGCGGCGCGGCGATGCGGAGGCGGGCTCCCCCGGGCCGCGACGCGCGGGAATCCAGGGTGCCGAGGTGACGGATCAGGCCGGTGAACATGCCGAAAGCATGCGCGGATTCACGGGCCCGGGCAAGGCGCTCAGGCCGCCCGGTCCCGGAGCCGGCTGTGCCGCGCACTGTACAGGAAATAGGCCAGGAGGCCGATGCCCAGCCAGATCCAGAACCGGATCCAGGTGTGGCGCGGCAGGCCCAGAGCCAGCCAGAGGCAGAACACGATGCCGAGCGGAGCCGTGAGCCACACCGCCGGCGCCCGGAAGCGCCGCTCGGCGAGGGGTCGCCGGACCCGCAGCACCAGGATCCCCGCGCAGACCAGGATGAACGCGAAGAGGGTGCCGATGTTGGTCAGCTCGATGATCTCGTCGATGTTCATGAACCCGGCGGGCAGCAGGACGATGACGCCGGTGAGCAGGGTCGCGTTCAGGGGCGTGCGGAACCGGGGGCTGACGGTCCCGAACCAGGGCGGCAGCAGGCCGTCGCGGCTCATCACCATGAAGATGCGGGGCTGGGCCATCTGGTAGACCAGCAGCGCGCTGCCCAGGGCCACCACGGCCCCGATGCTCACGATGGCCGAGATCCGGTTCATGCCGATGGCCGTGAAGGCATGGGCGATGGGATCGGCGATGCCGTGGTAGGCGCTGTAGGGAAGGATGCCCGCCACCACCGTGCAGACGCCCACGTAGATCACCGTGCAGATGATCAGGCTGCCGATGATGCCCCGGGGCATGTCGCGGGAGGGATCCCGGCATTCTTCCGCCGTGGTGCTGACGGCATCGAAGCCGATGAAGGCGAAGAAGATGATGGCCGCGCCCGCCTGGATGCCCTTCCACCCGTTGGGGGCGAAGGGGTGGAAGTTCTCCGGCTTCACGTAGAAGGCGCCGATGGCGATCACCATGAGGAGCAGCACCACCTTCACCGTCACCATGATGTTGTTGGCGCGGACGCTTTCCTTCACGCCCCACACGCAGAGTGCGGTGATGGCGATGGTGATGAGCATGGCCAGCAGGTTCATGCCCAGGGGCAGCCCGCCGAGGGTGGGCGCCGTCTTCAGCACCTCCCAGTTGAGAAAGACGGCCGCGCCGTCGAGCGCGCCGGCCTTGGCCTGGGCCAGGTAGTGCAGCTTGTCGGCGAAGTGCAGCGCGCCCTGGTGCGAGGCGGCGAAGGCCTCGGTGGGGAACATCATGGTGCGCGGATCCATGCTCAGCCAGCGGGGGATGTGCAGGCCCAGGCCCCGCAGCAGGTTGTCCATGTAGCTGCCCCAGCTGATGGCCACCGCCACGTTGGACACGGCGTATTCCAGCAGCAGGTCCCACCCGATGATCCAGGCCATCAGCTCGCCCAGGGTGGCGTAGGTGTAGGTGTAGGCGCTGCCCGAAGCGGGAATCATGCTGGCGAACTCGGCGTAGCAGAGCGCAGTGAAGCCGCAGGCCAGTGCCGTCATCAGGAAGCTGATGATGAGGGCCGGCCCGGCGGCGGGCCGCGTGACGCCGAAGGTGGAGTCGAAGCCCCCCGCCAGGCCCGTGCCCAGGGCCGAGAGGATGCCCGCGCCGATGATGGCGCCCACGCCCAGCAGGGCCAGGTCCCAAGCGGTGAGCGTCCGCCGGAGCTTCCCCTGTTCGGGTTCCTCCGTGTTGGCGCGGATCTGCTCGATGGGTTTGGTGCGCAGCAGCTGATGGATCATGGAGGCCTTGGGGAGAAGGATCATGCTATCAGGCGGGCTCCGGGCGTTACGCTTAGGGCCATGAGCACGAAGCAGGAGCAGGGGCTCCATGTCCACGAGCCGGGGGGAGTGGGAGGACGGCGCAGCGCGCTGTCCGATGAATGGAAGGCCACGTTGGCGAAGCCGAAGCCCGAAGGGCGCGGCACTGGAGGTGCCGCGTGAGGCTCTGGAGCGACCGCCGCCTGCGCCTGTCCCTCACAGGACTCGGCGCGCAGTACCTGCTGGCCCTGATGGCGGTGGGGGCTTTCTCCGTGAACACCGGGAACAACCTGCTCTACCTCGTCTTCTCCCTCATGCTCGGACTCTTCCTGGTCTCGGGCATCCTCAGCCGCCGGGCGCTGCAGGGGCTGAAGGTGGTGGATATCGAGGGCGGCAACCTCTTCGCCCGGGTGCGCGGCGGCATCCGACTGCGGCTGCTGGACCAGCACCGCGGCCGGCTCCGCGGCCTCGAGCTGCATCTGGGCATGGATGACACCACTGTGGAGCCGGGCTTCCTCGGCGCCACCCGCAAGGACGGTGACGCCCTCGCGGTCCTCCAGGCCCGGGCCGGGCACCGTGGCTGGAGCCGGGTGCGGGCACTGGAGCTCCGCACCCGCTTCCCCTTCGGCCTGCTGGAGAAATCCCGCTTCATCGCGCTGGACGAGCCCCTGCTGGTGCTGCCGCACCCCCGCACGCCCCCGGCCAGGCCCGCCAGCTGGCGCGGCGAGGGACACCGCTCCCTGGCCCAGGAGGGCACCAGCAGTCCCGAAGGCGCCCGGCCCCTGCGCCTGGGCGACGCGCCAGGCCGGGTCCACTGGAAGCGCACGGCCCAGCGCAGCCAGCCCTGGGTCCGCACCTTCGAGGAGGAACGGCCCATCGGCCTGCACCTGCGGCTGGATCTCACCGCCTGGGCCCCCGGCCGCCCTTTCGAGCGGGAGCTGGAGCGGCTCTCCGGCGCCGTCCTCCAGGCCCGGCTCCAGAAACGCGAGAGCAGCCTGGAGGTGCAAAGCGAGGAGGGTCTGCGGGAGGTCCACGGCCACGCGGCCTGCTGGCGGGCCCTGGCGCTGGCCCAGGCCACCGGGACCCAGGAGGACGGATCCGAGCCCGCTCCGCTAAGCTGAAGTCCCGTTGGAGGTTCTGGTGTTCGACGATCCGCAGTCCCCGGCCTGGACCCCTCTCCTGGATGCGGCCTGGAAGGCCTGGAGCCACGCCCACGCCCCCTACTCGCGCTTCCACGTGGGCGCCGCCCTGCTGACCAGGGATGGGAAGGTGGTCGGCGGCTGCAACGTGGAGAACGCCGCCTACCCCGTGAGCCTCTGTGCCGAGCGCGGCGCCCTGAGCGCGGCCGTGGCGGACGGCCTCAGGCCCGGCGACCTCGCCGCGGTCGCCGTGGTGACCGACACGGCGATGCTGACGCCGCCCTGCGGCGCCTGCCGCCAGGCCCTGGCGGAGTTCGCCGCCACCCTGCCGGTGCTCCTCGCGAACCGGAGCGAGCGGACGCTGCATCGCCTCGAGGATCTGCTCCCCCACAGCTTCACCGGACGCAATCTCCTGTAGCCCTATCCAAGGCAGGCAGCCCCGCCTACACTTTTCGAACCCGCCAGGCACATCGAGGCAGCTGAATGGCCATTGATCGCATCAAAGTCAAGAAGGAAGCCGACAAGCTCTTGACGGCGGGCAAGGTGGAGCGGGCCATCGACGAGTTCCAGAAGCTCGTGGATGACAATCCGAAGGACTACAACACCCTGAACCAGATCGGCGACCTCTGCGTGCAGATCGGCCGGGTGAAGGAAGGCGTCGACATCCACAAGCGGCTCGGCGGCTCGTACGAGCGCGACGGCTTTCACGCCCGGGCCGCCGCCATCTTCCAGAAGGTGGTGCGCAACGCCCCCGAGGACATCGACGCAGCCCAGCGCCTGGCGGACCTCTACCGCCAGATGAACAAGACCACCGACGCGGTGAAGGTGCACCTGCAGGTGGCCGAGCATTTCCAGAAGAAGGGTCTCATCAAGCGCGCCCTCGAGGAATTCAACAAGGTCGTCGACCTCGACCCCAAGAACCTGAAGATGAAGGTCAAGCTCGCGGACCTCTACAACAAGGAGGGGATGAAGGACCGTGCGGCCGGCATCTACCTGGAGGTCGCCGAATCCCTCGCCATGGAGCAGATGCACGGCGAGGCCAACCAGATCCTCGAGCGCGCCAAGGCGATGATCTCCACGCCCCAGGTCTACCTGACCCAGAGCCGGCTGGGGGTGATCCAGGGCGACTACACCACCGCCGCCCAGCACCTGCGCGAAGGCCTCGCCACCAACCCCCGGAACACCGACCTGCTGGAGGCCCTGGCGGAAATCGAGCTGCGCAGCGGCCATCCGGACCGGGCCCTTGAGGCGCTCTCCGAGATCGCCCAGCTGCCTGAAAAATCGCTCCCGCTCTGCGAGAAGGCCCTGCGCACCCTCGTGAACTCGGATCGCGCCGAGGAGGGCCTCCGCCTCTTCGCCCCCATCGCGCGGGAGCTCGCCCGGCGGGGCTCCGGCGACACCGTGGGCCGCACCCTTCGCACCGCCCTGCAGGGCAACATCGGCATCGAGGCCTGGACCCTGCTCGCCGAGATCGCCCACCAGAGCGGCAACCGCGCCGACCAGGTCCATGCACTCCAGAGCGCCTACGGCCTGGCCCACCAGAACCACGATCAGTCCCTCATGAGCCACCTGGCGACGCAGCTTCAGGCGCTGGGCGTGGTGCCTGGCGCGGTCGCCCCGGCGCCGACCGGGTTCTCCGCTGCCCCCACGTCCGGCGGCTTCGAGCCGCTGCCGCCGCAGGACATCACCCGGCACGGCGGCGAAACGGAAGTGGATCCCGTCAAGCGTCTGCGCATCGAGCAGTTCTCCCGCGAGGCGGAAGCCCTGCTGCGGGGCGGCAGCCCGGAACGCGCCATCGAGACCTACAAGAAGGCGCTGGATCTGGATCCCACGGATCTCACCATCATCGAATCCATCGTGGCCGTGCACCGCACCACCGGGCGCCTCACGCAGGTTCAGATGCAGTACGTGCAGAGCGCCCAGGCCCTCGTGCACCTGGGCCGGAAGCGGGAGGCCGCCCACCTGCTGGACATGGCCGAGCAGCTTTTCCCCGGCTCCACCCGCATCCACCGCCGCGCCATGGGCCTGCCGGAACCCGGCGTGCTGCCACCGCCCGCCTCCCGGGCCCACACGACCGCCCCCGCCCCGTCTCCCTCGGCACCTGCGGCCCCCCCGGCATCGCCCAGCATCCCCCTGCCGCCGCCCAACGACCTGGACGTGCTCATCGGGCTGGACGTCCCCGGCTTCGAGCCGCCGCCGCCGGCCAAGGCCCCCGCCGCCTCCGCCCCTGAGCCCATCGCCCTGGGCGAGGGACTTCCGCTCCTTCCCGACCAGGCGGAACTGCCCCCCGATCCCTTCGCGCCGCCTCCCTTCGCGCCGCTGGCCTTCGATGTGCCGCCACTTCCGCTGCCGGAACCCAACCGCGAACCCGCGGCCCTGGAGGCCTCGGACCTCAGCTGGATGGACGCGACGCTCACGGACCTCTCGCCCGAGCCCATCCCCGCGGCCGATTCCTCCTCGGCGCCCACGATGCCCCTGCCGCCCATCCCGACGCGGCAGCTCTCCCCCGAGGAGATCCAGGCGATCTCGGCCCTTCCCACCGACCCCCCGGTGCCCGCCGCGCCGGGCCTCGTCCCCGCGGCCCTGTCGGAAGACCTGGCCAGCCTGCTGGGCGACATCGATTTCCAGCTCGACTACGGCAGCCCGGAAGAGGCCAAGGTCGAGATCAAGGCGGCCCTGCGCCAGTTCCCGGGGCACCCCGAACTCGAGGCGCGGCTCGACCGCGCGGAAGCGGCCCTCCAGAAACTGGGAGTCGCCCCCGCCAAGGCCAGCGCTCTCGACGAAAGCGACTTCGCGAATTCCTTCTTCGACCTCACCGACGTGCTGGGCACGGCTCTCATGGACACGGGCGAGGGCGAGGAGATGCACGACGCCACCCGCGTGGTGGAGAAGATCCAGAGCGTCGACGAACTGTTCAGCGCCTTCCGCGAGGGCGTGGAGAAGCAGGTCAAGGGCGACGACTACGACACGCACTACAACCTGGGCATCGCCTACAAGGAGATGATGCTCATCGACCCTGCCATCGAGGAGTTCAAGATCGCCATGGGCGATCCGGAGCGCACCCTCGAGTGCTGCTCCATGCTGAGCATCTGCGAGCAGGCCCGGGGCGACCTCGGCGCGGCCGTGGAATGGCTCCGCCAGGGCATCCTCTCTCCAGGCTTCCCGCCCGAGGACAGCATCGGGCTCCGCTACGACCTGGCCGAGATCTACCTCCAGCAGGGCCACACCGGCATGGCCTCGGAGGAATTCAAGGCGGTCTACGACATGGATCCCGACTACCGCGACGTGGCGGCCCGCCTGGCCTGATGTCATCCGGGGGTTCCGCGCTGCGCGCACACCCCCGGACCCCCGCGCTTGGCTCGGCGGAGCCGCGCCTCGCTTGATGTCATCCGGGGGTTCCGCGCTGCGTGCACAGCCCCGGACCCCCACGCTTGGCTCGGCAGAGCCGCACCTCGCTTGATTCACTCCAGGGTTCCGCGCTGCGCGCACACCCCGGACCCCCGCGCTCGACCCGGCGGAGCCGCGCCTCGCTTGATTCACTCCAGGGTTCTGCGCTGCGCGCACACCCCCGGACCCCCGCGCTCGACCCGGCGGAGCTGCGCCTCGCTTGATGCACTCCAGGGTTCCGCGCTCCTTAGGCTATTGCTTGCGGAATTGCGGAGGTGGGGCCTTCTGTTGGGCGGGGCGAATTCGGGGGTGGATGCCTTCAGGCGAGCAGGTGGCTGCCGCTGGCGCCCCAGGGCTGCAGGGCCTGGAGGGCGGGCTGGACGGGCTTGCCGGGGCGCTGCAGCTGGGTCAGCTCCAGGGCGCCTTCCGTGGTGGTGAGCCAGGCGCCTTCCTTGCCCCAGAGCAGCTGGCCGGGATCTCGGTAGCAGGTGCGCAGGGCGCCCACCCCGCAGACCTTCAGCGGCTGCCCTTCCATCTGCAGCTCCGAGCCGGGCCAGGGCCACAGGGCCCGCACCTGGCGGTGCAGGTCCGCCGCGGGCCGGCGCCAGTCCAGATGGCCCATATCCTTCCGCAGCTTCGAGGCGTAGGTGGCCAGCTCGTGCCGCTGTTCCTCGGGCCGCGCACAGCCGCAGAGCAGCAGGGGCAGCTGGTCCATGAGCAGCTCCGCCGCGTCGGCGGCGAGGGCCGTCAGCAGGCTTTCCGCCGTGTCCTGCTGCCCGATGTCCCGGTGGCTCTGGGCCAGCACCGGCCCCTCGTCGAGCCCCGGGGTGAGACGCATGAGGCTCACCCCGGTTTCCTCATCCCCCGCCAGGAGGGCATGGTTCACGGGCGCGGCCCCGCGCCACCGGGGCAGCAGGGAGAAATGGAGGTTCCACACGCCGAGGGCGCAGGAATCCAGCATCCAGCGGGGCAGGATGTGACCGTAGGCCACCACCACGGCCAGATCCACCTTGAGGCCTTCCCACAGCTCGCGGGTCTCGGGCGCTTTCCAGTCCAGGGGCTGGTGGAGGGGCAGGCCCAGCTCCAGGGCGGCCACCTTCACCGGCGGGGCCTCCAGGTGGCGGCCCCGGCCGGCGGGCCGGTCGGGATTGCAGAAGACTGCCGCGACCCCTTCCTCGGCGAGGGCCCTCAAAGCCGGGACGGCCGCGCGGGGGGTGCCGAGGAATGCGATGCGGGTCATGGTCAGCCTTTGGCTTGCTTCTGGTACTTCCGTTGGATCACCTGCCGCTTGACCGGGCCGAAGTATTCAACGAACAAGCGGCCCCGCAGGTGATCGATCTCGTGGCAAAAGGCCCGGGCCAGCAGATCCTCGCCCGTGAGCTCATGCCAGGAGCCATCCTTGCTCCGGTTCCGGACCGTCACCTTCTGGGGGCGCTCCAGCACCTCGCGGATGCCGGGGATGGACAGGCAGCCCTCGGGCCCCACCTGGCTCCCCTCTTCGTGGATGATCTCCGGATTGACGAGGATGATCTGCTGGGCGGGATCCTCTCCGCAGGAGCAGTCGATCACCGCCAGGTTGAGGTTCACGCCGACCTGGGGCGCCGCCAGGCCGACCCCTTCTTCGTCCAGGGCGGTCTCGAACATGTCGGCCACGAGCTGTTCCAGCTCGGGGGTCCAGTCGCCCACATCCTGGCTGTTTTTCTTGAGGCGGGGATCCCCCCAGGTGAGTACGGGCAGAACGGCCATTCAACCTCTCCAGTATTCCAGTGTAATCCATCGCCCTTCCCGGGGTAATCTGGGAGGTCCGTACCCCGGAGCCCCGCATGCTGCGTTCATTCCGCCAGGTCTTCAAATCCAACCGCACGCCCATGGCCGCGGTCATGATCGTCGTCCTCCTGGGCCTCGTGGCCTATCTGGCGCCGTCGGGGGGGGCCATGTCCGCGGACACGGTGGTCGCCCGGGCCTACGGCCATGAGATCCTCATGCGCGACCTGGCCGAGCACATGCAGGAGCTCTACCAGCGCTACGGCAAGCAGGCCAGCCAGGAGGCCCTCAAGCCCTTCATCCAGTCGCAGGCCCTCCGCGACCTCCTGAACCAGAAGCTCATGGAGGAGCTGGCCGAGCGGCATCACGTGGTGGTGACCGACGACGAGGTGGGCGCCCGCCTGCGGGCCTTCCTCCGTCAGTACCCCATCTTCCTCGACGCCCAGGGCAACCTGAAGTCCACCGCCGAGATGAAGCAGGTCTTCCAGGACACGGGCTTCAACCCGGCCATGCAGGAACGCGCCATCCGCAACGAGCTGCTGAGGACCAAGCTGGTCCAGCAGGCCGCCCTGCTGGTGCCCGTGGATGAGGCCTGGATCGCCCAGGAGAACCGGCTCCGGAACGAGAAGGTCGCCTTCCAGCAGGCGACCCTGGCCGTGGATCCCGCCATCGTCGCCGATCCCGGCGATGCCGCCCTCGAGGCCTTCTACAAGGCAGGCGGCGAGCGCTTCCTCCAGACCCCCCGCCGCGTGCTGCAGTTCGTGGCCGTCGACCGCAAGGACATCGGCAAGGACGCCCAGGTGGACGAGGCGGCCCTCAAGGCGGCCTTCGAGTCCCGCAAGGGCGACAACACCGAGTTCAAGGCCCGGCACATCCTCTTCAAGGCCGAGGGCGACGCCCAGGTCCAGGAGGCCACCGCCAAGGCCCAGCTGCTCCGCGAACGCCTCGTGAAGGGCCAGGATTTCGGCAAGGCCGCCGAGGAGCTCAGCGAAGATCCCAGCGCGAAGGGCAACGGCGGCGACCTTGGCTGGTTCAACGCCTCCAAGATGGTCAAGCCCTTCTCCGATGCCGCCGCGGCCCTGAAGCCCGGCGAGATCAGCCAGCCCGTGCGGACCCAGTTCGGCGTGCACCTCATCAAGCTCGAGGGGCGCCGCGAGAAGTCCTTCGAGGATGTGAAGGCCGCCCTCGCCCGGGAGATCTCCGACAGCCGGTTCAACACCCGGGCGCAGGAGCGCCTTGAGCAGATCCGCAAGCGCGCCAACGGTGGCGACCTCGCCGCCGCGGCCAAGAGCCTGGGCAGCCCCGCCCAGCTGAGCCAGCCCTTCAGCAATGAGCCCACCGCCCAGGTGGAAGGCCTGCCCGAGCTCCCGCAGATCGCCAACGAGGCCTTCCGCATGAAGGTGGGCGAGGTCTCCAAGCCCATGGCCTTCGGCGAGCGCCACCTGTTGTTCCGCGTGCAGGAGGAGCTGCCCGAGGCCGTCCCGCCCTTCAAGGAGATCCGCGCCAAGGTCCTGGCGGCCTTCCGCCTGGAAGAGGCCCGCAAGCAGGCGCTGGCCAAGGCCGAGCAGGCCCTCAAGGCCGGCGGGCTCCAGGCCGTGGGGCCGGTCACCGACCAGACGGCGGCGCCCCTCGCCGGCCTCCGCGACCTCGTGGCCCACCCCGGCATCCGCAAGGCTCTGCTCGACACCCCCGTGGGCCAGACCACGCCGGTGCTCTGGGCCCAGGACGGCAAGCTCTGGGTGGCCCGCATCACCTCCCGCGAGCCCGCCCCGGCCCTCACGTTCGAGACGCGCCGCACCCTCATCCAGGACGTGCAGACCACTGAGGCGCAGAAGCTCCTCTCGGCCGAGATGCAGGCCCTCGACCGCCAGGGCCGCCTGCGCCCCGGCTTCAGCAGCTTCTGGGGCCACTTCGGCGGGATCTACGTCAATGCCAGCGCCGTCCAGGTGCCCATCGAGGAGTAGGTCTCAGCCGGCCGGAAGCTGAGGCGCCGCCTCCCGGAGCGCCCGCAGATGCGGGTGCTCCGGGGTGGGCGGGGCTCCATCCGTCCGGCCCTGCCACAGGACCTCCCCCTGCCCCAGCAGCAGCAGGTGATCGCAGAGGATCCGGGCCAGGGCCAGGTCGTGGGTGGCGATCAGCAGGGCCGTGCCCTCGGCCTTCACGCGTTGCAGCACGCCGAGCAGGTGCCCGGCGAGGGTCGCGTCGAGGGCTGAGAAGGGCTCGTCCAGCACCACCAGGGCGGGTTCCAGCATGAGGGCCCGGCCCAGGCAGAGCCGCTGGCCCAGCCCGCCGGACCAGGCCGCCGGCCGCTGATCCAGCGCGGCCTCGGGGAAGGCGACCCGGGCCGCCATGCGTGCCGCCGCGTCGCGGCGCGAAGCGAAGTCGCCCCGCCGCCAGACGTCGAGCGGCTCCTGGAGGATCTCCCAGCCGGTGCGGTGGGGCGGCAGGCTGGCCAGCGCATTCTGGAAGACCGCCTGGAGCCTCGGGCGCCGGAGCCGCCGGGCCGGCTCCGCGAGGGGCGACCAGGCCTCGCCCTCCAGGAGGATCCGGCCCTCAGTGGGTTCCAGCAGGCCCAGCACCAGGTTCAGCAGCGTGGACTTCCCCACGCCGCTCTGCCCCACCACGCCCAAGGCCGTGCCTGCCTCCAGGGCGAAATCCACGTCCTTCAGATCCCAGCGGTCGCCCCGCCGGAAGCCCAGGCCCTCGACGGTGAGCGTCGGGCCTCGGCTCAGCGGATGACCTCGAGGCCCAGGTAGGGCCGCAGGGCCTCGGGCACGCGGATGGAGCCGTCGGGCTGCTGGTAGTTCTCCAGGACAGCCACCCAGGTGCGACCCACGGCCAGGCCGCTGCCGTTCAGGGTGTGGGCGAAGGCGGGCTTGCCCTCCTTCCCCTTGGCCCGGATGTTGGCGCGGCGGGCCTGGAAATCGCCGAACCAGCTGCAGGAGCTGATCTCGCGGTAGGTGTTCTGCGAAGGCAGCCAGACTTCCAGGTCGTAGGTCTTCTGGCTGCTGAAGCCCATGTCGCCCGTGCAGAGCAGCACGCGGCGGTAGGGCAGCTGCAGGAGTTCGAGGATGGCCTCGGCATCGGCCGTGAGGCGCTCCAGCTCGGCTTCGGCCTGGTCCGCGGCGGCGAAGGTGACGAGCTCGACCTTGTGGAACTGGTGCTGGCGGATGATGCCCTTGGTGTCCTTGCCGTAGCTGCCGGCCTCGCTGCGAAAGCAGGGCGTGAAGGCGCAGTGGCGCAGGGGCAGCGATTCCGCGGCGAGGATCTCATCGCGGTAGAGGTTGGTGACGGGCACCTCGGCGGTGGGGATGAGGTACAGGGGGTTCGGCCGTTTCCCCTGTTTCTCGATTTCTCTGAATCGATCAAAGAGTAGTTCGTATGTTTTCGTTTCATCCCACTCAGTGTTTGAATTACCAATGGAGACGCACTCTCGAACGAACTCCTTCAACCTTGTGGTTTTCCTGGTCCCAAAATTCCAAAGCATCGCGTCAATGATCTTAAAGTCAACAATGGCTTCTAGGACCAGAGTGTTTTCAGTCGTCTGTTGGTATGTGAATAGAACATCCCCAACTTGATGGAGATTTTCAGTGGTTGGTTCACCTGGAACCTTGAAGAGGTCCTGCTCGAACTTCGGCAGCTGGCCCGTACCGTACATGCTGTCGGCATTCACCAGGTAGGGCGGGATGACCTCCTGGTAGCCCGCGCCGGTCTGGCGGTCGAGCATGAGGCTGATGAGGGCGCGCTCCAGCTTGGCGCCCAGGCCCTTCAGCACCGCAAAGCGCGCGCCACTGAGCTTGGCGGCGCGGTCGAGGTCCAGGATGCCGAGGGCGGTGCCCAGCTCGACATGATCTTTCGGCGCAGCGATCTCGGGGACCTCGCCCCAGCGCTTGATCTCCATGTTGGCGTGCTCGTCGCGGCCCGCCGGCACGGAGGCATGGGGCGGATTCGGGATGCCCGCGAGGAAGTCCTTGAAGGCCGCCTCGATCTCGCGCTCCGCCGCCTCCAGCGCCTTCATCTGGTCGCCCACTTCCCGCTGCTGCGCGATGAGATGGTCGGCATTCTCCTTGGCCCGCTTGAGGCGGCCCACCTCGTCGCTGACGCGGTTGCGCTCGGCCTTCAGGGCCTCGGCCTGCTGCAGCACCGCGCGGCGGCGCTGATCCAGTTCCTGGTACCGCGCCCGGTCCAGCGTGTAGCCGCGGTCCAGCAGCCGGGCCGCCACGGCATCAAGGTCGTTGCGCAGGAGGTTGGCATCAAGCATTGGAGGATCCCGGAAACCTCCAGTTTACCGGCCCCGAGCGATCCTGGTCAGGCCTGCGACCACGCCCCATCGGGCATGGGCTCTCCCGCCCTCCCGACCGCCGGGTGACGGAGGACGCGCCGGGGGCGCGTCCGGAGTCGGGCCCCGGCGAGGAGGGAATCACGCGGCCATTAGGCCTGCGACCAGGCCCCCTCAGGCATGGGCTCTCCCGCCCACCCCACCCCAAAAGCCTCGCGCACCTGGGCGAGGTCGCCACCCGCGCCCAGGACCAGGCCCAGCTTGGCCAGGGCGGTCCAGCGGGTGTGCAGGCCGCCGGAGATGGCTCCGAAGGCCTCCACCTGGCGGCCCAGCTCGTAGGCGGAGAGGTCCACCCCGCCGTGGGGGCACTGGGAGACCACCACCACGGGCAGCTTGCGGCCGCGGCAGTCCTCCAGGAAGGCCTGGAGGTCCGGGCGCCCCATGGGCAGGTTGCCGGCACCGAAGGCCTGGATGAGCACGCCGCTGACGCCTGCGGGTGCGAGGCTCCAGGCCATGCCTGGATGCGGGGTGACGGTATGGATGTTCAGGTCCAGCGCAGCGCCCAGCCCCATCGGCACCTGCCGGGTGAACTGGCCCGCGTCGGGATGGAACTGGATCTCCGCGCCGATCTCCGCCAGGGGCGGCAGGTTGGGGCTCTGGAAGGCCTCGAACTGGTTGGCGCTCAGCTTGTCGGTGGCCACGCCGCGCAGCCAGTGGTTGCCGAAGCAGATGCCGATTTCGGGGATGCCCCGGGTGGCCAGGTCCACCGCGTTGACCAGGTTGCTCCGCGCGTCGCTGCGGACGAAGGCCAGGGGTCGCTGGCTGCCGGTGAGCACCACGGGCCGGCCCAGGTCGGCCAGGAGGAAGCCCAGCACCGACGCGGTGAAGGCCATGGTGTCCGTGCCATGGATGACCACGAAGCCGTCGAAATCCCGGGCCGCGCTCCGCAGCCGGCCGGCCAGGCCCAGGATGTCCGCGGGCTCGAGGCAGGCGGAATCCTGGTTGAAGGGCACCTCCACCGACAGCGCGGCGAGCTGGCCCAGTTCGGGCACCTGCACGAGCAGGTGGTCCAGGAAGCGTCCCGGCGCCAGGGACGCGGGCTCGCCGCTCGGCGCCATGCCCAGGGTGCCACCGGTGTGGAGAAGCAGGATCTTCCGCATGCCTCCACCCTATCCAGAGCGGCGCTCCGGCTCCAGCCCGCAGCGGCTGGCGGGTTCCCGGATGGGCTTCCGGATGGTTAACTGAACCTGAAGATTCATGCGTCGAATCCCCCGCGCCATCCAGCTGATCGTGGCCCGCTACCTCCGGCGGCTGCTGAGGAACCGCCTGGAGGCCTCGCAGCTGCAGGTGGTGGTGGACCGGGCCCTGGCCACCCTCCCCATCCAGGAGAAGCTGCTGATCCGCGAGGGGGCGCTGCGCTCCGAATCGCTCAACCGCCAGCTGGCCTGGGCCATGGCCTTCGTGGCCGGCGCGGTGAACGCGGGCGGCTTCCTGGCGGTGAGCCACTACACCTCCCACGTCACCGGCGTCGTCTCCTCCATGGCCGACGAACTGGCCGCCGGGGACCTCAACACCGCCCTGGCGGCCCTGGCCATGATGCTGAGCTTCCTCGCCGGCGCCTTCGTCTGCTCCACCCTCATCAGCTTCGGACAGCGCCGCCGGATGCGCAGCCGCTACGCCCTAACGCTGGCGGTGGAGGCCGGGCTGATGCTGATCTTCGGTTTCATGGGCAACCGCCTCCAGCAGGAGATCCAGTTCTCGCTGCCCATCACCGTGATGCTGCTGTGCTTCATCATGGGCCTGCACAACGCCGTGACCTCGATCATCTCCGGCGCCGCGGTGCGCACCACGCACCTCACCGGCACGGTGACCGACATCGGCATCGAGCTGAGCCGCCTCACCTATGTGAACGTCCACCAGCGCCACGGGCGCGAACGCATCGTCGCGAACCGACAGAAGCTCACCCTCCTGCTCCTCATCCTCGTGGCCTTCCTGGCGGGCGGGGTGGTCGGGGCGCTGGGCTTCAAGCACATCGGCTTCAAGGTGACGGTGCCCCTGGCGGGCTTCCTCTGCTTCCTGGCGGCCCGGCCCCTGCTGCTGGAGCTGCGCCTGCTGCTGAACCGGCTCCGCCGCCAGTGGATCCCGGAGGACCGCGGCTGAGTCGGGGCCGGAATCAGGCCCTCAGACCACCTCCAGCCCGGTCATCCGCTCCACGCCTTCGATGCGGCGGGTGCGCACGGAGCCCTGCCCGCCCACGATGAGGCGGCACCCTTCGGGCAACCGATCCTTGAGGTCCATGAGCAGCTTGCGGGTGGTCTCCCCCGCGCTCTGGACAGAGAGCCCCACCGCCACCCGGTCCACGTTCAAGGTGCGCGCCGCCTGGGCGATGCTCGCCACGGGCAGGTCCACGCCCAGCAGCTCCGTGCGGGTGCCCTGGGAGGCGTAGGCGAGGGCCGCCATCAGCAGGCCCAGGCGGTGCCGCTCGCCCGGCAGGGTGCACAGCAGCACCCGACCCCGGCTGGGGAGGGTGCGGCACTCCAGGCGCAGCTCCCGCAGGAAATCCTCGAGCACCTCGGTCACCAGGTGCTCGTGGTGGATGCCGATGCTGCCGTCGGCCCAGGCCATGCCGACCCGGTCCAGCAGCGGGGAGACTGCCCGCTGGAGGAAGGGCTTCCAACCGAGGTCGGCCAGGGCCATCCGCAGCTGCCGGCGCATTCCATCGGTATCCATGGCCATGACCGCGGTGAAGAGCGCCTCCACCAGGGGATTGGCCGCAGGCACCAGCATCCGCTTCAGGGCTGCCTCGCCGGAGCGGGTCACCACCGAGGGCCGATGCCCCTGGGCCACCGCTTCGGCCATGAGCCGCAACTGATGGAGGTCCTCCCGCCGGTAGCGCCGGTGTCCCGAGGCCAGGCGGACGGGGACGGGAAAGCCGTAGCGCCGCTCCCAGACCCGGATCACGTCCGCCGACAGGCCCGTTTCCGAGCAGATATCTCCAATGCTCAACAGATCCGGCTCGACCTTGCCCATGGAACACGCCCCCCGACCACCTGAAAGTAATCGGTTTCGGGAGTTTTGTCCAACTCTAAATTAGAACAAAATCTAAGAGGCCACCACCGTGGCCTTCACTTCGTCAAAGCCCTGGTCCCCGTTGCAGCTCACCACCACCGCGCACTGGCCCGGCTGGCTGGGGGGCAGCTGGACCTCGCCCGAGAAGCGGCCGTCGGCCCCCGTGCGCCCCGAGAGCAGGCCCGTGGCCTTCTTGAGGCTGGAGACCAGCTTCACGGACACCTCGGCGCCGGCCACCGGGTTCTGGCTCTGGCAGAGCCGCGCCTGAACCTGCACCCGGAAGAGGCTCCCAAAGGCAGGCTTCAGGGGTTGATCCACCACCAGCTCCAGGGTGTCCACGTCCCCCTCCGCCTGCAGGAACTCGAGGATGGCCTGGTCGAGCGGGCGGTCGTTGAAGGCCTGCTGCTCGAGCATGTCGGGCGGGGTGAGGTCGTACTTCCCGTTCTTGATGTCCCGGATGACGGCGCGGTGCTGCTCGTCCATGCGGGTCTGGATCACGGATTCGGTGACCGGGGGCGCGGCGAGCAGGTCCTCGTAGGAGGACCGGTAGCTGTCGAGGATCTCGCCGCCGGCGTAGATCAGGGTTTCGATCTTGGGATTGGCGTAGCCCTTGTCTTCCGTCTGCACATGGAAGACCCGGTTCCCGTGGCGCACATCGGTGTTGTAGCCGGTGATCATGGCAGGAGCCTGGGGGACATCCCTCGGGAGGGGCCGTGGAACGGGGGATCGAAGCGCTTCATGCGCCTATCTCTGCAATCTTCCCGCCAAGTCGGGCATGACTTCCCAGGCGATCTCGCGCAGGACCTGATCGCCCATGCGGGCCACCACGGCCTTCACCAGCGCGTCCATCATCGCCGGATCAGCCAGCAGCGCCTGCGCCATGGCCCGCGCCTGGTCAGAGGAGACTGGTTCCGTCACGGACAGCACCTGACCGGGGGCGGCAGCGGTCTGCCCACCTGCGGCAGGGGGCGCGGGAAGGTCCTCGACGGAGGCTGCGACCGGCAGGAGCCCAGCGGCGGCGGCGACCTGGGCCACGGACGGTTCAAACGCCGCATCCATGCCCATCTCCGCTTCGAGGTCGGGCATCGGGATCGCGTGCGTCCCCGCGGGACCTTCGAGTTCCTCCAGCCCGGAAAGGGTGACGAGGTTCTCCTCATCGATGCTCAGGGTGTCAGGCAGGTTGATGGTCGGAGGCTCAGCGAAGGATGGCGATTCCATGGCGGGCGCGCCGGGCAGGGGCGTGCCCGCCAGGTCCTGCAGGCTGTCGAGATCGAGCTCTTCCAATTCGAGGTGCACATCGCCCAAGGCCGGCGCGGACGGCCCTGGCTCGGGGCTCGGCGCGAGTTCACCCGCCGATTCGAAATCAGGCACGAAGGCTGGCTCGAGCGCCACGGAGGCCGGCTCCTCCGGCCAGAGGTCCTCGGCGGTCAGCACCAGGAGATCGTCTTCCAGCTCCGGTTCGGGCAGCTCCGCCACGGCGGGGAAGTCCTGGTCTGTCATCGGCCCAGCTTGCGGCCCCGATGGTGGCTCAGACGGGTGCACAGATGGGAGCTCCGGTTCCAGGGACGGCTCGGGTTCGGGCCGGAACTCGGGCAGTACCGCTTCGGCGCGGGCCACCAGGTCCCGGGCGGGCGTCGCAGGCACGGTGCTGAACGGGGAGGGGCCGGGAGGCGGCACGGGCGTGGCCAGCAGGGCCTTCACGCGGTCCCCCAGCTCGCGGAGCTCGATGGGCTTCTTCAGGAAACCCTGGATGGGCGCCTTGGCCAGCTTGGAGGGATCCACCGGGTCGAGCACGCCCGCCATCAGGGCGATGGGCATGCGGGCCGTCTCGTCCATGCCGCGCAGCCGTCCAAGCAGGGTCCAGCCGTCCATGCCCGGCATGGCCGTGTCCACCAGGGCCACGTCGAAGCGTTCGCCGCGCCCGATGCGGTCCAGGGCCTCCGCCGCGGAGTCCACGCACACGAGCTCCACGTCCGTGGGAGCCAGGAGGGACTCGGCAATCCTGTGGATGCTTGGATTGTCGTCCACGAGGAGGAGACGGGGCATCGGGAACCTCGGGAAGCCGGGAGGAAGAAAGAGTGCTGGGCACAACGCTACCAGAAATGCGC
>JAFJUR010000076.1 GCA_017859995.1 Holophagaceae bacterium | reverse complement strand
GTCCAGCGCGTAGGGATTCCTCGTCTGGCCGCCCCGCCCGCTCCAGCCGCTGCTGCTGCGGGTCGAGCGGAAGTTCGCCCACTCGCTGAGGTTCGTCTTCCCCAGGATCACCGCCCCCGCCTCGCGGAGCCGCCTCACCACGAAGGCGTCCTCCTTCGGCGCCGGCGCCCCGGCCAGGGCCAGGGATCCCGCGGTGGTCTTCATGCGGTCGGCGGTGTCGATGTTGTCCTTGATGAGCACGGGGATGCCGTGCAGCGGCCCCCGCACCTTTCCGGCCTTCCGCTCGGCATCCAGGGCCTTCGCCTGGGCCAGGGCCTCCGGGTTCAGCTCGATCACCGCGTTCAGCTTCGGTCCCGCCTGATCGAAGGCCGCGATGCGCGCCTGGTATCGCCGCGTCAGGTCCACGGCGGTCCAATGGCCCGCCGTCAGGCCCGCCTGCAAGCCCTCCACAATGGCCTCCTCCAGCACCAGTCCCTTGGAGACGGGCCGCGGCTTCCCCTCGGCCCCCGCGAGGGCCGCGGCGCCGAGGGCCAGGCCCGCGCCCAGGAAGGCGCGGCGGTCGAAGGATGGGGGCGGGGGATCGAAGGGCATGGCCTGGCCTCATGGGGGTGTGGAGGGATCATACCTGGCCTGAGGCCGGTGGTTTCCCACCCCGGCCGCCGGTGCCGGCCGGGTGTTCGCCGATCCGGAGAGGATGCCGGGCCCGTCCCTGCCGATCCTGGAACGGGGAGGCTTCCATGGCCACGTTCCTGCTCTGGCTCATCCTGCTAATCTTCTGCTGGCCCCTGGCCATCCTGGCGCTGATCCTCTACCCGCTGGTCTGGCTGGTCCTCCTGCCCTTCCGCCTGTTGGGGTTCGCGGTGGAGGGCGTGTTCGGGCTGGTGAAGGGGTTGTTCCTGCTGCCGGGGCGCATCCTGAGCCGATGAAGGAGGGTTGAGCCAGATCACAACCTTTGTAGATCTATGGATCTAGAATGACCGGGTCCCGTGGAGGCCCCGTGTTCAATGGATTCGAGCAGGCCCGGCAGTTCATCCAGGAAAATCATGTCCGGATGATCGACCTGATCTTCAGCGACCTCTGGGGCCGCTGGCACCACGTGAGCATCCCCGCCTCGCAGTTCACGGAATCGCTCATGCGCGACGGCGTGGGCTTCGACGGTTCCAGCGTGGGCCTGAAGTCCGTGAAGTCCGGCGACATGGTGCTCATCCCCGACCTGGCCACGGGCTACATGGACCCCTTCTGGGAGATGCCCACCCTCGCCTTCATCTGCTCCGCCTACGAGGCCGACACCAAGGCGCCCTTCCCCGTGGATCCCCGCAACATCGCCATCCGCGCCGAAGCCTACCTCCGCGAGACGGGCATCGCCGACCAGAGCATCTGGGGCCCGGAGTACGAGTTCTACGTCTTCGACAAGGTCAGCTACGAGAACGGCGTGAACACGGCCTCCTACCGCGTGGACAGCCGCGAGGCGGACTGGCACAGCGGCGAGGGCGGCCATGGCCACTTCATCCCGCTGCACGGCGGCTACCACGCCATGGCGCCCAAGGACCAGCTCTACAACCTGCGCGCCGAGATGTGCGCCGAGATGGAGCGCATGGGGGTGGACGTGAAATACCACCACCACGAGGTGGGCGGCCCGGGCCAGTGCGAGATCGAGACGCCGCTCTTCCCCCTGCTGAAGGCCGGCGACGCCACGCAGCTCGTGAAGTACGTGGTGAAGATGGTCGCCCACCGCCGGGGCCAGACCGCCACCTTCATGCCCAAGCCCCTCTACGGCGAGGCGGGCAGCGGCATGCACTTCCATCAGATGCTCATGAAGGGCGGGAAGAACCTCTTCTACGACGAGCAGGGCTACGGCCGCATGAGCCAAGAGGCCCTCTGGTACATCGGCGGCATCCTGGCCCATGGCCCCGCCCTGTTGGCCCTCACCAACCCCAGCACCAACAGCTACCGCCGCCTGGTGCCGGGCTTCGAGGCCCCGGTGAGCGCCTTCTTCTCGCTGGGCAACCGCTCCGCCGCCATCCGCGTGCCGAAGTACGCCGACCAGCCCGAGACCGCCCGCTTCGAGTTCCGTCCGCCCGACGCCACCTGCAACGTCTACCTGGCCCTCGCCGCGCAGCTGCTGGCGGGCATCGACGGCATCCAGAAGCGGATGGATCCCACAGCCCTGGGTTTCGGTCCCATCGACCAGAACATCTTTGGGTGGTCCGAAGCGCAGCGGAAGCAGATCAAGAGCCTACCCACCAGCCTCACCGAAGCCTGCGACGCGCTGGAAGGGGACATGGACTTCCTGCTGGCCGGCGGCGCCTTCGACCGCCTGCAGCTGGAGGACTACCTGCGCCACCTCCGGGCCCAGGAGGCCGCCGTGCGCAACCGGCCCCATCCCTATGAGATGGCCCTCTACTTCGAAGCCTGACACGCGCCAGTGGCGGGAGGGACCCTGGGGGCCGATATTACCCATGGGCCCCCGGAATCAACCCTTGGTCCGGCGGCCCCGGGGAGGTCGCCATGGATCTCTATCTCGAGGCCAGGGAATCGGAGCTGCTGATGAGGCTCCTCGAGTACAGGCTCGGGGAACTCCGTCGGGAGATCCACCACACGGACCGCCGCGCCTTCAAGGAAGGCCTCAAGGCGGATGAGGCGATGATCGAGAACATTCTCGCGAAGCTGAAGACGCCGGCCGCCATGGGGATGTGAGGTCCCTAGAGCCAGCGTCGGACGCGCCGGGCGTAGGCGTGGTAGGTGTCGCCGAACTGGGTCCGCAGGCGCGCCTCCTCCCGCTGGATGACGAATCGGTCGAGCAGCAGCGCCAGGAGCGCCGCCAGCAGCAGCACCCAGGCTGAATCGAGGAGCAGTCCAAAGGCGGCGAGGGTGGCCGAAAGGGCCAGGTAGAGGGGATTCCGCGTGAACCGGAAGGGCCCCGAGGTGAGCAGGCTGGAGGCCACGCCGTTGGGCTCCGGCGTGGTGCCCATGCGCCGGAAGGTGAGCAGGCCCCAGGCACCCAGGGCCCCGGCCGCCGCCAGCAATCCGGAGCCCGCGGCCCAGCGCGGAAGGTCCGGCAGCCCGAGCCCGAGGGGCCACCGCCTCCCCAGGGCCCAGCCCAGCGCAAGGCAGCCCAGGAACAGCAGGGGCGGCTGGGGAGACTTGGATGATCGGGTCAGCGGGGCCTCCCCTCTTCGGAATCAGCCCAGGGCCGCTTCCAGCGCATCGGCGTGCAGGCCCTTCAGACCCGCCGCCTCGGCGTCCAGGAACGGCTGGCCATCCACCGCGAGGGTGATGCGGGAACCGCCCGTGGTGCCGATCTTGGCGAAGGGCACGCGGTGGGTGGCGCAGAGGGTGGCCAGGCTGCCCTCGCCTTCGGCGCTCACGGAGACCACGATGCGGCCCGTGGATTCGCCGAAGAGCAGGCTGTCCAGGCGCAGCGTGCCGCGGCTCAAAAGAAGCTGGCAGCCCATGTCGCCCCCGAAGGCGCTCTCCAGGGCCGCCACCAGGAGCCCGCCCTCGCTGGTGTCGTGGGCGCTGCGGATGAGGCCGAGGCGGATGCCCTCGCGCACGCAGGCCTGGAGCCGCAGTTCCTCGTCCAGCCGCAGCTCGGGGCAGGCGCCCTGCACCTTGCCCGTGCGGAGCTTCAGGTACTCGCTGCCGCCCAGCTCGTCGCGGGTCTCGCCCAGCAGGAAGATGCCGTCGTGGGCGGCGCGGAAGCCGGCGCCGCAGATGCGGTTGCCCACCTTCGAGAGGGCCGTGGCGTCCGGCGCGTCCACCGCCACCGGACCCGCGCAGTCCTCCACCAGGCCTACAGCGGCGATCATGGGCGTGGGGAAGATGCTCTGGCCTTCCGTGTCGTTGTAGAGGCTCACGTTGCCGCTGACGATGGGCACATCGAGGGCCAGGCAGGCCTGGCGGATGCCCAGGCAGCCCTGCTCGAAGGTCCACATGTTCTCGGGCTTCTCGGGGTTGCCGTAGTTGAGGCAGTCCGTGAGGCCGATGGGCTCGGCGCCCACGCAGGCCAGGTTGCGGCAGGCTTCCGCCACCGCGTGGGCCGCGCCCCAGAAGGGATCGAGGTAGCAGAAGCGGCTGTTGCAGTCGCTCGACATGGCCACGGCCTTCCCCGTGTCCTGGCCGGCGTCATCCTTCACCCGGATGATGCCCGCGTCGCCGCGGCCCATGCCCAGCAGCGTGTTGCTGCGCACGGTGCCGTCGTACTGCTCGAAGATCCACCGCTTGCTCGCCACCGTGGGCGCCTGGAGGATCTGGCGCAGGGTGCGCTCCACCTCGGCGGGCTTGAGGTCCGCCGGCAGCGGCGCGGCATTCACCGCGTCGAGGTAGCCGGGCCGAGACCGGGGCCGGTCGTACTTGGGGGCCGCGTCCACCAGGGGCTGGATGGGCAGGTTGATGACCGGGGCGCCGTGCCAGCTGCCGATGAAGCGGCCGCTGTCCGTGACCTCGCCCACCACGCAGGCATCCAATCCCCACTTGTGCAGCACGTGAATGATCTTGGGTTCGCAACCCGGGCGGGCCACCAGCAGCATGCGCTCCTGGCTTTCGCTGAGCATCAGCTCGAAGGGCGTCATGCCCTCCTCGCGCTGGGGCACCTGGTCCAGGCGGATCTCCAGGCCCGTGCCGGCTCGGCTGGCCATTTCGAAGCTGCTGGAGGTGAGGCCCGCGGCGCCCATGTCCTGAATGCCGATGACCCAGTCGGTCTGGAAGATCTCCAGGCAGGCCTCGAGCAGCAGCTTTTCCGTGAAGGGATCGCCCACCTGCACCGTGGGGCGCTTCTCCTCGCTGCCCTCGCCGAATTCCGCCGAGGCCATGCTGGCGCCGTGGATGCCGTCGCGGCCCGTCTTCGAGCCGATGTACATCACCTTGTTGCCCTCACCGGAGGCGAAGCCCTTGAACACGCGGTCCGACTTCAACACGCCCAGGGTGAAGGCGTTCACCAGGATGTTGCCGTTGTAGCTGCCGTCAAAGGCGCAGTCGCCGCCCAGCATGGGGATGCCCATGCAGTTGCCGTAGCCTGAAATGCCGGCGGCCACGCCCTTCACCAGGCCCTTCATGCGGGGCGCGTCGAGTTCCCCGAAGCGCAGGGAATTGAGGTTCGCCAGGGGCCGGGCGCCCATGGTGAAGACGTCGCGCAGGATGCCGCCCACGCCTGTCGCGGCGCCCTGGTAGGGCTCGATGAAGCTGGGATGGTTGTGGCTCTCCATCTTGAAGGCCACGGCCCAGCCGTCGCCGATGTCGACCACGCCGGCGTTCTCGCCGGGGCCCTCGATGACCCGGGGGCCTTCGGTGGGCAGGTTCTTCAGGTGGATGCGGCTGGACTTGTACGAGCAGTGCTCGCTCCACATGGCGCTGAACACGCCCAGCTCCGGGTAGGTGGGCAGGCGGCCATCCAGGAGGCGCAGGATGACCTGCCACTCGTCCTTCGACAGCCCCAGCTCCAGGGCCAGGGATTCGGTGACAGCCGGTTCGTGGGCAGCGGACATGGAGGCTCCGGAAGCCTTGATTCTAGCGGCCCCCGCCCTTCCGAACGAGGCTTGACAGTCAGCGGTCGGCGCCTTCGCGGTCCATGGGGACCATGGGGGATTCCCCGCCCTCGTAGTTCCGTCGCAGCACGCCCTGCACCAGCCGCTGGAAGAAGGTGGCCCGCTCGGGGTTGAACACGATGGACACGGCCGCCTTCAGCTCGCTGCCCAGTTCCAGGAGGGCCCCGCCCTCCACCGAGGTACCCAGGAGCAGGATCGGCACCCGGCCCTGGATGGGCTCCAACAGGGTCTTCAGGCGCTTGCGCTCGTCCAGGCTGAGGCCGGGCACGTGGTAAAGCACCAGGGCGGGCTTCTGCGCGAAGGCATCCTTGAGGGCCGAGACGGTCGGGCTGATGCGCCGCAGGGGCTGGAGGCCGCCCAGCAGGTCCTGGAGGGCCGCCTCCAGGGCCGCGTCGCCGGAGACCAGCAGCAGGCCCCGGGGCGGCGCCACCGCGGAGCGGACCGCATCGCCAGAGGGGGCCGTCTCCACGCCCCTGCGAGCGATGCGCTCCAGGTCCTCCTCCCGCTTCTCGAACACCCAGCGCGAAAGCGGGTTCAGGAGCTGGCCCTCCAGCTGGGGCCGGTACTCCACGCCGAAGGTCCGGCCACGCACGTGGCGCAGCTTCACCTTGGTGTTGATCCGGATGGCGTCCGTCAGCGGGATGGTGACGGCCATGTCCTCGCCGGGCTCCAGCTCGCCCTCCATGAAATCGCGGGTGCTGAAGATCCGGGCCCCGGTGGTGCTGATGTCTACCAGGGTGCCCACCACCAAGTCGAACTTCGGGGTGCTGAATGTCACGGGCACGCGCCCCACGTGCTCCACCCGGTAGGCGCCGCGGTGGTCCTCCTCGTGCAGCACCTCAGGAATGCCCAGGCGCAGGGTGCGGCGCCCGTCGAACATGCCGAAGCCCTTCAGTTCCGTCGAGGCCTCCAGGAAGCTGACGCCGTGAGGGAAGCGCATCCTCAGGTCCTGGCTCCGCAGGCCGAACATGGCATCCTCGCGCCCCATGGTGGCCGCGGCGTGAACCTCCCCGCCCTCCATCCGCACGAAGGAGGACTCGAACCGCAGGTAGGGCGTCACCAGGATCATCAGCTCCCGCCGCTCGCAGGCGCGCTGGAAGATCTCCGCGATGGTCTCCGGGTTGCGGATCAGGTTGCCCGTCAAGGCGCCTCCAAGGGGGTTCGTGCTTCCATCATGCAGAGGGTCCCGTAGACTGGAAAGCCCTGGAAACCCGACCATGACCCCGCTCCAGCCATTGCCCCGAACCTTGCTCGCCTACAGCGCCCCGCGGAGCGGCTTCGGGGACGAGTGGATGACCTTCCTTCCCATTGGTCTCGGCTACCTGCAGGCCATGCTCAAGTCCCGGTCGTTCCCCTGCCGGGTGGCCAACCTGAGCGGGAAGGGCCGGAAGGAGGTCCTGGCCTACTTCCGGGAGCAGAACCCAGGCGTGGTGGGCATCTCCATGTTCACCTTCAACCGCAAGCGCTCCTACGAGCTGCTCACCTGGGCCCGAGAAGCCTGCCCGGGCGCCGTGCTCCTGGCCGGGGGGCCCCACCCCACCCACCTGGCCGAGGAGGTCTTCGAGGACTGCCCCGCCCTGGACGCCATCGTGCAAGGGGAGGGCGAGACCACGCTCCTGGGCATCACCGAGCGCCTGAAAGCCGCGCCGGGTTCGGATCTCTGGCGACGCACGCCGGGCCTGATCCTCCGCGAGGGCCCCACCCTGCCCCAGGCGCCGCTGGAGGACCTCGATGCCGTGGGGGTGCCGGCCGAGCACCTGGAGGCCGACTTCCTCAACGATGTGGGCCAGCTGGCCTACCTGAGCACCAGCCGGGGCTGCCCCGCCACCTGCAATTTCTGCAACACACCGGAATTCTGGGGCACCTCCATCCGCTTTCGCAGCGCGGAATCCGTGCTGAAGGAGATGCGCCTGCTCCGCGACCGCCACGGCCTCACCTACTTCAGCTTCCGGGACGACACCTTCACCGCCAACCGCGACCGGGTGCTGAAGCTCATGGCGGGCATCCAGGGCAGCGGGCTCCATCCCCTGTGGAACTGCCAGAGCCGAGTGAACCTGGTGGACGAGGACCGCCTCGTGGCCATGAAGCGCGCCGGCTGCGAGTTCATGCAGTTCGGCGTGGAGCACGGCAGCGAGCGGGTGCTGGTCCTGCTCGACAAGGGCACGAACCTCCGCCATGCCCGCCGGGCCCTGGACCTGGTGCGCAAGGTGGGCATGAACCTGGGCATCTACCTCATCACCGGCATTCCGGGCGAGACCTGGGCCGACGTGGAGGAGACCTCCGGCTTCATCCGCGACACCCGGCCCAGCGACTGCCAGATCAGCCCCCTGGCCCTCTACCCGGGCACGCGGATGTTCGACCAGTACCGCGCCGAGGGCCGCATCCAGCGCGACTTCTACCGGGCCAGCGGCGATGCCGAGATCTTCGCCCGGGTGGATGGCCACACGGAGAAGGCCCTGCGGCACCTCGACCAGGCCGCCCAGCGCGCCAAGGCGAGGTCACGGTTCACGCCCGCCGAGTTCGCCGAGCAGAAAGCGTGGCTGGGGTTCTGCGCCGTCACCAACCTGCTCTGCGGCGAGGCCGCCGAAGAAGAAGGCCGCTGGCTGGAAGCCGAGGCCGAGTACGCCGAGATCATTCGGCAGGAGCCCGCCAATCCTTGGGGCTTCATGAAGCGCGCCCTGCTCCACGAAAAACTTGGCCGGGCCGACCAGGCCCGCACCGACCTCACCGAAGTGCTGGCCCTGGCCCCCGGCAATCCCGAGGCCACCGAGCTGGCGGGCCTGTGGGGCCTGAAGCGGGCCAAGGCCCGTCCCAAGCGGCCCGCCCACGGCCCCACCGCCGAGATGAAGGGCGCGGAGGCCTACCTCAGCCGGCCGAAGCCCTGAGCGCCTGGAGGATTCGCCCCAGCCGGGGTGATGAGAGAGAATCAGGGTTCATTTGGAGAAGGCATGTTTGGTCAGCGCACGGCAATCTTCGTCCACGAGCAGGTGGCGCTCCTGAAGCTGCGGGATACCTACAACCTGCTGGACCCCGACTCCCAGGCCCCCCTCGGCCAGGCCAAGGATGAACCCGCCACCTGGGCGAAATGGGCGCGCCTGCTCGTCAGGAAGCGCATGCTCCCCACCACCCTGAACGTCTATGCCGCCAGCAACCCCGTCCCGGTCCTCAGCGTCCACAAACGCCCCGGATTCTTGCGGACCCGCCTGGAGGTGCGCGCCGCGGACGGGAGGGTGCTGGCCCGGGTCCGCAGCAAGGTCTTCTCCCTGGGCGGCGCCTTCGCCATCGAAGATCCGCTGGGACAGCCCGTGGGCGAACTGAAGGGCGACTGGAAGGGCTGGGACTACAAGGCCACGATCCAGCACCAGGAGATCGGCTTCGTCACCAAGAAGTGGGCCGGCCTCCTCAAGGAGGCGTTCACGAACGCGGACAAGTACCTGGTCCAGTCCGAGCGGCCGGAGAACCTTCCGCTGCTCCTGGGCTTGGCCCTGGCCGTGGACGTGGTCTACAAGGAGAACCAGGGCTAGAGGCTCTTGATCGCCGCGATCTCCTGGGGGCTGAGGTAGCGCCAGGTGCCGGGCTTCAGCATGGGGTCGGCCAGCGGCCCGAACTGCACCCGGCGCAGCTTGCTCACGGGATGGCCCACGGCGGCGAACATGCGGCGGATCTGCTGGTTCTTGCCCTCGGTGAGGGTCACCTTCAGCCAGGGGTTGTCGCCCTTCTCGGCGACCTCGATGTGGCAGGGCTTGAGGCGCCGCCCGCTGAGGAGGAAGCCCTCCTGGAATTCCTTGAGCAGTTCAGGGCTGGGATTCCGGTGCACCTTCACGAGGTAGACCTTGGGGATCTCATGCTCGGGCCCCATGAGCACCTGGGCGAGGGCGCCGTCGTTGGTCATGAGCAGCAGGCCCTCGGAGTTGAAGTCGAGCCGGCCCACGGGGTAGAGGCGGCCGGGGACGCCCCGCAGCAGGGCCATCACCGTCGGGCGGCCCTGGTCATCCTTCACGGTGGTGACATAGCCCTTGGGCTTGTTCATGAGGATGTAGACGGGATCCTCCCGCTGGATCTCGATGAGGTCCACGGTGATCACATCCCGGCGCGGGTTGGCGCAGGCGCCCAGTTCCGAGACGGTCTTGCCGTTCACCTGCACGCGGCCATCGAGGATGATCTGCTCGCAGGCCCGGCGGCTGTCGATGCCCGCCGCCGCGAGAATCTTCTGCAGGCGCTCCTGTCCGGGTCCGCCGGGGCGGGGGCCGGTCTTGCGAGGGGCGGCGGGCGCAGTCCTGGGCTTCGCCGCGGTGGCCGGGGCGGGCCGCGGCGCGGGGCGCCTTCCGGCGGGCCTGGCGGGCGCGCCGGGCCGGGCCGCTGAACCCGCGCGCGGACCACCACGAGTCTCGCCCTGGGAGGCCGACGCGGGCCGTGCGGATGGACCGGATGCCGCAGGTCGCCGGGTCGGACGACCCGGGGCTGTCTTCTTGGCAGGCGCAGATCTCGGCCCCTTCGGGGCGGGCTTTCTCATGGCGGCTCCTTCGGCGTCTCCCGACGCGGACCTGCCAGTCTATCAGGCGGCGGCCGCCCGCGTGGCGCGCAGGAAGTAGTGGATGCCCGAGGCCAGCACCAGCGCGGCCACCACCCAGTACATTTCCGGGAGGAACGGGTCCATCCAGGGCCGGGGCCCCAGGGCGTTGAAGAGCAGACCCAGCGACACCGCGATGAGCTGCATGGCCGTGCTGAGCTTTCCCAGCAGGCTGGGATGGAACACGCTGTCGCTCAGGCGATCCACGGAGGCGAAGGCGTAGAAGGAGATCACCAGGTCCCTCGAGATGGCCAGGATGGCCACCCAGACCGGGATGGGGGCGGTCATGCCCTGCGTGCGCCAGGCGAGGAGGATGAAGGCCGTGGTCATCAGCATCTTGTCGGCGGCGGGATCGAGGACGGCTCCCAGGTCGGAGCGCTGGTCGAAGGCGCGGGCGATGAGGCCGTCGAGAAGGTCCGTGAAGCCAGCAGCTGCGAACAGGATGAAGGCCTGCCAGTGGTGCCCGTACCAGACCGCGATGGCGAAAAAGGGGATCGCGAGGATCCGCAGCAAGGTCAATGCGTTGGGCAGGGTCAGGGGGCTGGAGGTGCTCATTTCCTCCAGTTTAGACGCAGATCACATCCATTCATCGGGACCTTGTTGCACCCTGGGGCTGGGATACACTTGTCGTTGGAGTTGAGACTATGACTCAAAATCTATCGGTGCCATTAAGCCTTCTTCAACCTGGAGATCAGGGCGAAGTGGTACTGGTTCAGGCCCAGGGTCAGGTCCGCCAGCGGCTCCTGGAGATGGGCTTCATCCGAGGTGCCCGGCTGCGGGTGGAGAAGCTCGCGCCCCTGGGTGATCCGATGGAGCTGGTGATCAAGGGCTACCACCTCTCCCTGCGGCGGGAAGAGAGCGCCTGCATTCTCGTGAACCGGGTGGCCTGATGACCTTGACCATCGCCCTCGCGGGCAATCCGAACTGCGGAAAGACCACGCTCTTCAACGCCCTCACCGGCGCGCGGCACCACGTCGGCAACTGGCCGGGCGTCACGGTGGAACGCCGCAGCGGCACCTTCGAGCACGATGGCACCACCATGGAAGTGGTGGACCTCCCCGGCACCTACTCGCTGTCCGCCCGCAGCGAGGATGAGCGCGTGGCCTCGCAGTTCCTGGCCTCCCCCGAGGTGGACCTGGTCCTGAACGTGCTGGACGCCTCCAACCTGGAACGCAACCTCTACCTGAGCACCCAGCTGCTCGAGCTGGGCAAGCCCGTGGCCTTCGTCCTCAACATGGTGGATGACGCCGAGAACCGTGGCGTGCGCATCGACGTGCCCGCCCTCGAACTGCTGCTGGGCGGCCCCGTGATCCCCACGGTGGGGAACCGCGAGCAGGGCATCACAGAACTCAAGGCGCTGCTCTGCGCCCTGGCCCGCGGTGAATCCACCCGCTGCCGGCGGATCACGGTGGACTACGGCCATGACATCGAAGGCGAGCTGGCGAAGCTCCAGGCGGAGATCTGCCGGGACGAGAAGCTGGAAGCCGCCATGCCCCCCCGGTGGCTGGCCCTCCAGCTGCTGGAGAACAACGCCGACGCCAAGCGCTCGGTGGACGAAAGCCACGCCCGGGAAGCCATTCGACAGCAGCTGTCCAAGAGCTTTGCCTTTCTGGAGCCCCACCTGGGCGCCGACGGCGCCACCCTCGTGGCCGAACGGCGCTACGGCTTCGCCCACGGCCTCGTGAAGGAAGTGGCCACGGCCCCCGACGACAAGAAGACGCCGACGGCGCGGCTGGACGCGATCCTCACCCATCGCGCGCTCGGCATCCCCATCTTCCTGGGCATTCTGGCCCTCGTGTACTCCGTGTCCTTCATCCTGGGCAAGATCCCCCAGGACTGGATCGCCGAGGCCTTCAAGGCGCTGTCGGGCTTCGCCGAGGCGCGCCTGCCCGCGGGCGAGCTCACCAGCCTGCTCGTGGATGGCGTCATCCCCGGCGTGAGCGCGGTCATCGTCTTCGTGCCCGTGATCATGATCCTCATG